>JAMDBX010000056.1 GCA_023487645.1 Patescibacteria group bacterium | reverse complement strand
ATTTAGGATAATATGGATAGAAAGGACAATCAAATTTTGAAGAAGATATTTTTCAAAAGACCAGAACCCAACTTGCTCAATCCCAACTTCCAACTGACTTGGCCCAAAAGTTGCAGTATCAACTTACCCGACTAGAAAAAGTTGTCATCTCTTCAGGTTATAAAATTGAGTTTGACCGGGAGTTAGAGTACATCAACTTTGTGGCTACTTTGCCTTTCCAGAGTCTTAGCCAGGATATTTTAGACCTTCACCGGGCTACGGAAATTTTGGATAAGAACCACTATGGACTAAAAACAGTTAAGGACCGGATTTTAGAATACCTTTCAACCTTAATTTTAAACAGCCGCAACCAACATCAAATGCACTCTCAGGTGCTGGCTTTTGTGGGTTTGGTAGGCAGTGGTAAAACTTCCCTGGCTTATTCCATCGCTGAAAGCTTAGGCCGGCAGATTATCCGTATTCCTTTTGGAGGTTTGGGTTCGGTAAAAGAACTTCGGGGATCTTCCCGGACTAATCCGGAAGCGGAAGCCGGGCAATTGATGAAAGCTATCCATCAGGCGGGAGTGCGCAATCCGGTGATACTGCTTGATGAAATTGACAGGGTGGCTGCTGAATCGCGGGCAGATGTGATGGGAGTACTGGTTGAACTTTTAGACCCGGAGCAAAATTTTGCCTTTGTCGACCATTATGTGGATTATCCTTTTGATTTTTCTAAAGTTTTATTTGTCGCTACTGCCAACAATACCGGCAATATTGCCACGGCTGTTTTAGATAGGTTAGAGGTGATTGAAATGCCTGCTTATTCTGATGAAGAAAAGGTGGCCATTGGAAAAAATTATCTTCTGCCAAAAGCAATCAAGGAAGCTGGGGTGCCGGCGGGATTATTATCTATCGATGATTTACTTTGGCCGCAGGTTGTCCGGCCCCTGGGTTTTGACGGAGGTATCAGATCCTTACAACGTAATATTCAAAGAGTGGTGCGTAAAGTAGCCAGGATGGTAGTGGAAGGAAATCCCGGGCCGTATCATTTGACAGTAGAAAATATAGGACAATATTTAGGATAATATGGATAGAAAGGAGTGTAAATTCCAAGTACCAAACAACAAATCACAAATTGTTTTGAATTTATAAATTATGGATCAGAAATCATTTAAACCAAAATTTATGGAAAAAAAGAAAAATCTAGGCCCGGGTCTGAAGTTAATCCCCTTAGGGGGTGTTGGTGACGTGACCAAAAATATGTATGTTTATGAGACTGAGAAAGATATTATCATCATTGATTGCGGTATCGGTTTTCCCAGTGAAGAGATGTTCGGAGTTGACTTGGTTATTCCGGATATCAGCTATCTCCTTGATAAAAGGAGTAAAATCCGGGGAATCGTTATTACCCATGCCCATGATGATCACATTGGGGGGTTGCCTTATATTTGGCCGCAGTTAAAAGTCCCAATTTACGCTCAAAGGTTGGCGGCCGGTTTTATCCGGGCTAAATTTGACGAGTTTCACTTGCCCAAGGATCAAATTCGCATTGTTAATTTTAATTCCCAACTCCAACTTGGCTCTTTTGGAATATCTTTTTATCCGGTTTCCCACTCTGTACCCGACTCCGGAGGTATTGTTTTGGAAACTCCGGTGGGCAGGATTATCCATCAGGCAGATTTTAAATTAGACTGGACGCCGGTAAGCGGCCAGGTAACGGATGTCGGTAAAGTGGCGGCACTGGGGCAAAAGGGGGTATTGCTGATGCTTATTGATGCACTGAGAATAGAAAAACCAGGCTATAACCCTTCAGAAAGGACAATCAAACCGACTTTTCAAAAAATTACCGGGGAAACTTTGGGTAAAGTATTTATTACTACTACTTCATCAAACATCAGCCGAATTCAACAAGCGGTTAATGTGGCTGTGGAGTTTGGGCGCAAAGTAGCGCTTTTGGGCAGGTCGATGGAAAGTAATTTTCAAGTTGCCCGGGATTTAGGCTATTTGGAGGTTCCCCCGGGAGTAGTCATTGCTACTGATGAAATTAAACGGACTCCGGAAAATAAACTGATGATCATTATCGCCGGATCCCAAGGCCAACCCGGTTCTGCCCTGTCGCGGGTGGCTAATAACGACAGTAAATTTGCCAGTTTAGGCCCTAATGATGCGGTAGTATTTTCAGCTGACCCCATACCTTCAACTGAAGGGGCTCAGTCGTCGTTAATAGATAAGTTGGCAAAAATGGGGGTTGATGTTTACTATACGGCAGTGACAGACGCTTTGCATGTCAGCGGACATGCCGCCTCAGAAGAGCTTAAGGTGATGATGAGTTTGGCACGGCCAAAATATTTAATACCAATCGGGGCAACTTTCCGTCAGATGAAAACTTTTTCCAAAGTGACCCAGGAGTTAGGTTGGGGTAAAGACAAAGTACTTTTATTGGAAGATGGGGAAGTGGTTAATGTATATCCGGGACGGGTGGAGGCTAACGGACATGTTGATGCTGAAAATGTTTATGTCGATGGATTGGGTGTAGGCGATGTTGGTAATATTGTCTTGCGCGACCGAAAGGTTATGGCCGAAGAAGGGATTGTTCTGGTAATCGTGCCGGTAGATGCCCGGACAAGCAAATTGGTGGGGGAGCCGGATATTGTTTCCCGGGGATTTGTTTTTGAAAAAGAATCGGAAAAACTTTTGGAGCAGGCTAAAAGGGTGGTTGAGTCGGTCTTGGCCGATCATCCGGAAAGCATTTTAGATTGGCGGTTTACCAGAAGACATATTGAAGAAAACCTAGAAAGGTTTTTTTACGAACAAACCAAAAGACGGCCAATGCTTTTACCTGTATTAGTAGAAGTATAATACCCTATAGTATTGGTATAATGTGTTATAATAATTGGATAAATTAATATTCTAAATATGTCCAGGAGAAGATCTGCTTATTCACTGCCAAAATTAAAATTACGCCAAAAAACCGTCATTACCGTGGGCTCTTTAGTCTCTTTGGTTTTGGCGGCTTTATCCACAGTCTCCATGGTTTCTTCCTCCTCAAAGCTGGGTTTCTGGAAAATGTTTTTAGAAAGCAATTTGGGTTGGACAATGATCTTAGCTCCTCTAATTTTTTTAGTGGCCGGGTTGGTTTTGCAAAAACTAAAATGGTCGCTTGCCCAAACTAATGTTTTAGTAGGTTTAGTAACGATTTTGGCAGCCTTAACCGGACTAACTACCCCTTTTGTTCCGGAACAAGCAGGAAGTTTGGGTAATTTAATCTGGTCGGAACTTGCAGCACTGCTTACCGGTATCGGGGCCTTTGTAGTCCTAGTTGGTGTTTTTTTGGTAGGGATAGTGGTACTGTTTAATACTTCTTTGGGCCAACTATTGTCTGTTTTCGGGGGGGCAACGACCTTTTTCCAGGAAAAAATCTTTGGTCCGGTTTTTAACCGGTCCGGCGGTCCGCAATTTGATACCCGCCGAATCCCGATTAAAGTCTCGGGAGTAGAAGAAAAACCTAAAATGCCTCTTAAGGTGATCTCCAGGGATGAGGTGGTGTTGGCAGATACTTTAGTGCAAAATGTAGCCGGACAAACAAAAATTTGGAAATATCCTCCGATTTCGCTTTTGTCAGATAAAATCGGTTCGGCGGCTGACCGTGGTGACGTTAAGAAAAGCGCATCTTTGATTGAAAGGGCGTTAGATTCTTTCGGCATTCAGGCCAGAGTAGCCGAGGTTAATGGTGGCCCGGCAGTAACACAGTATGCTTTGGAGATTTCCGCTGGCACCAAAATTTCTAAAATCTCCAATTTACAACATGATTTAGCTTTGGCCTTGGCAGCGCCAACCGGGACGGTAAGAATTGAGGCCCCAATTCCGGGTAAGTCCCTCGTGGGAATTGAAGTGCCGAACCACTCCCTGGAAGTTGTTGGACTTAAAGGTATCTTGGCGGCAGATGAAATGATTAAAAGTAAATCAAAACTTTCAGTAGCCTTAGGCAGGGATACTTCTTCCAAACCTGTGGTGGTGGATATTTCCAAAATGCCTCATTGTTTGGTTGCCGGGACTACCGGTTCAGGAAAATCAGTACTTTTAAACACTTTTATCATTTCCCTACTGTTTAGAAATTCTCCGGAAGAGCTTAAATTGATTTTAATTGACCCAAAAAGGGTAGAGTTAAGTAATTTTAACGGTGTTCCCCATTTGCTGACTCCGGTAATTACCGAACCGGAAAAAATTCTTTCATCATTAAAGTGGGCGATGGCTGAGATGGACCGGCGGTATAAATTATTCCAGTCGGTGGGGGTGAGAAATATCCAAAGCTATAATGAGATGTCCGGGTTCCAAGCACTCCCCAATATTGTTATTTTTATTGATGAATTGGCAGATTTGATGATGTTTGCCCCGGTTGAGGTTGAGGATGCCATTACTCGAATAGCCCAATTGGCCCGGGCTACGGGTATTCATTTGGTAGTGGCAACCCAGCGGCCGAGTGTGGACGTGATTACAGGTTTGATTAAGGCTAATATTCCTTGTCGGGTTGCCTTTAATGTTTCCTCAATGGTTGATTCCCGGGTGATTATTGACCAACCCGGAGCTGAGAAATTGTTAGGGCGGGGAGACATGTTGTTTTTACCTCCTGACGCTTCCAAGCCTGTCCGGATCCAAGGGGTTTATGTATCTGATGGAGAGATAAATAATTTAATTAAATACCTCAAAGACTTAGGAGTTGCTCCCCAATATACGGCCGAGGTGACGGAGATGCCAGTGGGTAAAATGAATGGTCGGGGTGGAGATAGCGGAGCCCAGGATGATTTATTTGAAGAGGCGGTACGCACAGTTTGCCAATATGACCGGGCTTCGGCCTCACTGCTTCAGCGGCGTTTGAGGGTGGGTTATGCCCGGGCGGCCAGGATTATTGATGAACTGGAGGCAGCCGGGGTGATTGGCCCGGGTGAAGGTTCCAAACCCCGGGACGTGCTGGTGAGAAACCCGGATGATTACTTTGCCCAAAGCGGCGGCGGAGAATAATTTTTAATCTAGGCGAAGTGCTTTTTCGATGGTCATTACTGCCTGATTAACAGGAAAACGTTTAGGTATATGTAAAAAGGTATATTGGGATTTTAAGGATTTTTGATTAATAAGTTTAACTATTTTCCAGCTGACGAAGTTACACCAAGAATTTCCCAGCCCCGAGGCTAATTTCATTCCAGGTGATGGTTTTAGAAAGGGGTTTATGGAGAGAGTTTTGGGATCTTTTGAATCGATAATGTTATTTCTAAACTTATTATTGGTGGTAGTCTCAATTCTTATGGCATCATTGTCTTGGCCGGAATATGCCCCCATTCCTAAAATGAACTCCGGTTGATCATGGGTTAGCATGTCTAAGTAGTGCTCAATGTTATTTCCCCAAATAAGATAACAACAATCAATGGATTTGAGTTTATATAGAACTCTGGAGCTGATATTGTTTCCTGACTTCTGCTAGATTTTAGGTGTAAAAAGTAGATTTCCTGTTAGAACAGTCTAATCATCTTCCTGCTCTTGTGTTTGTACGTACTAAAGTACAATGAGGAAGTGAAAATCAGAACCACTAAGA
>JAMDBX010000057.1 GCA_023487645.1 Patescibacteria group bacterium | reverse complement strand
GATAAAAAGTAACAACAATTGAGGGGCATATTATAGTGCCTCAAATTATGAAACGGGCAGTAGGGCTTAATCCCTTATTGGTTATTTTAGCAATTTCTGTAGGAGGAAGATTATTGGGTATCGGTGGAGCTTTGCTGGCGGTACCCCTGGCCGTAGTAATCCAAATCGTTGTCGAGGAAGTTTTGCGCCCCCAAAATAGAGTGAGTTAATTTGCTTGAAAGACGGATTCCAGGTATAATATGCAGACTTAGGAAACTGGGTGATACTCGCCTCAGGCGAGAGGAAAGTCCAGGCAGCGTAGAGCAAGGTGGTCGCCATAAGGCGACACCCGCCTCTCAGTCCGAAAGGGCAATGAGGGCGGGCTAGTTAGAGCAACAGAAACGATCCGGGTGGCGCCGGGTGAAACGACCAAGCGACTGGGTATCCCGACTTTAGTCGGGATGGCAATCCTCCCTGCTGCAATCCTAGACTCAACCGAGCTGCTCGCTCAATGGTTGGAATCAGGAGCAGTCGCCTAAGGCGACTCGAGGCGACATTTATATCGTTTCGAAGATAAATTTCACCAAGCCACTCCGAAGTCTTGACTGAGGATGGTCGAACAAAACCTGGCTTATACGTCTCCTAAGTAATTTTTTGTGAGAGTTTTTCCATAAACAAAAGGAGCCCCATTTAACAGGCTCCTTTTGTTTTTACGTACCACACCAAAGATAAACAGCACACTTTGTACAGTTTACCCCGGTTTTTAGATGCCTATTTTACGTGCATCCATTATCCCTCAAAAAGCACTGTCTAGATCAGCAACCTTTTTCGGTTAGTCTACCTGCATGCTTTTAGTAGACATTCTTAGCATATGATGATTATCACAGTTTGTCAAATTTTTTTAATAAGTAGGTTTATTGCCGGATGTTAACAAAAATTTACTCATATTCTTTTAATAGATATTTTTGATACACTCAAGATATGTTAGCTAAAGTTATCTCGGCAGCTAATGTTGGTTTAGAATCCGTACCGGTTACTGTAGAGGTGGATATTGCCTCTTTAGGGTTGCCTTCATTTACTTTGGTAGGACTAGGTGATAGGGCAGTTGAGGAATCAAAAGAAAGGGTTAGGTCTGCTATCAAAAATTCCGGGGCTGATTTTCCTTCCAAAAGGATCACTGTAAATTTAGCCCCGGCAGATCTCCCCAAGGAAGGCCCGGCTTTTGATCTGCCGCTTGCCTTAGGTTTGATGATAGCCTCAGGTCAGCTGGATAGTGACCTTGGCGACACCCTGGTGGTGGGTGAACTGTCTTTGGACGGAAGTTTAAGACCGGTTCACGGAGCCCTTTCTTTTACTGTTTTAGCTAAAAAATTAGGGTTAAAAAAAATTTTTGTACCCAAAGAAAATGCCCAAGAAGCGGCAGTTGTAGAAGGGGTGGAAGTTTATCCTTTTGAAGATTTATTACAGGTTTTTAAATTTTTGACTAAGGCTTTAGAAATTTTACCCCAACCGTTAACCAATCTTGATCTAGTTGAAGATGTAACTTATGAATACGATTTTAAGGATATTAAGGGGCAACAACAAGCCCGTCGGGCTTTGGAAATTGCAGCTGCCGGCTCGCATAATGTGATTTTAAAAGGTTCGCCGGGAGCTGGGAAGACTTTGCTGGCCCGGGCTTTTGCCTCCATACTTCCACCAATGAGTAAAGAAGAGGCTCTGGAGGTAACCAAGATTTACTCTATTTCCGGTAACCTTTCTTCTGACCAGCCTTTAATTATCCGCCGGCCTTTTAGGTCCCCTCATCACACGGCTTCTTATGTTGGCATTATCGGCGGTGGAAATACTATTAAACCTGGTGAGGTTTCTCTGGCCCATCGGGGAGTATTGTTTTTGGATGAATTGCCGGAATTTCCCCGCCAAGTCTTGGAGGCTTTAAGACAACCGATCGAGGACCGTAAAGTAACTATTTCCAGAAGCAGTGGTACTCTGGCTTTTCCTTCTCAATTTATTTTATTGGCTGCTCACAACCCTTGTCCTTGTGGCAACCTTGGCCATCCCCGGAAAAATTGTGTTTGTATGCCCGGGCAGATCTCCCGCTATAAAAAGAAAATTTCCGGGCCGCTTTTGGACCGAATAGATATCCATCTTGAGGTGCCGCCGGTGGAGGTGGATAAACTGACGGGAGATGAGGCCAATGAGGATTCGGGAACTATTCGCAAACGGGTGGAAAAAGCCAGGGCAATCCAAGGCCAGAGATTTTTAGGCACGGGAATTTTAACAAATTCAGAGATGAGTAATGTCCAGATTAAACAATTTTGTAAGGTTGAAGGGGAGGCTCTGGAACTTTTAAAGCTGGCTATCTCCCAAATGAATTTATCAGCCCGGGGTTATCACCGAGTCTTAAAACTTGCCCGGACCATTGCTGATTTGGCTGAGTCGGAGAATATTTTACCGGAACATGTAGCTGAAGCTTTAACTTATCGCGCTCGCGAAGAAAGTTAAATATAGAAACAAAAAGCCCCATCTAGATGGGGCTTTTTGAAAATGGTGAAATCCGCCAGCTGGCGGACACCAACTAGTTCTCTTCTTTAAAATTAAGCTTGAGAACCAATTTTGTACATACCTGTTCCACAGACAGAGCAAACACCTTTTACTGCTGGTTTGCCATTTTTCATGGTGACATTTTGGACGTCATTTGCATCTCTCTTTTGGCGACATTTTACACAATACATCTGCATAGGTTATTTTCACCCCCTTTCATAAGTTATCTTATAAAATTTTAAATTAAAGCAGTTTACCATCAAAAATGAATAATAAAAGTTGTCCTCCGATAGCCAAAATAGCCAAGATGGTAATTTTGAGTAAATCTTTACGTAAATAATCAGTTTCTAAGACTGTTGTTTGTCCTGGTTCTGCTTTAAAGGCAAAGTTGCTTGAAGGTTTGGCTAAAGATACTTGGATATCTTTGCCGTAAAGTTGAGCTTTGAGGACTTGAAGCTTTTTCTCGTTTTCTGTCTGTTTTTTTGATCTGGAATAACTCATTTTAAAAGGATGACAGCTTGTTTTATGCCTAAGTTAAGCTCATTTGAGCCTAACACGATTATTCATGCCTGTCAACCCTTGGACTAGATCGAAAAAAAACTTAAGTTTTGCAAACGTCTTGTCATTGACAAAAGCAAACGGCCTTTGTATATTAAAAAGAGTAATTTATGTATCCAGAGGGGTTTGGCAGTATCACTTTAGTTTTGGGTGTCATTAATGTAATTTGGCTTTTAGGTTTAACTGTTGTTGTTTGGAAAAACAGATCTTTTGTAAAAAAGCTAATTCCAAACAAAGGTGAGGGGCTGGAGGATAAATTAAAAGAGGTTTTGGAAGAAGTTAACAGTTTACAGGAGTTTAAAAATAAGAGTTTAGGATATATCCAAAAGATTGTTTTAAAAAGGTATAATCCTTACCATGATACAGGAGGAGATCAGAGTTTTTCGGCAGCTTTTTTGGATGGTAAAGGTGAGGGTATGATTGTAACCAGTTTGCATTCACGGGCTGGGACAAGAGTTTTTGCCAAACCGGTAAAGGAAGGTAAAGAAGGAGAATATCAGTTCTCTGAGGAAGAAAAAGAAGTTGTAAATGAGGCATTGCGTTTACATGGATAGGTTATTGATAAAAGATGTCTAATATTTTTGGTTTATTTAATAATTTAACTACTGTTCAAAAAAGCTTAATTGTCTCAATCTTTTCCATTGTGTTTTTTATAACCTCCGCAGGTATCTCCTATTCGGCTTTTTCTAAAGGAAAAGGTGTGGATTTTAATGACCATTTAGTCACTTCTTTACCTAGTCCTGCCAATAGTTTGAGTGAGAATAGTAATGAACCAAAAACAGAAGGCTGTCCTTTAAACGGAGAGATGCATACTAAAAGTGCCCATGACAATTGGGTTACCCGGTTGCCTTTGGCAGTAATGATTGAAAATCATACGGATGCCCGGCCACAGTCCGGACTTTCATATGCGGATGTAGTTTATGAAGCCGTTGCCGAAGGAGGAATTACCCGCTTTATGGGTGTTTACCTTTGTAATTTGGGTGATGTTCAGGTTGGACCTGTCCGCTCAGCCCGGACTTATTTCTTGGATTGGTTATCTGAATATGATGCTCTTTATGCCCACGTTGGTGGGGCGAATTCCGCGGGGCCGGCGAATGCTTTAGGACAGATTATTAAATATAATATTAAGGATTTAAACCAGTTTAGTATTGGATTCCCCACTTATTGGCGTGATTACCAACGTTTGGGTCATCCGGTGGCAACTGAACACACGATGTATTCCACCACCCAAAAACTTTGGGAAATAGGAGCTAAACGTGGCTGGGTTAATCCCGATTCGGATGGGCAAAGATGGGAGAGTGGGTTTACTCCTTGGAAATTTAAAGATGATTCTCCTAATAAGTCAGGGCAAATTACAGCCGCCGGTCTGACTCCGGCTTCCAAAATTGGGGTAGAATTTTGGCAAGGATATTCGGACTATTCCGTCAGCTGGGCTTATGATGCTTCCTGTAATTGTTATAAACGTAGTAATGGTGGTGCTCCACATATGGATTTGGATAATAACCAGCAGCTATCAGCAAGAAATATTGTCGTGCAATTTGAAAAAGAATCGCGGGCTAATGACGGTTATGAAGGAAATGTACACTTAATTTACGGGACAATCGGTACCGGTAAGGCACTGATCTTTCAGGATGGTAATGCCATAGAAGGTAAATGGATTAAACAGTCAAGAACTGCCAGAACTAAATATGTTGACTTAAAAGGCAAAGAGATTGCTTTTAACCGTGGAGTAATCTGGATCCAAACTGTCCCGGAGGGATCGCAGGTTAGTTATTAGTTCTCTGCCTAGAAAGGAGGAGAAATGGAGGATTTATTTGTATCGCGTGTCCGGGTCAAGCTTCTAAAGCTCTTTTTGACCACCCCAGACCCATTGCTCCATGTTCGAGAAATTGTCCGGCGGACAGAAGAAGAAATTAATGCCGTGCGGCGGGAATTAGCCCGCATGGAAAAGTTGGGAATGGTAGATTCAGAGTGGCGGGCAAACCGCAGACTTTACCATTTTCGGAAAGATTATGTCTTTTATCAACAGCTTTTAGGGTTGGTCGCAAAATCTACGGGGTTAGGGGGGGCAATTATCAAAAACCGGGGTAAACTAGGTAGACTGAAGTATGCTATGATGGCTACGCGGTTTGTAAAAAACCAGGCTTCCGGACCTGAGGATGTTGATATTTTGATCGTAGGCCAGATAGTGTTGCCGGAGTTACAATCTATTGTAGCTGATGAGCAGGCCAAGAGGGAAAATGAAATTAACTATTCATTCATGGATGAGGCAGAATTTCAGTTTCGGGTTAAAAGACGTGACCCCTTTATTTTAAGGGTGCTGATTCAGCCTAAAATTATGCTCTGGGGTGATGAGGAAGAGATGCTTTCTGGGGTCGTTGTTTAGGTAATTTAGGGGAAAATTTATGCGAGCACGAACAACATTATGGCTGATAATATTACTGGTTGTCTTTGCTTTGTGGACAAATCTTCCTTCGTCAAATAATTTACCCTCTAAAGTAAATATCGCCGGCAAAGAGCTCGACCTTGGTTTTTTAAAAAACGATAAGTTTGAACCTTTTATTTTTGGCGTTAAGGTAAATTTAGATTTTCTGACCCCGGCTAGACTCAGTGGACTGTTTCCCATAAAACTTG
>JAMDBX010000060.1 GCA_023487645.1 Patescibacteria group bacterium | reverse complement strand
TGCTTTTACAGATAAATACAAAGCATTTAATTTTGAAAAATATTTAAAATCTGGTTCAGGAAGAGCTTTTTCAAACAAACATTTTCTTTAACTTTTATACATTTCCAAAGCTTTTTTGAGATGGGATTTGTCTTGTGAAAAACTGAGCTTTTTAAAAGCCTCCTCAGGTTCAAACCAACCGGCTTCCTCCACTTCCCAATCATGGTTTTGGGGATCACCAGAAAGGTATTTCATCAAATAAAAAGTTACTACCTTAAAAACTTTTTCCCCACTCTCTTTGGAGGTAAAAACATACCTTGAATCAGCAATTTTATCAACAATTTCAGCCTCCACTCCTCCCTCTTCTTTAACCTCCCTTAAAGCCGCCTCTTTGGTGCTTTCCCCTTTATCAACCCAACCTTTGGGAAAACCCCAATATTTATTGGCTGAATTTTGGGTCAGCAAAACCTGGCCTTGACTGTTAAAAACTATTCCCCCAGCAGAAAATTCTCTTTTCATAGTTCCAAACTAGAGATGCTGTTTTGAAAAAACTCATCAATAGTATGACCTTTAAATATAATCCGATTATCCTCACCTACATGCATTAAAATCAATTCTATAATATAAATTCCACTTGATCTTAATTTCATCAAATAACTGCTGCAATCCAAACACTGGGCTTGTTCCACTGGCATGACCAAACCTTTTTTTACTTTCATATGTAATATTGAAGCCCCATCAAGATTATTGCCCTTAAAAATTGCATCCTGGCAAGCTCCACGTTCTGCATGGGTAGTATAAACAGAACAATAACTCATGCATACATCAGGGACACAAGTATGGGGAATATTTGGGTGGTTATGATCCCTCCCTAATATTTGTCCATCTTTAAAAACTATTGCCCCGCGTTTTGATTTAGCACAAGGAGAACGTTTGGCCTCTTCTGTTGCGGCATCAATAATAAACTGAATTTTATTTACTTCTCCAATTTCTAAACTTCTCATTACTAGCACCCTCGGCGGGAATCGAACCCACATATCAAGATCCGGAATCTCGTGGTCTATCCATTAGCCTACGAGGGCTTGGTGTTAATTCTACCTCACTTGACAGCAATTAGGAATTACCGGATCATTAATATATGCGCGCGCATAGCAAAAGCTCCGACCACCTTCAATCTGCCCTTACTTTCCTCTTATTGTTTTTAGCTCCACCCTTGGGAATCATCTTAATGTGGGTTTGGACCAAATGGCCAAAAATAATCAAAATATTTGTCACCCTGCTTCCGATAACTTTATTGTTCTTACTACTACTGCTGGCCTTTCGGCTGGGTACTCTGTTTAAAGGATAAGCGGAGGCGGCAGGATGAATCTCAGTCGCCTCAGGCGACTGCCGAACCTGCGGTGGGGGTGAGATTCGAACTCACGGTCGCCTTTCGGCGACACCGGTTTTCGAAACCAGCGCACTCGGCCACTATGCGACCCCACCAAAAATGCGCGCTCGGCGGGATTCGAACCCACAACCACCAGATCCGCAATCTGGAGCGCTATCCATTGCGCCACGAGCGCTTACCTGCCTAATTTTAGCACAAAGGGGTCTCATTTGCCCAAAAACTGACAATTACCGGTGGGGATTTTCCAGAGGAAAATGTTTTTGCAAACTTTCAGCCCAGCTGTCTATCAAACTTTTGGGAGGAATTTCATGGAAAGGCAAATAATGAGCCACCTCTTTTTTGACCTCGGCCTCATTATCCTTACCTAACACCAAAATCAACTGGGCCGGAAAATGGTAATGGGTGACAATATGCATCAGCCCGTGGCCCTCTTTTTCTGAAAGCCAAAAACTGTCCAAATCCCCCCAAAAATAGAAATGATTGCCAATGGTTACTCCTTGATCGGAAATTTTATACTCAATATCCTCAGGGGGAACAAAGCCTAAAACATAAGCTACAAAGCCCAAGGCCAAAAGTACTCCAATGAGCAAAATTTCCCGGGCCAGCAGGGCAATTAAAATGAGTAAAATCACCAAAGTGGCAATGGTGGTGTAATAAGAGCGGTCTTTTTTGCGGTAAGGCCGGGCCGGAGCAATCCAGGAAAGATGGGTTTTTACCGGGTCACTATCTTCGGTTGAGACAACATGGTGCTTTTCTTCGGGGACCGGAAGATTTTGTTCGTCAGGAATAGGTTTTTCAAAAACTGTGGGCATTGATATCAGTATACACCAAATTTAACCTTGTTTCTTCTGGAAAAATCTCAGATAAACAATGGGCAAAATACCTAGGGTATTTAAAATCAACATGGCTATAAACCAGTTTCTTTGACTGTTTCGGGCACTATGCCACAAAGCAATCCCCTTCCAGATAAATTCCCAAACAACCACCAGTAACAGGATTAAACCACCATTTGGTGTTCCTAAAATATTATTCATCATTCATCACCCCTTTTTATTATACTTACTATTCCTTGATTTGCATCAACTTCTACAACATCACCATTTTTAAAGATCTTTGTAGCATTTTTAGCACTAACTATACAGGGTATACCTAACTCACGGGAAATTATTGCTGCATGGGAAGTTATTCCTCCAAAATCCGTGACTACTGCCGAAGCTTTAATCATAGCTTTAACATACGACGGATTTGTGTACTCTGATACTAGTACTTCCCTCTCTATAAATTTACTTACCTCCTTAAGGTCAGTAATAACTCTCACACTACCTTGAGCGGAACCTTTTGACGCAACAACGCCTTTAACGACCCTCTTTTTTTCATCTTTGTTGTGAAGCAAAAATTTATTCATCCGGTAAAGTTATTGCTTGGATCATAGAGTCTTTTGAAAAAATCTTTTCCAGGCATTAATTCCTTAACTGATTCCTGTTTAAAAGCATTCCAATACTTTAGGCCATCATCTTTGATTCGCTGGTAACATACTTCTGGCGGTTTTGAACTTTCTTGGTAGAACTCAAAAAAGTTTCTGAACATAAAATAATAAATTTCTATACCCTTTTTAATAATTTCTTCAGGCGGCAACCCATCAATCAAACTTACTTGTTGATCCCGAACTTGAGAAAATTGCTCCGACAACTTTTGAACATTGTCTAAATTATCAACAGTTTTATTGTCTACCAAAATCCCTATTGAATCCAATCTATCCCAAAGATCTGGTTGAAAGACAGCAAGTTCCATCAAGCCTACTCTCCAATCAATATCTCCTTCAAAAAGATAAAATATATCCACTCTATCCGGAAGGTTTTGTATTTTCCATATCTGCGCATTTAAGTCACTGTAGGTCTTGCAAATCATTTTTTTAGAGTCAACCGTGTATGGTCCATGCCAAGATGCTCCATAAGTAAAGGCATCAAATTCAATCGACCAAAGGTAGGATTGCAAAATAGAACTAAAAATATTTATGGCCTTTTTATCCCTAGCGTCAAAACGATGGATTTTTTCAAATTTATCTTTTGCTTCCTGATCCAACATTGTTTTGTTTTGTCCATCCAGACAGAAAGGATCAGAATAGACTTTTTTACTTAATACCTCATCCACTGCCCGAATATAATCTGTCATCTCCTCTTGGGAAGCACAATAGCCCTCATAATTGTTCGCCAGTTTTAAGCCAAGGATTACATAAGGCAGACCAAACCACCGTATAACTGTGGTGTTAAGGGTAGCAAAGGCATCTTTAAATTTTTCCCGATTACGTTTAAATTTCTCAAAAAGATTAACTGAAAATACATCGATAAAATAAGAGTCTACCTGACCGGGAGCAAACGGCCAAAATTTTTTTTCTCCTCCCCGCTCAATTAGCTTTTCAATAGCTCGAAGGTAGTTTTCAATAACAGGGTCGCCATTTTTCATTTATAGGGATATAGTTTTGGTTTCATCCCTAAAAGTTAGGGTTGTCTGACCATCAGTCAACAAAGAAATCTTAAAAGCTTCGCAATTTATTAGTCTTCCTAACGCATTTTCACCCAAAAACCTTCCTATAGCCACATCAGAAGCCCCACCGTGCACAGTTGACACAATGTAGATATCCGGGCCAGGAGAAACATGCCGGCTAAATCTATTAAAATGACGAAGGAAACTGCGGAAATTATCCTCCATTTCTATTACATTTTGGTTCGGGTTATCTAACCAAACCTTAACTGCATCTTGTTCTTTGCCAGATTCATCCTTAGACAAGCTAAAAAACTCGCGAGTATGATCATCTGATATTGCAAGCCGCGCGTAAGTTTTTATCTTCTCTCTTTCTTCCCCTTCATCTTTGATAACCTTACCATGATGAATAAATACTTTCTTTGAATTTTGAGGATCATCATTTAATCTCTCCGTCTCTTTTTTCATCTCCTCAGTAGTTTCTTCCGCTCTATTGAGGTCACTTGAAAGAAACTCAACGACTGCTCCTTCTGGTAATTCTTGATAAAGAGTTTTCGCTGCTTCCCTGGCCTGTTCACGGCCTGTTTCTGTCAAGTATCCCGCCATGTCCTGACGACTAGAGTAACCAGCGGCACCATGGCGAACAAAATAAAGAATAATATTTCTTTTTCGAGGCTGTGGTGATTTTTCTCTAGAGTCAACACTTTCCTCAGTCATCTTAAGAATGATTATACCGCAAACTTGTATACTAGTTATAGGTACTGAAAATTCAGGTGGATATCAAAAGCTGGATACAAACCATATGTTCTGGTAAAATATGCACACTGGAGAGGTCGCATAAGAACCTCCGCCTGCGGCGGAGAACCTTGCGATAGTTCCACCGACTTTGTCGGTGTAGTAACTATCTAATGCAAGCTATGGACCTCTTAGTAATATAAGGAGAGGTCGCATAGTGGCCTAGTGCGGATCGGTGCTAACGATCTGTCGCCGTAAGACGACCGTGGGTTCGAATCCCACCCTCTCCGCAATTCGGAATAAGCAGGTAAAAATAAGGGTGTTTGGGTTGCTATATTAACCTTTTCCAGTAGTTCGAATATTTCAGGCGTTTTCTGATAAACTTCCTCTACTTTCGAACTGTTGGCGTACTCTACAATCTCAGCAATTCTCTGGAAAGGTTTGGTTAGGGTATCAACATGAGCCTGATTAACCTTCTTTGTTTTTCCACCAGCTTTTATTAAATATCTTTTTTACTTTTTCAAAGAAAAAGCAAGCTCTGCTTAAGACCAAAGGTCGCAAGCTTCGCTTATATGTGTCCACTTGTTCGCTTTGAAGCTAAAACCTGTGACACTCCACTGTTACTCCTTAACTTATGTTTGTTACGAGCTGGATTTAGCAATAAACAGGTACTCAATAACTGCATTTTGAAGTAAAATAGGGGGCTAATAAGCTCTAACCTATACTTAAGGTTGCAGTATAGCCATATTTGTGATAAACTATGGGTCTTAAATTAATATGATAGCAGAACGAGAATTCGTACCAGAAGAATTTTTTATAGAAGAATTTTTTATAAAAGAGAATTTCTTATTAAAGAATGAGATTTTGATTGAAAATAGAATCAACAAAATCAAGTTTAATAAAAAGATTATTTCTCATAATACTCCAGAACAAAAGAGGCCACTTTATGTTTATGATGGAATTATTCCCTTAAGAGATAGGCAACCTGAATTTTATCCTCCGGAGCCATATAGAAAAATTGAGTATCCATTTATTCGGGAAGAGAGACCTTTTAGGGCTGCTCTCGTAAAATACCCTGCGGCAGAGACCGCAGGGCGTTAGAGTCAAAGCTCAAACAATTTCAGTTGTGCTAGATCCTCAACTCTTCCCTGATCTTTGAT
>JAMDBX010000019.1 GCA_023487645.1 Patescibacteria group bacterium | reverse complement strand
CCCCAGAAAGAAAAACCAGGAACTTTGCTAAACTTGATTAAGTTTAAAGGTGAAGAGGTAAAATATGGCAAGTTTTCTAAGGCAAAAAAGACCCGGGCAAAAATCATCCCGCCGACAAAAATTATCAATATCAAATCCAAGACTTTTTCCTCATCCAAATCCCAGGCTCGGGTCAATCTCCAAATTAAAAACAAACCCAACAAAAAACCCAACGCCAAAAAGATCCCAAACGAGGAAACGGATAAGCTGCCAATAGAAAATAATACCGGAAACATCCCCCATAGCCTACCACAAAAACCGAATAGTTGACAACATTTGACATAAGTGTTAGATTATTTTTTTCCCTAAAATGGGCAAAGAACAAGGTACGTCTGTATCAAGTTCTATTATTGATTTGCCTCCTCAAGCCGATCTTACCGATCCCCGCCTACCTAGGGCCTTTAGGGGTTGGACAGAGTTTAGTTTGAATCACACCCAACAGCTTAGCGAAATAGGTACAATGAAACCAATGCAAGTTGTTTTACTGGCAGAGGAACTCTCGAGTACGATTAGCAAAGCAATTGGAGTTGGAAACGAGGGAAGCAGTTTTAGTTCTATCAACGAGGAGAAGTTGGTACAATTAACCGACATCATTTCAGGTAAAGGAAACAGAGTTATTTTTATGCGGCACGGCGAACAAAGCCCTCCTGAATGGATATTCTCCTTAGCTGATCCTGGTTTACGGAAAATACGGATGATGCGGGACCCTTTTAACAAACAGGATTTACTGACAAATAACGGTTTGGTTGATGTATTTGTTACAGCTTTAGCTTTGCTGCATACCCAAGTTTTGACAGGTAGAAGAACCCGTATTTTTTCTTCCGAGAACGTAAGGGCGAAGGAGGTAGCATATATAATTTCTACAGTCATTTCTGGTTCTGTCATATCTACCCTTGAAGGGTTAAACTGTATCACATATAAAGATGAAGTCGACCAGCCTCCTGTGACTGAAGAAGACTTATTGGCTGATCTACCTTCAGGTGTAATGCCATGGAATCCCCAACTGGTAGACAAATTATGCAAAATACCAAAGAGCGGCATGAGCCAGTCAGAAGTAATCATCAATACAATTAGCAGTTTCGTTGAATACGCCGACAGAAAAAACGGTAATAAATTAGCGATAGTGGTGACTCACAACCAACAGGTTGCAGAGGTTTTAAGAGAAGCCGGGAAACTGGAAGACTCTGCTGTGCGTTTCCCAGAATTGACAATGTTAATTACGCAAAATAAGAATAATCTTTTTGTTTTAAAAAAAGGCGTTTTATCTGAAAGGCCAAGTCGTCAACCTAAAACAGAAAGGAGCATGAGGATGGTATTAGAAGTCTTCGGAGATGGTTACGACTGGTATAAGATACGGAGAGAAGAATATCATACAGAACAAAAAATTCCTTTCCGGGTATCTCCTTCTCCCTTAAATCTATCCCCCCAAGAGACACAAGAAATATTAAGAATAGGCAGGGATATTGTGGAATTTATAGATGCAGCAGACGAGTTATACCGAACAGATGGCGATTTAAAAGAATTACTTGATAGAGGAAAACCTGATTTGCTTAAGACAGGAAGATTGACGCATTACCTTTTTGTCAGGCCGGATGTAATCATTACTCAAGGAGGATTCTCTGTGTGCGAGATCGAGACATCTCCCTTTGGATTAGCTTTGGCAGAATTATTAAATAGGGCATATAGATTTGCCGGTTTTGAAACTTTAGTATCGGACGATATGTTGACAAAATTTATGAGAGGACATACTCCAAATAGAGGAAGCATAGTTTATAGTCAACATACTGCTTCTTATGCCGGACAACTACAATTCCTGGCAGATAAAGTGCTTTCCGGTAATGACAGAAAATGGTGTGTTGAGCAAGCTGGCTCTGTTTTGGATACAACTTCTCTAGCGCTATACAGAGCATTTTACCAGCACGAATGTTTGGACGATCCAGCTGTTAATAATATCATACAACTCTATGCCGGGAGGCAAACTCCAGAAGTTATTCCGTCATTCACGCCTCACATGGAAGAGAAAGCGCTACTAGCCCTAATCTGGGATAAAAGATGGGAAGCATTTTTTGCTGCGCAATTAGGGGCTTCTTCGGTTAAACACTTGAGGAAAGTTATCCCTCCGACTTGGATTATAGGACAAGAGCGGTTTTTCTCGCTTGGTCTACCGGATGGAATTGAGTTAACGGAAGGATTGGCTTCGCTCTCTAAATCGAAGCGTAATTTTGTCCTGAAAAAATCAGGTTTTGGAAATGGTAGCTCTTGGGCAGAAGGAGTAAATTTTCTCCAGGAGAAATCTGTTGCCAAAACACAAGAACTCTTGCATAATGCAACAGAGGACTCGTCCTCATTATACATAATCCAGGAATTTAGGAAGGCAGAAGAACATAGGATGTTCGATGAAGGCTACGAATCTTCGTTAACAGAAATGGCTGCAAGAATCAGAATTACCCCTTATTTTTCGATGACAGAAAGCAATCACGGACAATTGTTAGCGATTAAAGCTACTGGTTGTGAAAAGACAAATTATATTCATGCATCTACCGGAAGTATAAATACGGCAGTTGCCTAATTATGTTTGACACAGTAATTTTTGACTGGAAAAGAACTTTGTATGATCCGGATCGGAGGGTTGTGATTGATGGGATAACCGAGCTTCTGGATTTCATCAAAAGTAAAAATATCCCCATGATTTTAATTGGTAAAGGAGGAGAAGATATGCAACTGGAGGTGGAACGTTTGGGGGTAGGTAAGTATTTCAGGCACATTGTATTTGCTGAAGGAGAGAAGGACCCGCAATCTTTTATACCTCATCTTTCAAAAGATAATCCTAAAAAGACTCTTTTAATTGGAGATCGAGTCAGGTCTGAACTGAAAATTGGTAAAAAGCTGGGTGCAACTACCATTTGGGCGAAACAAGGTAAATTTGCTAAGGAAGAACCAGAGGATAAGACTCAAGAACCAAGTTATATAGTTACATCTTTGACTGAATGCTTAAAACTTTTACAAAAACTCCAATTTGAATCAAATTGACAAGGTGCGGTATACTAAAAAAACACATGACAGCAACAGCGCACGCTTTAATCGGAGGAGCCATTGCCGCCGCGGTTCCGGATCCCAAATTAGGTATTACCCTTTCCGCCATTTCCCACCCGCTTGCCGATATGATCCCTCATTGGGATTTTGGCTTGGGTTGGAAAAAGAAAAGCAAGGCTTTGCTTTTTTTTGAATCTTTTGCAGATTTGGCTTTTGGAGTAATCATCACTTTCCTGCTATTCGGCAACATGACTGACCGAACTTATCTGCTGGTCTGTATATTCATGTCCGAATCCTGGGATATTTTACAAATGCCGTATCTACTGTTTAACTGGAAATTCTTTCCCTTTTCCACCTTTTATGAGTTTGGCCATCAAACCAACGGAAAAGCCAAAATGCCTTGGGGAATTCTAACGCAGGCCGCCACAGTCACCGGCCTGGTTTTAGTTCTTCGTACCATTCACTAACTCTTTAAGATATTCATTAAACTGTTCACCTATTTCGGCATGTTTTGTAGCCAAATCCACTGCGGTTTTCATATATTCCAATTTATTGCCGGTATCATAATATTTGCCATTTTCCACCACCACTGCATACAAAGGCACGCCTTCATCCCGCAGCAGATTAATGGCATCAGTTAGCCAAATTTCCCCTTTTTGACCGGGGGAAAGCCTTTTTAAGGCTCCGAAAATCTCCGGCGGCAGGATATAGGCACCATGAGTAGCAATATTGGATGGGGCTTGATCAGGATCCGGCTTTTCTACAATTTTTTTAATTTTGTAGACATTTCCTTCTACCGGCTCCAAATCTGCTATACCATACCTTTTTAAATCCTCTTTTTTGTCAATTTTGACCCCGGAAATAACCATTCCTCCATATTTCTCATGGACGTCTGTCATTTGCTTTAACCTGGGAGGCTCGGCATAAATAAATTCATCCCCCCACACAACCGCAAACGGCTCATCACCAATCACTGATTCACCTTCCAAAACAGGCGTACCATTGCCGTACGGACCTTTTTGCCTAATGTAGATGAAATTGGCCATCTCGGAAATATGCTTTAACTGCTCTAAAACTTTTTCTTTATTACCGTTAATTAAATTTTGAACTAAATCCTCATTCGGAGCATCAAAGTGATCTTCAATGGCCCGCTTGGTGGCACCAGTCACAATCACAATGTCTTCTATACCGGAAGCCACAATTTCCTCTACCACGTATTGAATAACCGGCTTGTCCACAATTGGCAACATCTCTTTGGGCATGGCTTTAGTTTGAGGAAGAAATCTGGTACCAAATCCGGCAGCAGGGATTAGAGCTTTAGTTATCTTTTTTGTCATATTAGTAAAATATACCACTAAAAAGCGGCGTAGTCACAAGTAACCAAAAAATGTAGTGCAGTTGAGCGCACCACTTTATCCATGATCCACCTTTTACTCGGCGCGAAACGAACTTCAAGCGAGCGACCTGGTCGCGCGAGCGGTTTTTTGTACTGTGACAAGCCGCTCATTTCACTCTCTCAATGTATTCTCCAGAACGAGTATCAACTTTCACTTTTTCTCCTACTTTCATAAACATCGGCACCCTGACCACTAAACCATTATCTAAAACTGCTTCTTTAAAAACATTGGAAACCGTATTACCTTTTTCTTCCGGACCGGTTTCGGTAATTTCATACACCAAGCTCATGGGTAATTCCAATCCTAAAGCCTCACCTTCCCCCACAATCAGGATCACTTCCAGGCCATCTTTTAGATACTTAGCTTGATCCCCTAAAACTGGGGCCGACAAGGAAAATTGCTCAAAGGAAGCCGGATCCATGAAATTAAAAGTTTCCCCGTCTTTATAAAGAAATTGGGCTTTTTTCTTCTCCACATCAGCCTCATCCACCCGAGCCCCGGTAATAAAGGATTTTTCCACCACCGAACCAGTCCTGATGTTGCGGACTTTAACTTTGATATTGCCGGAACCTCTACCCGTCTTAACGTGCTCATAAGTTAAAACAAGAAAAATATCCTTCCCCTCTTTATAAAAAGTACCGTTTCTTAAATCTGTAACATTTAAAGCCATGTAGGGGATTTTACCATAAAACAGGAAATTATTTCCAAATATTTACTTATTTGTTAAAGATTTATTATATATCTCTTCTAATATCTTAGTTGGAATGCGGAAAACTTTAGAGGTTCGCATCGGCCCCGTACCAAACTTTGCCGGAGCAATCGATGTTACTACTACAGAAGAAACAAAGGAGCGTTTTTTACATACGGGAGATTTAGGTGCTATGGTGGACTGGGCTAAGTGGAAGAATAGGTTTAAAATAGGCATTTCTTTAATTCTTGCCGCAGATGCCGCAACCGAGCTTTCCAAATCAATTTTTCCTTTAATCTCTGCTGATTTAATTCCTTTAAACAATTATCCAATCTTAGCTCAACTTAGCCTATATTCAGAAACACAATTGGGGGTGGGAATTTTAGCTGCCATCGGAACTTATTATCTGGGTAAGGATACCTTTAGGGATAGAAGAAGGCTTCAAACCATGGGGGCCGCGTTGCGCAAGATTCAAATCTCCTCCGTTGAATTCCAGGAGCCTATTGAAAACCAGGACGAAAACAAGCCCCAAAGCTAATTTTTACCCTAAAAAATTTTTAATCTTATCCTTATCCCTTTTTAACCACTCCGCATTGGAATAAATTTGCTCCAAGGCTTGAGCAATGGTTCTTTTGGCCTCAGGCACCGGGTTAATCTTCACAAACCTTTCAATATCTTTGGCATCTTCTTTTTTGGTAAACTCGCCTGCCGGGGCGAAAACCCGGGTAAAATAATGTCCGCCGGCATACCTTTCTTTGAGTA
>JAMDBX010000061.1 GCA_023487645.1 Patescibacteria group bacterium | reverse complement strand
AACCCGGGAAAATCGGTTTACTTGAGGCCGTGTTTGTAACCCTGGCCGGATTGTATCTTCACATCTCCAAACCCGACTGGATTATTATTATCATTTTAATCGGGTTGGTTTTGTCGGCAGAGTTGGGAAACAGCGCCGTGGAATCAATTGTCGATTCTTTTACTCAAGAACACCACCCACAGGCAAAACTAGCCAAAGACTTTTCAGCCGGATCGGTAGTCATTGTCATCATTGCCTCAGCCATTGTCGGACTGATGATCTTTTTACCTTATTTACATGGATAACACCACTTTATTTTTTCAAATTTTTAATTTAAGCCACCAGTCAAAAATTTTTGACCTGGTGATGGTCTTTGGGGCTAATTACCTAATCTTTTTGACGGTTTTACTGATCATGGTTTTAGGACTTAAGGGCGGACCAAAGGAAAGAAAACCGCTTTTTATTACTTTTTTGGGACTTGTAGTAGCCATAGTTTTGATAAAAACTATCCATCTGATTTATTTTGAACCCCGGCCCTTCTCAACTTATGCCATTACCCCTTTGATCAAACATGTCACTGATACGGCCTTTCCTTCAGAACACACCACCATGATGTCGGTTATCGCTTTTGCCTTCTATTACTATAAGTCAAAATTTTCCCTTTTGCTTTTAGGTTTGATGATTTGGGTGGGATTTTCCCGGGTTTTTGTTGGGGTTCATTATCCCGGAGATATTTTAGGCGGAATGTTCGTGGGTCTGTTATCCATTCAAATTGCCTGGATCATCAAAAACTGGCTCAAAAAAAAGCTCACCAATCTCTAGCCTCACAGGTGGACGTCTTGTGAGGCTATAATCTTGACAAGTTACTCCTCCTATAAGATAGTAATTTTATGCCTGCAAAAAACTCCATTAAAACCTATCAAGAAAATTCTTATTATCATCTTTATAATCGTGGAGTTGAAAAACGTCCAATTTTCCAAGACGATCAAGACTACATCGTCTTTCTGTCTTATATTAAAGAGTACTTACTCCCTAAAGATGAAAATGCTTTAAAAAATAAGTTAGCTGATCCTAATACTTCATACAAGGAAAAGGATAAAATATTAAGAGCTTTACGTTTAAATAATTTCCATGACGAGATTGAACTTATAGCTTATTGTTTAATGCCAAACCATTTTCATTTCTTAGTTAGACAAAAAAGTACTATCTCTATCGATAGGTTTATGAACTCACTTGGTATTAGATATGCAATGTACTTCAATCGTAAATACACAAGAGTCGGAGCCTTATTTCAGGATGTTTATAAAGCAGTCCTGGTTGAATCGGATCCTCAACTTCTTAATCTAAGTCGCTATATTCATCGAAATCCAATAAGCAACTCCACAAAATCTAAATCAGCCTCGCAGGTGGACGTCTTATGTGCCTACTTTTCTCAACCATCTTCTTTACCTGAATATTTGGGACAGAGGAAAACTGAATGGATTCATCCAGAGGAAATTTTAAGTTATTTTTCTAAAACCAATCCTCAACTTTCTTACCAAGCTTTTATAGAGGAAGCAAATGATCTGACTTTATTACAAAATTTAGCTGTTGATCTCTAACTTAGCCACAAAGGTGGACGTCTTGTGAGGCTAAACCTAGTATTATGTATAAAAGACCTTATACCTTAGAAAAAATTAAAAAATATTATCCAAGTCAAGCAACCACCCTATTAAAAGATCCTGTTCACAGATGGAGAGCCGAAATTGGAATAGAACTTATTCACAAAGAACCAACTTTAAAAGAACAAAAGAGAATCTGGAAAAACTGGCAACTCATGTCAAAGGAACAAAAAGGGATTAGTGATCAAAAAAGTTTAGAGCTTTTTGGAATCAACAATGAAAAACATCACTATAAAATAATGGCAGAAAATTATTAAGCAGGCTTTTCCTCTTTTCGAGCTTCATTCAATCTTTGTAAAGCCAAAATATAAGCCGAGTTTCGAAGATCTACCTGCTTTTTTTCATGGATTTCCCAAACACTTTCAAAGGCCTCAACCATCTTTCTTTTTAGCTCAGTATTCACCTTTTCCAATTCCCACTGTTCCTCCTGCATATTTTGGTACCATTCAAAGTAGGAAACAGTCACCCCACCAGAATTAGCCAAAACATCGGGTACTACCACAACCCCTTTTTTATGTAAAATCTCATCCGCCTCCAGGGTTGTCGGACCGTTGGCCATTTCCAAAACCACTTTGGCTTTAATTTTGGCAGCGTTGTCTTTATTTATCACTCCTTCTAAAGCAGCCGGAATTAAAATATCTACCCCAAGCTCCAATAACTTCTCATTGGTAATCCTACCGCGGATGGGATCAATTGGTTTATCGCAAGCGTTATCTACACAATAACACTCACTAATATGTCCAGTTTCCGCTTTGCAACCTATAACCAAATCCACATTAAACCCTGTCCCGGTTTCTTCATAAATTCCTCCTTTGGAATCGGATAGCCCCACCACCTTATAACCGTTTTGGTATAAAAGCTGGGCAATGTGAGAACCGACATTGCCAAAACCTTGAACAGCTACAGTTAGAGGTTTTTCCAAACCAAGTTTTTTAACTAACTCTTCCAGAACAAAAAAACCACCCATACCTGTTGCCTCTTCCCGGCCCGCCGACCCACCCTTGTCTACAGGTTTTCCTGTGACAACTGCCCGCAAATACTCGCTTTTTAAATTTGCATCCTGGCTTTTCATTTGTTTTTTGTATTCATCGGCAAACCAATCCATGATTTGAGCATTGGTGTTCACATCTGGAGCCGGGACATCCAGTTCGGGTCCGACATTAGGAGTCAGGGCTGTGGCAAATTTCCGGGTCAGTTGTTCTAACTCTTTTTGGGAAAGCTTTTTAGGGTCAATTTCCACTCCCCCTTTGCCCCCACCAAAAGGGACATCACAAACGGCATTTTTAATGGTCATCCAAAAAGCTAGGGCTTTAACCTCATCCATATCCACTTGGGGATGGAAACGCAAACCTCCTTTGTAAGGACCGCGCCAATTGTTATATTGTACCCGATAGCCTTTGACCATCTCTGTCTCTCCGGAATCTTTTTCTAAAGGAAAATTAACCTCAATTGTCCTTTGGGGTTGGGATAAAAGTTCAACTATTTCCTTGTCTAAATTAATAGCCTGGGCTGCCTTTTTTAACTGGCTTAAAGAAGTTTGAAAAGGATTCATAGTATCTTTCATTATATTAAATTTCCTGAAAAATTACTGTGAGCTTTCCCAAGCTTTCGCCACAGCTTCAGAAACTGCCGCAACCACCCGTTTGTCAAACGGATCGGGAATAATAAAATCAGCCTTTGGGTCTTCTACCAAACTCGCCAGAGCAAAAGCCGCTGCTTCTTTCATTTTTTCCGTAATTTGCAAAGCCCGAACACTTAAAGCTCCTTTAAAAATTCCCGGAAAAGCCAAGACATTGTTAATTTGGTTGGGAAAATCTGACCTACCGGAGGCTACAACTGCAGCCCCGCCTTTTTTGACTTCATCCGGCATAATCTCCGGAACCGGATTGGCCATGGCAAAAACAATTGCTCCAGGAGCCATCAATTTAATATCTTCAGCAGTTAATAAATTACCCTTAGAAACCCCGATAAATACATCCGCATCCTTTAAAGCTTCCTGTAAATTGCCGCTCCTGCTTTCTTTATTAGTCATTTGGGCCAACTGTTGTTTAAAAGAGTCCAGATCCTCACGTCCTTTTAAAATTAAACCCTTACTGTCTACCACCAACACATCAGCTACTTTGGGAGCAAGCAGTTTGGCGATAGCGCTGCCGGCAGCCCCTGCTCCGGAGATAACTACTTTTAAATTTTCCATTTTCTTACCAACCACTTTAGCCGCATTAATCAATCCTGCTAAAACTACCACCGCAGTTCCGTGCTGGTCATCATGCATCACCGGAATTCCAATATCCTGCAAGGCCTCTTCAATAGTAAAACAACGGGGAGCGCAGATATCTTCTAAATTTACTCCTCCAAAAGTAGGGGCTAAAGCTCTAACAATTTTGATAATCTCCTCTGTATCCTGGGTGTTCAAACAGATTGGGAAAGCATCGATCCCGGCCAAAGTCTTAAAAAGTAAGGCTTTTCCTTCCATCACCGGCAATCCAGCCTCCGACCCGATATTTCCCAAACCTAAAACCGCCGATCCGTCTGTCACCACTGCCACGATATGACTTTTAATCGTGTAATCCCAAACCAAGTTTTTATCTTCGGCAATGGCTTTGCAAACCTCTGCCACTCCCGGAGTGTAGGCCAGGGAAAGCTCTTCCCGGTTTTGCACCTGCACCGTAGGAATGACTTCTATTTTCCCCCGATGCTTTTTGTGCAGGTCTAAAGTTTCTTGCTTGATATCCATCATTTAAAAAACTATGTAAACCACTCTACCAAAACCGGAAAAGTTAGACAATAAGGAAATTATTTTAATATCTTCTCAAAAGGGGCACTGTCTTTTAACGGCCCGATAATTTGTAGATTAAATTTGTCCTTTTTAAACAAATCCTTGGCAACCTGCCAAACATCCTCAACTGTCACGGCATCAATTTTCTTTAAATAATCTTCAAAGGTTTCAATCTCCCGGTCTAAAACATATTTAATGCCAAAATATTCCCCCAAAAAGTTTGTCGATTCCATCCTCAACGCCATCCGGCCACGTTCCATCTCTTTAGCCTTTTTCAATTCCTTGTCAGAAACTTTTTTAGCTGCTACCCCCAACAATTCATCCTTAATGACCTGTAGCCCTTCCTCGGCTTTTTCCAGTTTCAACCCTCCAAAAGCCACAAAACTACCGGTGTCGGTGTAAGATTCATGTCCGGCCCCTACCCGGTAAGCCAGTCCCCGCTTTTCCCTGATTTGGGTAAACATTCGGGAAGACATCCCTTCACCCAAAATAATTCCTAAGACCCTGGCCGGATATTTGCGGGGGTCATGGCGGCTATAGCCTTCAACTCCCAAAACCAGGTTAACCTGGTCAGTATCTTTATAATGAACATTGATTTTGGGTTTATTTTGCGGTACTTTTTTAAAAGGTGCAAACCCCTGCATTGACCGCAATGGCAAATCTAGGAAATATTTTTCCGCCAACTGGGAAATATTTGGCGGTAACTTGCCAACATAAACCAAAACCATATTGGAAGGCGAATAAAGGGAATTCATGTAATTTACAAAATCCTGATGACTAAAAGAGATGACATTCTTTTCGTTGCCGCCCACATCCCAACCTAACGGCTGGTCTCCAAACTGCAAAAGTTCATATAAATCCCAAACATGGGCAGCAGGATTATCCCGATACATCCGCAGCTCTTCAATAATTACCCCTTTTTCCCGGTTAATCTCCTCTTTTTTAAGTAAAGGCTCTTTTAGTTGGGAAGATAAAATACTGGAGGAAAGTTCAAGATGCTCGGCTGCCGATTTAATCCAATAATAAGTATATTCTTTGGAGGTAGCGGCGTTGTTAACTGCTCCGACACCATCAATTAAAGAGGCAATTTCCAAAGAGCTAGGATATTTTTTCGAACCCTTAAAAGACATATGCTCCAAAAAATGGGAGATGCCATTATTAGACCTTTTTTCAAAACGGGAACCGGCTTTAACGGCCACTAACGTAGTCACGGAATCTAAATGGGGCAAGTTGACGGTAATTAAGGTCAGTCCATTTTTTAAAGTAGAAATATTATACATGGGATCTAGTCTAACAGAAAAGGGAGAGACAAAACAATTCTTTAGTTAACAATCCTCAACTTATTCTACCTCTGGATAACTAAGCTCCAGGCGAGTTACAAACCTTCTCTGATTAAAACCTAAACTACCATCACCTATTTCTTTCAACCCTTGGAAAGAAAGTAGTTTTTCGCGTAATTCTCTATCCTTTACTTTAACTATACCCCTCCAAAAACGAAATTTCCACTACTATGAGTTTCCTGATATGATGGATTAGTGCTTGATCCTGTCCAATTAACAGCTGAGGAATTTAATTTACTCCTCCAACATAAAAAGAAATCTTTT
>JAMDBX010000055.1 GCA_023487645.1 Patescibacteria group bacterium | reverse complement strand
CAGATGCAATCTATGGATTAGGAATTATTGGTGCAGCGGTTTATTTTATCCAGCATGCCACTTCGTTTTGGCAAGGGGCATTTGGTTTGCTAAAAGCCCTTGTCTGGCCCGCCATTTTAGTATATAAACTACTGGAGTTCCTAAAACTGTAGGAAGCTTTTCAGCTCTATTGGGTATAATTAATTTATGATAGCCTTCGGACATACGGCAGTGGGAGTGATTGTGGGAAGTGCTGCCTATAGCTATTTGGGACATGGTGATTTAACAACCGGATTAATCGTCACAGGCGCTACTGGCGTGGCATTTCATTATTTGATGGATGCTGTACCTCATGGGCATTTTTTCAAGATGGATAAATTTAAGAAATACGTCATCCCGGTGATTGTTTTTGATCTGTCTTTGCCGATAGCTTTGATATTAGGTATAACTTATTTGAAAACCGGTTTAAGCGAGAAATTGTTTTATATTATGTTTGGTATTGGCAGTTCCCAGTTGCCTGATGTAGTCGATGGTTTAGCTTTTGCCGGGATTATTAAAGCCAGAAGTTTATTAAAAGCAGAAATGAATTTCCATGGCGGCTTGCATTGGCATAATGAGGGTGATGAGGGTTTGCTTTTAGGCCTGCGTGATATCTGGCAAGTGCTGACTATTTTTATAGCTTTATTTTTAGTAGTTTTTAGTTAAATAAGTTTTTTCCCGCGAAGATTCAGATAGAAATCTTTTTCCTCCATCAAAATTGCTCCTGTGCCAATCAGGGCCGCCACAGCTGAAACCAGCCAGCCTAATATGGGGATTAGTGTAAGTATTGAATAAAAAATTAAACCCAGCAAAAAGACCCAGATTTTACCGGTTTGGTTATTAAACCGTTGCAAAATTAACAGCCCGATGACAAATGAAACAAATATTGTAGAAAGATATAAGATAAGTCCCAAAGTAAAGGCTAAGACAAAGGCGATTGGGATACCAATTAGGGTAATTAGCAGCAAAAGGAAAAACTATGGCAGTTAAAAAGCCAATTCCCAAGCTAGCCCACGGTCTTTTCATAATGTACTCGGTAGTCCGGTCGAAATAAATTGGCATAAATATTAGCAGTAGAATACCAATAATTGCCGCCCCAATAAAATTGACAATTCTGAAAAAGCTAATTACACTGCTCACTCCTTTTTTTTCAGTTTCTTGCGGCTGTTCTCCTTTGGGGATATTTTGAATAATTCTACCGGAAACGGTGGCACTTTCGGAAATTGAGGCTTTATTTCTGCTCCAATAAGTTAAATTACCACTAATTGTGGCTTGTGGGGCAAGGCTGAGCTGGTCAACTACCGCGTTGGTATCGGCACCAATCCGACTGCCCAGGGTAATTTGTCCTCCGGCTAAATTAGCTTCCTTTCCTACGGGGCTGAAAACAGCCAGGTTTCCGCCTGCCGCTGCTAAACTACCGGTTATATTGGCATTTGAGGCAAGACTAAGACTGCCGCCGGCCAGCGATACGTTCCTGCCCACCGTCCTGTTAAGGTTAATATTTCCTCCGGCCGCCCGGATATTACCGGTCACAGTTCCCCTGATATCCATATTGCCGCCGGCCGCAATCAAATCTCCGTTAATTGTACCGTCAACGACAATATTTCCTCCGGCCAAATATGCGTCCCCGTTAACTGTTCCTTCTAATGAAACGCTATTGCCTGCGGCAAAGTAATCTTTGTTAATTATCTCATTTTTTGTCAGAATCACATTTTTGTTGTTGTCTTGGGCCCAGATGGTGAAAGGCAAAAAGAATAAAACGAAGATAAATATTAAGCTAACAGAGATTTTTTTCATCTTAGATAATCTCACCAGTATCTAATCATATTTGAGTAAGAAGATTGTTAGATTAAGGTAAGATTAAAGTAATGGGAAATTTATTTCCTGCAATATTCTTACCGGATCTTAATAAACCTATTAACCTTGAGGTTATAGAATATCCAAAATGGCCTTTGAACCACTAGTTCCGAAAGAGCCGACTATAATTGAACCGGTAACAGGAGAAAAACCTGTTATTAAGGTAGAACCTCCCCAAGAGGATTACGAGAAGAAGAGAAAAATTATTAGGGAAAGGCAAATCGTTTGGTATGCCCTTATGGTGATAGAAGCTATTTTGGCTATTAGATTTCTCCTGAGGTTATTTGGCGCCAATCCTAACAGCTTTTTCAGCGTTTTAATTAATGTGTTTTCTACACCATTAGTTTTTATTTTTTCCGGATTATTTTCTCCCTTATTAAGCCCGGTCGGTAGCGCGGCGCTGGAGTGGTCAACACTGTTTGCCATGGTGGTTTATGCCGTAGTGGCTTTTCTGGCGGCTTGGTATTTCCGGCTTAGAAAGCCGATTGATCCGAAAGAAGCAGAAGATAAAGCTGAAGAAACTATTCCCTAAACAAAAAATTTGACAAATGGAAAGAGATGGTTTAAATTTCACACCTCACGATGATTTTCTCTGCCCTAGCCATCGCCTTTTCTTTGCCGTTTTATTTGTTGTTTAATTTTTCGCCCCGGTCATATCACTCTCAAATTTGGTCCAATCCGATCAGTTTTTTCATCACCAGACCAGCTTCAAAACCGCTCCCTACCCCTTCATCGATTCCTACTGCTAAACCCAGTGTAACGCCAACCCCAAAGCCTTCCGCAACTTCGACCCCTACCCCTACCCTGCCGGTTTCCAATACCACGGGCAATTCTTATATATACCAAATCAATAATTACCGCCGTTCTCAGGGTTTATCTCCGGTCAAAACAGATCCCTATACTTGTAATTTTGCCAAAATCAGAGCCGGGGAAATTGTCAGAAATTTTAGCCATGATGGTTTTACCAACCGGATTAACAGCAAGACTTTGCCTTATCCAAAGTTTAGTTATGTGACGGAAAATATTGAAATGAATAGCAATTCTTCCGATGTAGTTAACCAGTGGATTAATTCACCGGAACATGCGGCCAATCTGCGGGCTGATACCTCTTATGCCTGTGTGGAGAGTTCGGGCAATTATTACGCCTACGAGGGCTGGAAACCCTAGACACACCACTATTTTATACTATAAGTTGAAAAATATCAGTTTTTTCGAAGGGAATTTTTTAAACAGCGATCATGCAGCTTTTATGGTTCCACCCAGACCAGCAATTACGGTGGTAGGAAATATGTTTTATGAAGGTGTAGAAACAGTTTTAGAGAGGTTAGTAAAAGGATATTTTGACTCTTTTGCAGAAAATGCAAATATTTATACACTTTTTCAACAGATGATTTTAGACCGTCAGTTGAACCCGAGCGAGCAAAGGATAAAAGCAGTCTGGCAAGGCCTAAACTTGAGCCGTTCAGAATCCAGCAAAGATGCCGCAAATTTAATTTTACAATCGCCTAACAGTATCAGATGGGAGATGTCGATAAATAATTCTTATAATGGTTTTTTCTCCGCGTTGCCCCTTAAGAAAAGAAAAGATTTATTTGCAGACAGCGCGGAACAATACTTAGCTAGTTTTGAACAGGACAGACTGCGGGCAGACGCCTGGTTTGGTCATCATAAGTTAATAATCGAACAAGGGCAGCCTAAATTTGTATATGATGGAAAATACGAACAACCAATAAGAGGTAATAAAAGCGATTTGGCTCATTATTGGCATGGACTAGTTAGGCATTTATTAGAATTTGGACGCATTTTAGGCGCGGGCAGACAAGATTTTTTTGGGATTTTATGCAAAAGACTTTCGTTAACGGAACCTCCGAAGTCACTGGAACAATTGCTAGCCCGCTTGTGGGCCAAGTTTTATGGGGATGAACTGAAAAAAGATTCATTTGTGGCAGAGGAGGTGCAAAGAGGTTTAAGAGGTGAGGAGCCAGGTGGAACACCATTATATCCAGGAGACAGAAGACAAGCCTCAGAATGGTTTCGATCTCTCAATTATCTGTACTTTCTTCCTCCTCAAGCGGAAAGCTAAACATTGCTTATTATTGTTCACATTAATATTACGGCCGTATACTTAATGTCAACACTTTATGTTACTTGGCAAGGCGGTCAGCGTCTTCCTTGCTCAAGATTCTAAACATCTTAACGCCACCAACTTCTGCCTGGGCTGCTTTTCTGCCGTTCTTCATCGTGACAACAGTCACTTGATCATCTGGTACGTCTACCGATTGTCTGGTTTTAACATTGTAAAACTTCATTTATTTTGACCCTCCTTTCTTTAGGCATTTGCCTGATTTCAAACCCTTTCTTTTCTGCTGCGGCGTCTCCAACTGCCACGCTCTCTTCTGCCCCGATGCCTGATTTCGCTTGCATAAGCCGGAGCATACTCCGGTTCTTCTCTTCGTCCGGGTTGTCCATAGGATTCAATTACTTTGATGTTATCGGCATCAAAGCCACTCATGATATTTTTGACTTCTTTTTCGTGCCCTTCCCTGGTCGGAACAGCTATTAAGATGCCGCCTTCTTTGATTCTATCTTCATACATCCTGGCATCTTCCCGGGAAAGACCGAAAGCCGAAGTTAAGGCTCCGATGATTCCTCCGGCTAAAATGCCGGTGGCTACGCCTGAGGCGGTAGTGGCTGCTGCTCCGGTTAAACCTAAAGCAGTGGCAATAGGGCCGCCAATAAAGATAGTGCCTAAGCCGGGAATTGCAAATGCCGCTACTAAACCTGCTAAGCCGCCGATTACTGCGCCGGCTGCTGCTCCGCCTAAAGTGCTGCTCATTACTTCTCCTGCACCCGTATCCTCAGCCACTCTGCCGGCTTCAGAAGTATCTCTCATCATGATGGAAATATCTTTTGGGTTATACCTTTCGGCCTCAAGTTCAGAAATAGCATCCTCTGCATCAGTTCTGTTGGAAAAAACTCCTAATACTACACTTGCCATTTTCTCACCCCCTCCCAGTTTGGATCAATATTACTGCGAAATTTCTAAATTTAAGTAAATTTACGGTAAAGGCTAAGTAAGAAAGAGCTAAGATTTGACTAATGATCCAATTTTTCTTTAAGATTCGTATATGAAGAAAGTTATTGCCGGTATTCTGCTTTTGATAGTGGTTTTGGTTGCAGTAAGCGATTTGAAACTTACTTCTTTAGATAATCTATTTACTTTTTCTTATTGTGATCAACCGATACATTACCGGGTAGATACGGTTGATCCCCAGTTTGATTTATCAAGGGAAACTTTTTTGTCGGATATTGATCAGGCTAGCGGGATTTGGAACACGGCCGAAGGCAAAAATTTGTTTGTTTATGATCCGCAGGGCGATTTAAGCATTAATTTAACATACGACGAAAGACAATCTTTAACCAACCAGGTTAATCAGCTGGAGGATAAAGTCCAGATTGATAAACAATCGTTGAATCCTAAGTTTGAGGAATATCAACGGCTTTCGGCAGAATTAAAACAAAAACTGGATAATCTTAATAAAGAAGTTGAGGATTGGAATAATAAAGGCGGAGCTCCCCCTGATGAGTACCAAAGATTAGTTAAAGAGCAGCAGGATTTAAAGGTTGAGGCAGACAAACTCAATGCCATGGCCCGGGATTTGAATATTTCTGCCAATAATTATAATTCCCAAGTCGATGAGTTGAACCAAACGGTAGATTCTTTGAATAATGCCTTGGAACAGAGGCCGGAAGAGGGAATTTTTAAAGGCCCGGAAAACAGAATTGAAATTTATTTTAATAACAATAAACCGGAGTTGGTTCACACCCTTGCTCATGAGTTGGGGCATGCCTTAGGTATTAAGCATGTCAGCAACCCGGCGGCAATTATGTATCCTAAAACCAGCCAGAAGCTGGCGATTTCTAATGATGATCTGCTAGAGCTAAAGGAGGTTTGTAAAAGACGCAGTGTTTTTGAAATACTTCAAGCTAGAATTTCGCAAATTCTAAATAGCATGCAAATCAATTTTAATTTGCCTTAATTACTAAGATAACTATACTGTTTGTCTTCGGATGAATCTAACTAAAAATAATATTATTGCTAAAACTAAAAGTATGTGAATAAGTCCGCCGGCAATATGCAAAATGAATCCTCCCAGCCAGGCAATAATTAAAATTACGGCAATCCACTCCAAAAGCCCCATTTTTTTCACCTCCTTTTAACAAATCTCTGTTTTTAAACAGGAATTTGTTAGGTTCTGGTACTGGGTTTGCCCATTGAACGACTGCGTCCGCGTCCAGCTGATCTCTTTTTGCCTCTCATCCGGCTTATTTCGTGGCTGACTCTCTCCATTGGTTTTTCCATTTTGCCTTGAAATATCATATTTGCTTTTTCCCGGGCCCCGGATGCCATATCCATGATTTTATCTCTCATTTTCTGGTCAGTCAGAATTTTGGTGGTAACCAAGGCTATCCCTGCTCCGATGAGTGCGCCCGTTAAACCTGCAGCCACAGGATTTACCTGTTTCCCATTTGTATCGGCCATTTTTATCACCTCCCGTCTTTTTTAAAATTGATCAATCGCCTCTTTGATGACCTTTTTCTTTATGCAGTTTCATTACAGTTCTGGCCGCTACTTCCTTGGCTCGTCCTCCGTATTTGCCGGATTTTTCCGCGGACCCTTTAATGTGTTCGTACATCCGTTGTTCTTTGGAACCAACTCCTTTTAGGTTTTTGTTATGCGGCATATACACCTCACGTCCCTATACTATCAACGGCATATAAGAATAGAGTTAGATCGAAGTAAGAAATTGATTATATTCGGCTAACCCAATTTTACCTGGGAGATCCGTTTGGTTGTGGCCGGTAGGGATTTAGCTGGATATTTTGGGCAGTGACGCTGCCGTCTGAATTATCCGAACCAAAAACCGCCACTTTTTCGCCATTTTTCAGATCTGACTTTGTCCCTGCTGATGATTTATTAATACTGGTTTGATCAGACAGGAGAACTATTTTGCTGCTGCCGTCTGATAATTTGACGGTAATGCTTTTGTCATCAGAGCTGATGATTTCTCCGTTAACCGGTCTAAATCCTTGCCTGCTTATCATATTTGCGCCCCTTTGTTGGAAATTGCTATTTCTAGCGCCCTGGAAGTTGGCAAAACGGCCCGCCGGGCTTTTTGACTGCTGATATTTCATGCCGGCAAAAAATCCCCCCACGCCCATTACTAAGGCAGCGATAATGATAACTGCTATCATATTGTTTTTCATTGAGATCACCTCCTTCTATAATTATTCGTATCTTAATGCTTCGATTGGTTGTAAATTGGCGGCACGTCGGGCTGGATACCAGCCAAACAAAATTCCGATTGCACCTGAAACTCCAATTGCTAAAAAGATGGCAAAGAAGGATAAAACAAACGGCACGCCGGCTAAACTGGAAATAAGATACGAAGTCAGTACGCCTAATATCATACCAATTACTCCGCCAATAAAACAAAGTACCGTAGCCTCGATTAAAAACTGGGTGATGATGATTTTTTTCTTTGCACCCAGGGCTTTCCGTAAACCGATTTCCCGGATTCTTTCGGTAACAGTTACCAGCATGATATTCATAATGCCGATTCCGCCTACCAGCAGCGAAATAGCGGCAATTCCGGCCAGGAGTGAAGTAAAGGTGCCGGTCATGGCGGAGGCAGTATTTAAAATATCCTGCTGGGAAAAAATAGAAAAGTCAGCCTGAGCCGGATCGTTTAAATGGTGCCGGGACAGCAGTAAATATCCCACCTGGTTTTGGGCATCAGTCATTACATCAGAGTTTTTCGCCTCGAGAGCAATTGACGACAGATAATCTACTCCAAAAAGCTGTTTTTGAGCAGTGGATAACGGCACGAAGATGATATCGTCCTGATTCATAAAACCTGATCCGCCTTTAGATTGGGTGACACCAATAACGGTTAAGGTTTGGCCGTTGATCCTAATTGATTGGCCGATGGGGGCAGCGCCGTCTCCGAAGAGATCGCTCATCACCTGCGGTCCGATCACGGCTACTTTGGTCATGCCTGTTACATCGCGGTTAGTAATAAAACTGCCGGAATCCATATTAAGTTTATGAACCGTCGGATACACTGCAGTAGCGCCGATTATTTGGGTGTTGGTGTTATTGCCCCCGGTGGTAACTTGAGCCCTTCTGGAAAGCTCAGGTGAAACATTTTGAATGGTATTGATTTGCGGTGAGGTTTTGATGGTGTTGGCATCGTCTAAAGTCAAAGATGTATTACTGCCTGCTGCGCTTCTGACTGCACCTTGCCTTTGGCCGCCCGGACTAATGGTTAACAAATTGGCGCCTAAAGATTGGATTTGTGATTGGATTGACTGTTGAGTGGCCTGGCCTAAAGAAATTAAGGCAATCACGCTGCCGATTCCAATCATGATTCCCAAAGTCGCTAAACCTGTTCTCAGCTTGTTAACGGTTAATGTTCCGATAGCCTCTGAAATAATCTCAGCGTATTCCATTATTTACCTGCCTTCCTTTGTCTGTGTCCGTCGCTGTCTTTAACTATTTTCCCGTCCTTAACATGAATAATTCTTTTGGCGTGTTCGGCAATATCCGGTTCGTGGGTAATCATGACAATGGTGTGGCCTTCCTTTTCATTGATTTCCTGAAAAATGGACATAATTTCCGCAGCTTGGCTGGAGGCAATATTGCCGGTTGGTTCATCTGCCAATAAAATGGCCGGATTCATTACCAAACCTCTGGCTATAGCCACCCGCTGCTGCTGTCCGCCCGACAATTGATTTGAAGTATGCTCTATCCTGTCTCCTAATCCCACCATTTCCAAATATTTTTTGGCTTTTTCCAGTCGCTCCTCTTTGGGAACTCCGGCATAAACCATGGGCAGGCAGACATTTTTTAGAGCAGTGGTTCGGGGTAATAGATTAAAGGCCTGGAAGATAAAACCGATCTTACGGTTTCGGATATCTGCTAGTTGATCATCTGATAGTTTGGATACTTCTTCTCCGTCCAGGATATAACTGCCGGAAGTTGGCGTATCGAGGGCGCCCAAGATATGCATCAAAGTGGACTTTCCTGAGCCGGAAGGTCCCATGATGGCCACAAACTCGCCTTTTTTTATCTCAAAGGAAACACTGCTCAAAGCAGTTGTTTCAACTGACTCGGACTGGTAAATTTTTTTTAAATCGGAAGCCTTGATGATAACATCTGCCATTTTTACTAACGGCCACCACCCCTCATGATGACTCCTCCGCCGCCAAATCCTCTGCTGCCAAACGGTGAGGTGGCGCCGGAAGACCCGGTTTTTGCAGTGGGATTTGTGATACCGGTAATTACTGTATCGCCTTCGTTTATGCCTGATGTAATTCCAGTTTGCGTATCATTTGTATTACCAACTTCTACCGGGACAGTTTCAACCTGGCCGTTTTTCAAAACCCGTACAGTTATCTGACCGTTTTGCCCGGCTTGAACTGCTGCAGACGGAACCAGTATTACATCGTTTTTGACGCTGGTGATAATTTTGGCCGTAACAGCCATATTGGGGTAGATATGTTTATTACCGGCATCGAAAGAAATAACCGCCGGGTAAGAAGTTACTCCGGACGAAACTACCCCATTGGTATTGATACTGGCTACCTTTCCGGTAAAAGTGGCATCCGGAAAAGCATCTAAAGTCATGGTAACTTTATCACCCTCGGTAACTTTGGGAGCATCAATTTCGGAAATACTGACTTGGGCTTGAGTTGGTCCTTCCTGGAAAATAGATCCTAAAACCTGCGAAGTCGAAGTTGAATTAGAAGAAGAACTGGTAACCGTAACTATTGAACCGGGAGCTATGGTTAAGCCGCGAACTTCCCCGGCAACAGGAGCAGTTATGTTGGAAGAAAGTTGGGATAAGTTTAAAGATGCAGCAGTCAAAGATGATTGGTTGGCAGAAATAACAGAGGCCTGGTTTTTATAATCAGCCTCGGCTTGTAGCCAAGTGGCATTTTCTTCAATATAGGTGGGGTCATTGGTGGCCAAGCCTCTAGCTACGGCGTCATTGATAAATTTTTGGTTGTCTGTAAATAAAGTATTTTGCAAAGAATTATATTTGGCATTGGCCGCATCCAAAGTGTTTTTGGCAGTCAGGTAACTGGCATAAGCAGCTGCCTGTTTTTGCTGGGAAGCTTGGTCTAAAGTTAGGGTAGCCAAAGTTTGCCCCTGGCCGACTTGGTCCCCGTTTTTAACAAATACTTCCTTTACCACTCCGGCGGCTTGGATAGTTACGGAGACATTGTTGGCAGTGGTGATGTTGCCGGAAGCAGTTACGGAGTTTATCAGTGTACCTTTTTCAGCTTGTGCAGTTTGGTATTGTGGAGCAGCAGCTTTAGCAGTCAGGCCTTTATATCCAAAATAGCCTACTGTCAAAAGTAAGATAACAAAGATGGCAATTCTTTTTTTACTTCCCAAAATCCATTTCCGAAAATTACCAATTTTATTCATTTCGTAAGTATACATTAATAGAGCAAGCTGAGAATAAGCTTAAAACCAGAAAAACTCCCGGGTATCTAAACCCGGGAGTTTTTAAAAAGTGGACCCGATTTTGACTAATTTGGCTTAGTCCAGCCCTTGCCTCTCATACCCATCATTCCTTTACCCATTCTGAAACTATATAGGTATTTGAGGTCAATATTGTTTTGCTTGGCCCAATTTTGCAAGTCAGTTCTTTGCTTCTGCATGGCAGTTTTCCTCTGATCTGGAGTTAAATTTTTCCAGTTCTGTCGGTTATTTTGCAGCTCCTGCAATTTATTCAAAATCAAATTTTCCTGATCCTGGGTGATTTTACCTTGGGAAACTAATTGATCAAGCCGGCTTTTTTGCCTTTGCTGTAAATTAGTCAGCCTCAACTGTTTCTGTTGATTTTGGTAATCAGTAATTACGTTTTGCACCTGAGTTTTTTTCAAGCCGAACTTTTGGGCTATTGCATCAATTAACCCCTGGAAAAAGTTTGGATGGTTGGTATTGGAATCTTGTGCATAGGCAGGAAGTGCGCTGAAAACCATGGTTGAACCCAGCATAAAAAGGGCTGTTATAGAAAGAATTCTTCTTTTAATCATTTCCTCACCCCCTTTGAGAGGGAAATTTACTAAATTAACCTGATAAAATGCTTAGAAAGAGTACCTTAACGGAAAGCGGAGAGTAAAAACGCTTCCTTTGTCTAATTTGCTCTCTACTCTAATAGAACCTTGGTGTTTATCAACGATTTGTTTGGCAATTGATAAACCCAATCCGTATCCGCCTGCTTCGGCTTTAGTCCGGGATTTATCAGCCCGGAAAAAACGGTCAAACAGGTGCGGTATATCTTTTTCCTCAATTCCCATACCTTGATCTCGGATTTCAACTTCGATTGACCTGTCTATTTTTCGGGATGTCAAAGTTACGGTTTTTCCTTTGGGTGAATACTTGATGGCATTATCCAAAAATACTACAAAAAGCTCTATCAGGCTTTGCCAACCACCGGAAATTTCTCCATCGTTAACCTCATTTTTAATGATGATATTTTTTCTCTTTGCTAAGTTAGCCACTTTCCTTTGGGCAATTCCGCTGACTTCTTTCAAATTAACCGCCTCAAAACTAACCGCGTTTTCTTTTTGGTATTGAGTCAGTTTGATTAAATTATCAGACAGATATTGTAAATTATTAACCTCTTCCAAATTGCTTTGTAAAAGATTTTTGGTAGTTTTTAAAGTCAAATCTTTGTCTCGTAAATTCACCTCGATTTCGCTTTTTAAGGAGGTTAAAGGAGTTCGCAGTTCGTGGGATGCGTCAGTAATAAATCTGTTCTGCTCATCCAGCATTTGACTAATCGGCCGCAGGGTCCGGCCGGCCAAGAAATAACCGGCTAAACTGGAAGCGCCTAAAATCCCTAAATTAACCAGCACCAGAATTGATTTAAGGCGGTTTTTGCTTTCTTCCATGACTTCTGGGTCAATTGAAGGCGTTCTTGGTGATCCGGGGGCAAGAATAAATATTCTTCTTTCTTGTCTCAATCTTTGCACCCTTTCCACTCTGTTTAGCTCATCGGTTAAAACGTGATAAATTGCCAAGCTAAAGGAAACGCTGATTAGCATAATAATTAACAGGTACCAAGCGGTTAATTTTAAGCGGGTTGTTGTAAACATTTATGCCCCCAGTCTGTAACCAAAACCTCTGACTGTATGAATTAAAGCCGGTTTGTCAGGGAATGGTTTATCTATTTTATTTCTCAAATACCCGATATAAACCTCAACCGTATTGGGCAAAACGTCAGCATCATAATCCCAAATATGATTAATAATTTGTTCCTTGGTTAAAACCTGGTTTTGGTGTCTTAATAAATATTCCAGCAAGGCATACTCTTTGGAAGAAAGTTGGATGCTTTTATCTCCCCGTTTGACCTGATAAGTCAAAGTTTCCAAGGTTAGATCCTCGCACTTTAAAACTGATCCGATATTATCTTTTGGCCGCCTTAACAAACTCCTGATTCTGGCTAAAAGCTCCTCAAAAGCAAAAGGTTTTGTTAAATAATCATCTGCTCCGGCGTCTAACCCCTCTACCTTATCAGAAACCTGGCCTTTGGCTGTCAGTATTAAAATTGGGGTATGAATTTGCTTTTTTCTTAAATCCTTGCAGATTTCGATTCCGTTAATCCCCGGGAGTAAAATGTCCAGAAGTATCAGATCATATTCCTCGCTGGAGGCTAAATCAAAACCCTCGGTGCCGGTATAGGCCACATCTGTCGCATAGCCTTCCTGTTCCAAGCCTTTTTTAATAGAGTTCGCGATTTTATGCTCATCCTCCACCACCAGTATTCTCATATAGCTCCTATCCTTAGCCTCTTAGGCTTTCAAGTTTACGTATTTTACCTGAGAATGACCTGAGAGTCCAATTAGTGTATAATGATTTTAAGATGGCTAAAAAAGAAAACAAATCCGAAACATATGAAGTAAAAGGAGAAGATCTGTTGAAAAAAGTTAAGGAACTTATCCACGAAGGCAATATTAGAAGAATCACCATCAAAGATAAGGAGGGGAGAATCTTAGTGCAGTTTCCTTTAACCTTTGGCGTGGTGGGAGTGCTACTGGCTCCTATGTTGGCAGCTGTGGGAGCAATCGCCGCATTGGTTACCGAATGCTCAATTACTGTAGAAAGAAAGTAGTTTTTCCTCAGCTGAAAATTTTAAATTTAGGGTAACGTAGTTTGGCGAGCATTGGTATGGTAATGGACCAGCCAAAGAGGAATCCACCCATATGAGGAAGAAAAGCTATCCCGCCGCTGTCAGCGCTGGCGGAAATTGATGACACTCCGCTGAAAAACTGGGTAATAAACCAAAAGAAAAGCAAGAAATAGGCCGGTACATCGATAATGGTAATAAAGACAAAGATGAAAATTAATGTTTTAATCTTATTGCGGGGAAAAAGAGCAAAATAAGATCCCAATACACCGGCAATTGCTCCGGACGCTCCCAGCATGGGAATGGTGGCGGTGGGAGTGAAAAAAAATTGAGTTAATCCGGCAATAACGCCTGAGACCAGGTAAAAGATAGGAAAGAGGAGAAAGCCCAAAGTTGCTTCGATATTATTACCAAATACCCATAGGAATATCATATTGGAAATTATGTGCAAGAATCCGCCGTGAATGAACTGGCTGCTGATAAAGGGGAAAAGGGTTTTATAGTTGGAAAAATCGATTTGAGACGGGATTAAGGAATACTTGGTAATAAACTGATCTGGATTGGGTGACGTTAACTCCAAATAAAAAATATATGCATTTACCAAAATGATTAATATCACCCAAAATGGAAACCTTGATAAAGGCCGGGAATCTCTTAATGGGATCATCGAGCTTCCAGTATAAAAGTAATGATTAATGGAAGAATAAGAACTTGGTAAGAGTAGTGTATATTTTGTATTTTAAGATACGATTGGTATATATTTAAATTGTGGGGCAAAAAGGTTTCGGACACATATTATTGATTCTTTTTATCGCGGCGGTTTTTGGAGTTGCCGTTGAAATTTTCTACTTTGCTGCAATAAAAAAGCCTCAGTTTAAGCCACAGGAAACAGTGATGGCACAAGATGTTTCTGCTCCCGTTTTGAAACAAACAGCTGCTGCATCGCCGGTTCCCTCTCTGGTCCCAACCACTGTTCCGACTTCTAAGCCAATTAATTTGCGGGAAACTTATACCAATGATGAATATTCTTTTACCTTTTCTTATCCAAAAACTTTGTCAGTCCAGCCTGATTCAGAAGAAGATTTTGCCAAAAGATTTGGCGGAGATAACAAGGCAAATTTTACCAGTTATGTGGGATATGCTCCGGGTAAATTGCTGTCTGCGGTAGCGGTTTTAGATAAGGATTCTTCTTTTGATAATTCACCTCTTACTATCTGGATTTTTGATAACCCAAATCAGCTGACGGTGGACCAATGGTTTGATAAATACTGGTATTATCCTTTCCTTTGGGGAGTGTTTGATAAAACTTCTAAAGGACATGTGATTTTGGATCAGGAAGCCACAATTTCCAGTCAGACAGCAAAATACAAAATTGTTTCTTATCAACCAGGAGCACCCAAATATTTATATTTAGAACACGGAGGCAAAATGTTTTTAATTAGAGTTTTGACTGCTTCTGATCAAACCGGAGAAAACATCCTCCAAAGTTTTAAATTTACAAATTAGTCTGACCAGAGCGATATAGATAATCGGTATTTATCCCTTGAGCTCACCAATCGCAGAGATTTAAGAAATTATTTTACATTCAGTAATTACTTTTTCAATATTTGGATCAAGATAACGGGGAAAACTATTAGGGGTAGGCGCATCCTTATTTGGGCTGGGATTAGGCTGATCAATTGTACCGCCGTCAAATATTTGTATATAATTTTAATTTGCTTTTGATAAAGTAAATATCCACCAACCGCTGAAGCAATTAAAAGAATAAGTAGTATCGGAGCAAAGCCTTTTTGATTCATTAATCTCATCATATCACTTTTTATCTTATATCAACCGCAATTTTGGTGAGTTGATGAGATATGATCCAGATAATCTATCTTGAGTTTTTACCTAAATTTTCTTAATATCTAACTATGACTGACGAAGATATAAAAAGAATAAGAACTGTTGTTAAAGAAGAAATTGATATCGCCCTTAAACCGGTAAAGAAAACTTTAGAAAGCCATACCCAGGTTTTAGAAAGCCATACCCAGGTTTTAGAAAGCCATACCCAGGTTTTAGAAAGCCATACCCGGAAGCTGGATATTCTTTGGGATCAGACAAGTCGACTAACTGTAGATATGGGGAATGTAAAAGAAGATATAGATGGATTAAAAAACAGGGTTGAGCAGATGGATCGAAAATTAGATCAAGTTATCGATAAAAACATTGATTATGGGAACAGGATAAATAATATTGAGCAGATTCCGATTGTAGCTCATGAATTAAAACTTAAAAGACGTAAATAATTATGTATTCTAAATTTGCGTATCCGTTTGTTTGGTTAATTGCCTTTTTTGTCATGCTGTTTCTGTACACTAGATTAGTTGGTCCGCTCCCCTTCTCTGTTACCAGCGTAACCACTCAAAAATCCACCACTTTTGATGTGACTGGTGAAGGCAAAATTACCGCTAAGCCTGATATAGCTTCAATTACTGCCGGAATCCAAGTTCAAGCTCAAAGCGTCAAAGCAGTCCAGGATCAAATCAACGGTGTGATTAATAAAGTTTCGGAGGCTTTGAAACAAGCCGGCGTAGATGCCAAAGATATCCAAACCGCCAACTACAGCATTTTCCCGACTTATGATTATGGTAGCGGATCACAAAAAATTACCGGCTATTCTGCCAGCACTAATTTGTTAATAAAAGTCCGGAATTTGGATAATGCTAATAACGTGATTGATACAGCGACTAATAATGGAGCCAACCAGGTTTCCGGCGTTTCCTTTGATATTGATGATAAAACCAAACTAGAAAATGAAGCTCGGCAAAAAGCCGTGGAAGCGGCTAAGAAAAAAGCCGCAGAAGCTGCCCAAATTGCCGGGTTTAGGTTAGGCAGGATTATCAATTATTCTGAAAATCTGCAAGGTCAGCCCAGACCAGTGCCGATGGCTGTAGGGGCTCTGGAAAAATCTGCCGGAGATACGCGGACTCAGGTTGAACCAGGTTCTTCTGAAGTAACCGTTGATATTACTTTAAGCTACGAGATTCAGTAGTTTAGCGTGACTTCTTGATGTCCGGATTTTATTCTATTTCCTTAACTTCATAAGCATCTTCAGGCTCATAATAACCAAAACAGACTAATGAGATATGAGTTTTTTTATCACCCAAACTCTCAGCGAGAATCTGCATTAATTTTATTGTGTCTGAATAAGCCAGCGGATCCTGCTGTCTTAAGGGCAGCGTTTGAAGATAACTCTCTGCGATATTTGCTAGTTGAATAACTAAGCTGGAAGTTTGCAATTCTACCTCTAAGCCTTTCGCAGACGCTCCGTATTCACTAATTACTTCTGCTGGTTTTGGTATCCTTAGTTCAATTTCTCTAGGAAAGGAATCCAAGCCTCTGCCAGAATGTCCTAAATCGTATAATAGGTCATCTGGATTTCCAGACCCATATGTATATTTCCGATATAAACGTGTTTGTTGACGAAAATCATTACTTGCTAATTTCCGCTCCTCGTAAACGTTCCTCGTATATTTAGCTAATTGAGCGCTAGTTGAATCGCCCCACCAAATTCGTACTGGAACTAAATTTTCTGTTTCTGCTGCTGACATTCTTCGTATATTACTATAATTTTAATGTATTGTCAGTTTTACACCCTCCTGGTAGTTTAGGTTAACACCCTATCTTTATTTTGATTAAGATTTATCTATGGCCACATTTCGAAAGTTGGTATTTCAAAATAATGAGATTTATCACGTTTTCAATCGAGGCATAGATCGAAGAAGCACTTTTAACGATAAAAAAGAGTTTGAAAGAATTCAAAAACTAATTAAATTTTACAGGCATAAAAATATCCCCATCAGATTTTCTCAGGTTAATCAGCAACCTATAGATATTAGAGAAAAAATGTTAGAAGAATTACATAGCAGTGAACGAATACTTGATATTTTAAGCTATTGCATCATGCCAAATCATTTTCACTTTCTTTTAAAACAAACATCCGATAAAGGAATTTCTTCTTTTATATCTAATATAACAAATGCTTATATCAAATATTTCAATACTAAGTACAAAAGGGCTGGTCCATTGTTTGAAGGGGTCTTTAAGGCGGTTCATATCGAAACTGATGAGCAATTAGTACATGCTTCAAGGTATATTCATTTAAATCCGGTGACCTCAAGTATAATACCCAGCGAAGAACTGGAAAATTATCATTGGTCATCCTATCCGGAATACTTGTCTTTGTCTGCAGAAGAAATATCACAAAAAGACTTAGTTTTGAGTATGTTTAAATCAACCCAAGCTTATCGGGAATTTGTTAACAACCAAATAGATTATGCCAGGCAATTGGATGCTATAAAGCATCTCGTTTTAGACTAAACAAATTCCTGTAATGCAATTAAGAATAGGTGTAAAGCTATATCACCCTCCGGGTGTGAATGTAAAGTATTACCACTGTTGGCGGATGTGGCTCATGGCGTAGTCTAAAGAGCCGTGGACTTTTTTACCGGGGTTAAAAATATTTTGCGGATCAAAAATTTCTTTGGTTTTTTCAAACAGCTCCACCATTTTTTTACCAAACATTTGCTCAAGATATGGCGTTCTGATAATACCGTCATTGTGTTCGCCGGTAATTGAACCGTGGTAAGAAAGTACCAAATTATACACCTTTTTGCCCAATTCCGGGATAATATCCCGCTGGTCTTTTTTGGTGATATCCATTAAAGGGATAATATGGAAGTTGCCGTTGCCGATGTGACCGGCCACCGTATAAATCAGACTGGGGTATTGTTTAAATAGAGCATTAACTTTGGGAAGGAATTCCGGTAAATACTGTGGAGCTACCACAAAATCATCCACAAAGGGAGCGGTGTGTTTGTCGCGGATTTTATTTCTTAGCAAACTAAAGCTTTCTCTCCTGATGACCCAGTATTTTTCTTCCTGCCTTTCTATTGCGATTTTAATTTTCGGGTGGTATGGTTTGACCTTTTCTTCCAGCTCTTTAATCTTTTTTCCTAATTCCTCCATGTTGTCACCGGTAAAATCAATCTGCAAAACCATTTTTGGCAGACCGTGAGTTAACACCATAAAAAATTCCGGCATAAATTCCAGACCGGTTTGGAGGAAGCTTTTGGTGCCCAATTGTTTGGCAAATTCCGGGAAAAATTTTAAAGCCAGCTTTAAGGTATTGTCATCATAAGCTTCAAAACTTTCCGGCTCTAAGGGTAAAACAGCATTGATGATTTCACCAAGGTGTGATAGATCGTATAAGAAAAGGATCATCATTTCCCGATGTTGGTGAATGGGCACTAACTGGATATCAGCTTTCAGCATCATTCCCAGCGTGCCTTGGGCTCCCACCCATAATTTGGCTAAATCAAAAATACCCTTTTCCTTGTCCCAAACATCCCACAAACTGTAACCGGCAGAATTTTTGGAAACTGTGGGTTTGGCTTTCATAATGTCATCATAATTTTCAGAAATCAGCTGATGCATTTTGGTATAAATCTCCCCTTCCAAGGTTTTTAATTTCATTTTTTCTTGTAGCTCTGCTTCGGTTAGCGGTTTTAATTCATATGTATTACCATCCCGCAAAACTACTTTGACCAGTTTAACAAAGTTTTCGGTCTTGCCATAAAACAAAGATTTTTCCCCGCCGGCATTATTGTTAACAATTCCGCCCATGGCGCACAGTTCCCGAGAAGCCGGGTAACTGGGGAAAATTAAGTTATGAGCCAGGGTTTCTTTTTCAAAATCCCGATAAAATACCCCCGGTTCAACAGTGGCAATTTGGCCGGAAATTTTCGGGCCATGATTAAAATATTTGCCAAAAGCCACAATGATTGATTCATTGATGGACCCTCCTCCCATGTCGGTGCCGGCGGATCGGCCGGTTAAAGACAGATTAGGAAGAGTTTTTTTGTTTTCGGTCACAAATTTGACCAGTTTTTGTACATCTTCTTCTGTTTTTGGGTAAACTACTGCCTGCGGTTTAACTTCGAAAAGTGAAGTATCGTGACTAAACGTATTAAGGGTTTCTTCGTCGGCTGCCACATCTCCGGAAACAACATCTTTAAGTCGGGTGACAAGATCACTATCCATGCTACAAATTTAGTCTACTGTTAATTTTTAAAACAGTCAACTCGGGATATCTTCTGTATCGGCTTCCGCCTCTGCTTTGGTTTTGTGAATGGTTTTATCCCGGTGATTTGGCGGAGAGTAGATTGTGTATAGTTTTAGTTCCTGGTTTGAAGTATTGATGACGTTATGTTCTGTGCCGGCTGGTATAACAATGGCCGAACCGTCCGAAATCAAGTTCTCCTCGCCGTTTAAAACCGCCTTGCCTTCTCCCGCTTCAATTCTAATGAATTGATCCACCTTTTCATGAGTTTCCATACCAATATCTTCATTGGGCTGAAGGCTCATGACTACTAATTGGCTGTGCGGACTGGTAAATAAAACTTCCCGGAAATTCTCATTCTGTTCCGTTTTTTCTTCAATATTAACAATGTAACCTGCCATTTTCTCACCCCCTTTTGTTCCATACTAACATTATTTTGTAAGAATTCGATAATAGTTTTACAGGAATTGACAGCAGAATTTTGGTATGCTAGTGTTTGATAATGCCTGGAGAGAGATTAAGGAATGATAAAATACCGGATGGAAATTTAGGGGTAACCCGAAGAGAGTCCAAACCGATAGGACAGCAAACTTTATGGGAAAGAATTGTTTCCGGACCTGCTGATATAGCAAAAATGCTCGAAGTCGATCCAAAAGCTCCGCTTCCATATAGCAATTCAGCTGAGCAACGCGATTGGGAGCTTCAGATGATAGACGTGATAGCGAATTTAGGAAGATCCTAACTTTACTTCTTCTTTGGTATAATTTCTGCATGATTAAATTGGTGGCTTTTGATTGGAATGGGACAATTTTTGCTGATTCTCTGGCCGCAGTGGATGCAGTAAATGAAGTTTTTAAATTCCTTGGTGTTAAGGCAATTAATTTAAAAAAATTTCAGGCATGTTTTGATATTCCGGCCAGAAATGCCTATATTGCCATGGGTGCATCAGCTGAGGTGCTTGACCGCAAAAAAGTTGAGGTAGCCCATGTTTTCCACACCAATTATGAGCAGAGAGCCGGTAAAGTCAGATCTAGGGCTTTTGCCAAAGAATTATTAATTTGGCTTTCTAAAAATCAAATTGAGGCACTTATTTTCAGCAACCACCTCCATGAACCGATTAAAATTCAGCTCAAAAGATTAAAGATCGGCAAGTATTTTAACCGAGTTTTAGCCAATACCCATCCTGAATCGGCTTTCCGTGGCCGTGCCAAGGCAGAAAAGCTTAAAGATTATATTATAAGTAAGAAATTATCGGCTAAGGAGGTATTGGTTATTGGTGACTCTATTGAGGAGATAGAAATTGGTAAAGAATTAGGTTTTTATACAGCGGCGATTACCCATGGTTACTGTTCTACCCTCCGTTTAAAAAAAGCCAAGCCTGATTTTTTAATCAGTAATCTAAAAGAGGTAATAAAAATTATTGGGAATTTGAATCCTTAATTGCGGCTTTTTCGGTAATTATTAAATCTGGTTGATCATCAAAACCATTAATCATGCGATAATTTTCCAAGTATTTTTGTTCCTTTTCTGCTCCTACATACAAAACAGATCCAGGCAGGTCCTTGATAAATTGCATTACCCTGGTGTTGGGTAAGGAACCAATATAAACATTGTCATACTTAAAAAACTTAAACTCTCCGATTTTGGCAGGAGATTGGTTTTGTTTGATTACCAAATTGGGATCCAACTTAGCATAAACCGGGTAAGCAAATTCCATATTATCAATATCGTTAGACAGTATGACAAAGTCAAATTTTCGGCGGTTTTCCAAAGCCAGTTGCGCCGCTTCCTTGGCCGGATATGACCAGGCCTTGGTGTTTTTTTGCGGGGCAACAAAGTAAAACCTGTCAACAAAGTAAGTAAATTGGATGAAAAAAAGCGTAGCTAAGATGGTAAATATAGCTGGGTTCAACAGATTGATAGGCTTACCCCGGATACTCCATATCTTCCAAAAGCCTAAGCCGGTCAGGATCAGCATGGGGGGAAGTAAAAGAGAACTGCGCAGAGCGTGCGGGCCGCCGACTAAACTGGTAGGGATCGGAGCAATTAGGATCCAGCCAATAAGCAGCATTAGTAGTTTTTTATTTGACTGATATAGAAAAATTACTCCGGCGATCAAAAGAAAAGCATCAATCCAGAAAAATTCTCCCATCTCGGCCGGATTATGCCGGACTTGGCCGTCGCCGTGTAAAAACAGAAAATGTGGTAGGAAATTGCCCGCGTAATTTTCCGCCAGCACCCCAGCCAGTTCGATGCGAGGATTGTGCAGTGTGTGTGAAACAGACGGTGAAAGACTGTCAAGTGTCATCTCTGCTTTAACTTTCTGGGAAATTGTGGACCTTAAAGTGGGATCCTTGAAGATATTGATGATATCAAACCGGTCTTCTTTGCCGCGGCTGACTGTCAGATAAACACTCAAAATGGTGAAGATAGAAATTACCGCTACAAAAACAAGGAAAGCAGGCTTTTTAAGGTAACTTCGTAAAGTGAAGCCCTGCGAATACATACCCCAAATTAGCAGTAACCCCGTAAATAGAGGGACAGTGAGCCGGTAGGTGGAATAAGTTTGGGTGGCCAACCCGAATGATAAAGCTGCCCCCAGTAGCCAATATTTGTTTTTCAATCCTTTCAAAAATGAATAAAATCCCAAGGTGGTTAAAAATAAAGCAAAGTGGGTTTCAAACGGTCCCCGGCTTAAACTCAGTTCCCAGGGGTTTACGGCAGCAACTGCGGCAATCGCCAGTCCGGCGCTTTTTGAAAAGAATTTCTTACCCAATAAATAAAGCAGAATAATTATTCCCAGACCTGATAAGACTGAAACCATTCGGGCAGCAAGTGCGGTTGGGCCAAAAAAGGCGACAAAAGGAATGGTGGCATAAATATATCCGCCTGGCCTGCCTCCTCCGAGTGAAAAAACTAAAGGCAGGAAATTTCCTTTTTGGTCGTGGCCGGTTTTAAGTATTGAATAAGCGTCATAGACCAAAGTTAAACTGTCTCCGTACATTGATTTGGGATTTGTGTCAATTTGATAAAACCTTAAAAAGACGGCGGAAAGAATAATGAGAAGCAGTAAAATTGTGTGTTTTCTCACTGCATTAATATACCACGAATAGTATAAGTAAGTTAAGCTAAATTTCGTAAATCAAATTAGTTAGAAAAACTGCCGATGAGGGTTTTGGCTGTATTGTTTACCAGCGTCAAATTGTTAAAGTATAAAAGCAGTTTTTGAGTCCAGTTGGGATCTTTAGTGCTGACATCCGGTTCTACTCCCCGACCCTCAATGGGCTGGTTGTCGTCCCGCAAAGTAATAGAGTGAACCAGGAAAAGGGAGTATTTTTCGCTTTTGCTGATTTGGTTATCTAAAGGAAAAATCCGCTCCACTGTCCCCCATCCTTTGGTAGGAACTCCCACAATCACTCCGGCATGGTATTTTTTCAAAGAGGCTGCCATCATTTCCGCAGAAGATTGGGTATTTTGATCCACCAGTACCACTACCTGTTTATATTTGGTCACGCTAAACAGTTTATCTGCCTGGGTTTTGAATGGTAAATATTCTCCTTTGTGGTAAAAATCAAAAGCATATTGCCCTTTGCCCAAGAAAAATCCTAACAGATAAGCAGTCTGGTCAATGGCTCCGCCGATATTGCCTCTTAGGTCAAAAATCAGGGCGTTTAATGATGAGTCGTCTTTGTAGGCATCAAAAGCTTTTTGGAATTCTTCCAAGGAAGTTGGAGCAAATTTTTTAAACTGCAAATACAAAATCCCCGAATCTACAATTTTAGTAAATATAGTCGGCTCCACTTTATTTTGGTCATATTTTACTTTTTGATCCTTGTTTGTGAGAACATCTTTGGCATAAGCCAACTGTTTTAGTTTTTCCTGGGCTTGCGGCGTGTTATCATTTTTCAAAGCATCAGCTTTTTGCTGGAAAGCTTGAACAATAGCTGCTTCGGAGGCTCCTTTTTGTGCCCCCAAATCTTTATAAAGGTCTTTTTCCGGATTAATATTGGAAACGGTATTTTTTAACTGTTCTTCGTTCTTTTGGTTGTATAGCCCTGATCGGCCGTTAGGGCTGAGTGATGCTAAAACCTGGGAAACAACATTAACTGTAAATTTATTTCTTTGATCCTCATTTAAACTGGCGACGCTGCTGTTAATGGTACTCAACAGTTTATCCTTATTTTCAAACTTGGGAACTGTGACATTGCCGCCGTTTCGGTCAATGGCTAACTTAAACAGATCCAAAAGTTGGGCATCGGAGATATTATCCCAGTAGTTTTCTTTAATTTTGTCATAAATTTCCAAGACGAATGCATTTGAAGTATTTTTCTCCGTGTTAATGAAAGGTTTGTTTTGGGTGGTTCCTATGTACTTATACCCAAAACCCACTCCCAAGGCAAAAATAACCAAAAACAGAATGAAGTTTTTGAGTGATTTAGGTATATTCTTAATTTTCATCACTTTAGTATAATATATTCGTGGACTTTTTGACCATTGTTCTAATAATTTTCGGGTTAGTGCTTTTTGAAACAATTTCTTCAATTGATAATGCCATTATTAATGCTGAAGTATTATCCGGGATGGATAGCAAATCAAGAAAATGGTTTCTTTCCTGGGGGCTCTTAATTGCCGTATTTTTGCTGAGGGGTGGGTTACCTTGGGTCATTGTTTGGGCTGTCAATCCATCCTTGGGACCGATTGGGGCTTTTACGGCAGCTTTTAGCGGCAATCCTGGTGTGGCTCAGGCAGTGGAAGGATCGGCACCGATTCTGCTTTCAGGCGGAGGAATCTTCTTAGTCTTTTTATTTTTTTACTGGCTGTTTTTGGAACAAAAACATTACGGTTTAATCGGAGAGCGATTTTTCCACCGGCAAGGAGTGTGGTTCTATGCGGTTGTATCGTTAATATTATCAGTAGTAGTTTGGTTTGCCCTGAAGGGGAATCCGTTAATGGCTTTTGGAGCAGTCATAGGCTCAACGGCCTTTTTCATCGTTCATGGTTTTAGGGAAAATGCTGAAGCTAATGAGCAAAAACTTTTGAGCGGTACCAGCTCAGTCATCAGTAAGCTGCTTTATCTGGAGGTAATTGATGCTACATTTTCCATAGATGGGGTTGTGGGAGCTTTTGCCTTTACCCTGTCGGTGCCGCTGATTTTAATCGGTAATGGCATTGGGGCGATTGTGGTCAGACAATTGACCGTATCAAATATTGAAAGGGTGAAAAAATATATCTTTTTAAAAAACGGCGCGATGTATTCTATTCTGGTTCTGGGAACCATTATGCTTTTGGATAGCTTTGGGTTTCATATTCCTTCCTGGTTATCTCCGGTTGCCACGGCTTTGATTGTGGGTTATTTTTTCTTTAAATCCCGAAAAGCCCTAGTTTGATGGATAACACTAACTTTAAGCTACCAGAATATATGGTTTGTGGTTGTGACTCCAAAAAGTGCATTACCCAGCGGACTACCCGGAAAAATAGCTAAACCTTTTTCGGCAAACTTTTTGGCAGATTGTTGGTTTTGGGTTTGAAGGAGAAAAAGGGAGAGCTTAAGATATGAAAGAGAAGAATTAAAAGAGTAACTGCCTGGATTTAGTGCAGAAAGGTCAACGGGTTTCAGATTCTTTTGCTGAACTACTTCATTTTTTACCAGCACAATCATAAAATCATCCAAATAAACTGTTTTCCAATTATCATCTTTCACGATTGATGTCAGAAAAGCTTTGCCCCAAGGAGTCTGGTCAGTGTGGGAAAAGATAATTGTTTGGAAGTTTATCCTTTGATCTAACTCCTTAAATTTTTGGGTATCTGATTGAACAGGAATGTAAATATTTTGGAAGAATTCCTTAGGATAAGCTTCCGGCCGGCCGTCCACGAACACTTGGTATTTAGGAAATCCCCGGTAAATAATGTAACTGCCGATATCAAAATTATTGAAAATTGGGCTTGGCAGGTTATTACTGATGACGAAATCCATAGCTTTTTGACCGCTCTCCACCAGTTTGAAATTCACCGAATCGTCCATGTTTTTGCGTCGGTAATACTCGCCGTTTAGATAAAGGAAGCTTTCAACTAGCAAAAGTAAGCTGAAAATAAATGTGAGAATCTTGGTATAGGAATTTGGTTTAATTTGCCCCAAGCTTTGCAGAATGGCCGGAAATGATAGAAACACTAGATAAGGAAAGCTTCTGGTGTTTATCAGAGCCAAAACTACCCCAGCTAAAGCCAGTAAGCTGTTTTTGATGGATAGCTTTCTTTTAATGGCGGCGAATATTAACGCTGAGGCGATGATAGCCAGGGATAGCTTCACAAATAAAAAATTGGGATCCTGAAAATTAATATTTTCCAAAAGAAACATTGTTTGGTTTTCCACGATGGTATAGCCGAAATTTTGGGTGACATTGAGAGGGTATAAGAACCCCCCTACACCATTAGGGTTGGTTAAGCTAATCAGGACTGATAATACAAAAATTATCCCCAGAATTTTTAGCTTGTAACCTTTCAGGTTGAAGCGTAAATATTGGTAGGTTAAGTGGATTAAAAAAATAGCCTGTAAACCTAGGCCTATGAAAAAATAGATATGGGTATTAACCCAGATAAGCTGAATCAAAGGAAGCAGGAAGATCAGTTTAATATTCGAGACAAATGTACCACAATCGGAGGATATTTGTCTGAATGCTAAAAACTTTTCCAGCATTAAAAGAGTTAGGGCTGTAAAGAAGAAACTAAAAATCTCCGGTCTTAACTCAGTTCTTTCCCGTAGTACGTGAAGAAAAATAAAGCCAGTTGGTAAAAGTAATGCTTTATTATCGTTTGGGATTATTCTCAAAATCAGATAAACAGCCGCCAGGAAAATAATTATTTTGATAAACAATAATGTCTGTAAACCAACAGTTTGGCTGGATAAATAGGACATAACTTCAAAAAGCCAGTGGGTGTTAATAAACGGGAATGTCGGGTTGGTATATGAAAACAGATTGACTTGAGGTACTTGTTTGGTTTGCCAGATGATTTCTCCTAATTTTAAGTGCCTGCCCAAGTCCTGATCAAATGAGTGGTCGGTTTTAAAAAGAAAGGAAAAAACAAAGAAAAGAAGCAACAATTTAGACCACATGCAAAAATTGTACCACGGAGAGTGAACCCAAACCATTGCGCGCTAAATTGCGCGCTTTTTGCGCGGTAAATATGGTATAATAAATAAATTATTGCTTCGCAATGAACTTATGTTTAATCCAAAATATACAATTACCCCGTCAATTTTAGACAAAATCAGTAAAATTTCCGAGATCAAAACTATTGTTGAAAGGTCACGTGTTTTGCCCCACCGAGAGATAGAGCTCCGCCGTCAGGCGATAGTGAAAATGGTCCATACATCAACCTCAATTGAAGGAAATAAACTGGCCCAGTTCCAGGTAAATAAAGTCTTAGGCGGTGAAAAGGTGAAGGCGGATCCGAAATCCATTGATGAGATTAAAAATTATCAGGATGCCCTGCTTTTGGTAGACAGAATAGCAGCTTCCAAAAAAAGATTTAATGTTGAAGATGTATTGGCAATTCAAAAGGAAGTCACCAAAGGGATTTTGGAGTTTAAAAAAAGCGGTTACTTTCGCCCTTCAACAGTTTATGTAGTAAATACTATCGAGAATATTGATAAAGTAA
>JAMDBX010000021.1 GCA_023487645.1 Patescibacteria group bacterium | reverse complement strand
AATGGAGAAAGCTTGTTTTCTAGTTTTATCATCTACTCTTTGGAGTATTGCCTCATATTCACCAGTTTGCTTATTTTTCTCTAACTTAAGTAGTTTTGACAATCTGTCCTTAAGAGATTCTTTTTGTTCCTCATCAACTGCTTCTCTGGCTTTTTTAGCTAATTCTGCTCTTTGTTCAGGTGTTAATTGATTGATTGCATCTCTCAATTCTTGAAGTTCCTCATTAGAAAGTTTCGACAAGTCTAATTTTTCTGGTTTAGGTTTTGGAGTTGGCTTGTTTATATCATGACCAAATTCCTCATTTTGTCTACTGCCAGGCTTCATTTGATCTCCTCCCTGACTTTGTTCCGAAGAGCCTCCGTTTCTATTTTGTTGTCCAGATTCCCCTTGATTTTGGCTATTAGAACCTGATTTATCTTTTGAACCGAAAATTGTTTCCTTTAATCTATCTAAGAAACGTTTACGACCTTTTCCTTGACCCTCATTCCCTCCGGTCCGTGAACTTGATTCTTGTCCTTGCTGGCTCATTTCTGTAGATTGTTGTTGAGGAGTACCACCACCTGATCCCCCCGGAATATGCGGCATACCTGCACCCTGACTTTCCTGTCCCTGACCACCTCCGCCACTACCACTCCCAGATTGGCTTTCTTGACCTTCCCCGGATTGTTCTTGCTGCTGGCCTCCTGCTCCGCCTGGCTGCCCGCCTTGACCATTTTGACCTCCCTGCTGTTGCCTTTTTTGTTGGGCCATTTGACGCATTTCCTCCTGTTCAATATCTTTCTTTTCTAATTCTTTGGAAATATCCCAAATTTGTTTCTGTAATAACTTTCTCTCTTCAGGATCAGAATTTTGGAAATATTGTTCTAGTAATGGTCTTGCTAATTCAGTTACTCTTCCAACATCAGTTCCCGCAAGTTCAGGAATCGGCTTACCATGAAGCCAGTAATGGAATGAGTTATAAGCAAACTGCAGCATTTGCGGCCTTTGTCCAATAGGCATTTCAGTTATTCTTTCCTGTAAATCTCTAGCTTGATTTGCTCTGATTTGTCTATCAATTGCTGGAGATTCTTCACCCTCTAATTGATTAACTCGGGGATCCTCAATACCTTCAAAAGTTAGCCAAAAACTGGTAGGTAAATGGCCTTCATCCTTTGCCTGTTTTTGACCTTCAACCATTAATCGGAAATCAGTGTACTTTGCATGTCCAGCCTCATGGTGCATAAGAGTAGTAATCTGTTCCATGCTCATTTCTTGCGCGCTTTGCTCATCATAAAGAATCTGTTTTGGCCTGAAAGATTCGGCAGGAAGATCATCTAAGGTTCGTCTTTGACCTCTGACATAACTTTCCATTTCAACAGCAGTTTTTGGGTCTAAAGAACATGCCCAAACACCTTTTTGCCTGGAGGGTAAAACCTGGATATCATAACGGCGGGCAAAAACTCTGCCCAGATGAGCAATTAACCTATTTCTCTCTTGTCGGGCTGATTTTTGCTCTATTGCGACTTTTGAGATAGGTTGAGATACTGCCTCTGCTTCTATCATTTTATTCATTTTATTACAATTACAAGAAAATCACTATCAAGATTGAGGTTTTGAGGCTTGAGGTAAAGTGAGGGCTGAAAAAGTGCCCAGGGAGCTTCCTAGAAGCAGTCCTCCAATTACATCACTGGTCCAGTGTTCTCCAAGGTAAATCCGGGAAACGAACATGATAAATAAAAAGGCTAACAGAAAAAGCTGAAGTATTTTGGTATTTTTTATTGAACGAAAATAAAGAAAAAGGATGAAGAAAGTTATCAAAAATGAGGTCCGGATTAGGTGGCCTGAAGGATAGGAATAATTGGTATGCACATAGTGGCTGGGGAGGTTGACATCCAAAACTCCCCGGTAAAACAAAAATGGGGGTCCGGGATGGAGGACAAAAAGTTTGCCAAAAAGCTCTACGGCAAGCCCTGAGAAAAATAAACTCAAACTGATCAATGTCAACCAGAACCTTTTTAAAAGGGAGTAAAAAGCTAAGGCGAGCCAAGTAATACCCGTAATTTCCGCTGAACCGATAATGGAAAGTAAGGAAAATGGCAGATCCCAACGGTGTGAAAGGTGGTTCTGGATTCGGACCGTGGTATCAAAATCAAAGGCTGTAAATTTTTCCTTGCTAACCAAATATGAAAAGAAAATAAAAGCTATAAAAAGCACGAAAGATAAGACAAGCAAGATCTTTTTTGCCGACATCTTTTAATTTTAGCATAATTACTGATATGTTTTACGTATTTCTTACCTTTTTTTAGTGTCTCTCTTACGATTCAGCCTTAATATGTTGTTAACCTTAATTTGTGTAAGTTTATCTATGGCTAATATTCTGCCCTTAGGCTTAAATCAAAAAGAGCTGGAAGTATATTTAATTAATAAAAGAAAACAGGTTGCGGACCAACTGGTGTCTTTAGAGCAGGACGATCCAATCTTGGCCTGTACAACCGTAGAGCCGACTGAGCTGGGAACCGAATCCTGGCAGGCAGATGTGCATGCTAAATCGGTGGCTTTAAAAAGAAATTTACATGAGTTTTCGGAGAAGATTGAAGGATCATTAAAAAGAATTAAGGATGGAACATATGGACAATGTGAAAAATGCGGCCAAAAAATTGACTCTGCCAGGCTTCAGGCCATTCCTATAGCCACGTTGTGTGGCATCTGCATGATGGCTTTGGGAAAACGCGTATAGTTTTTATACTTCTGATATATTCCTGTTACATCTTCCTTACCCATTTTTTGTTGTTCTCTTAAATAAAAAAGATAAGATACCCACAATCAGGTTTGGGGGTAGGTAATTTGCCGAGAGATAAATAAAGGTGCCAATTTATTTAATTTAAATAAACCAAAATCCCCCGGTCCTACCCCACAACTGATTTAAAAAAAGGACACTATGTCTTATAAAAAAATTTTCAACAATGAGATTTTTGGTAGTAGAGTACGATCTAAGGATCATGAGGAGCTAATGGGTAAAGGGGTAATAACATTGCCCAATATTTTGGCAAATATAATTGTTGCCAGTGCTGTTTATAGAGGTGGCCATGTAAAACTAAGTAGAATTTAGTCTCCATTCCCAATTCTATAGACAGCTTTTGCTGGATATAAAAAGCAAGACTGACTAATGAAAGGGTTTGAGGGGATGGAAGATTTTTTAGACGACAAGACACAAGACAATGTACAGAAAACTGATTTTGAGGAGCAGTCACCTTTTGCCAGTAAAAAAATCTTCATGTTTTATTTTCTCCGGGAGATCCACGAAGTTGGTTTTTTAGTTGGTCTGTTGATTTTGGTGCTGATTAGTTTCTTGCTTTTTTATTTTGGTGTGCCTACTATAATGGGCCGGATTGCTTAGATTATTATTTAACTCTTACACTCCCATGATTTATTTATTATCCTCTCTGCCTAGAATAGCCCTGAGGCAATAAAGAGAGGTGGTGAAATATATGACAAAAACAGGAATATTTACTTTGATGACATTACTGGTTTCGTCTTTAATTTTGGCGGCTGTTGCTTTGGCTCAAACCCCTACCAGCACGCCGACACCAACACTGACACCCACACCTACAAGTGGGGTAACGGTAACTCCAACGCCGACCACGACGGTTCCCAGCGGGGCTCCGACGACCGGCTTTGGCGGTACTTCTTAAAGGCGGTAGCAAAAGGGAATAAATTAAACAGGTACCTTGAAGTCTTCAAGATACCTGTTTTTTGGGTGTGGTAAAATATGTTTCGTGCCTAAAGACTCTAAGTCTATGAAAAAATATTTGCTGGTAGCAGCTATCTTTATATTTTTTTTAGGGAGTATTATTTCGGCTTTTCTTTTAAAACAAGGAAAGGCTGCTCCTACCTCCGTTCCCGTTGCTAGGCCGGAAACCGGACAAACAGAACAGGTTTCCTATGATAAAAGTATCCCCAGTATCCAAACGATCCAAATACGTCCAGGTATCCCGCAAAAATTGATTATTGATAGAATAGGTATAAATACTGCCGTTGAATCAGTGGGCTTAGATAGCCAGGGAAGGATGGATGTACCCACGGATGTCAACGATGTCGGCTGGTATAATTTGGGTGTCCGGCCGGGGGAAAAAGGCAATGCGGTCATAGACGGGCATTTGGACTCTCCCAGCGGGCCGGCAGTATTTTACGGGTTATCTACATTGGGTCCGGGCGATCAGATACGGGTAGTTGATGAGCAAGGGAAAGAATACAAATTCATTGTGACTGATAAAAAAATTTACCCCTATAGCCAAGTGCCATTGAATGAAATTTTTGGCCCCTCGGGAAAGCCGGAACTTAATCTAATTACCTGCGGCGGGACTTGGAACAGTTCGGCGAAAAATTATTCAGATAGGATCGTCATCTATTCCGAACAATCTTCATAAGATATAATTTGGCTATGAAGTGGGCTATTGTGGCTTTAACAGCATTAGGGATATTAATTTTTGCGGCTGTCTACAAATTTTCGCTAACCCCACAATTATTTGGAATTAACCTTGAGTCTTATAATAACCTTCCGGCAAATCAAGCTAAAATCCCTGAAATTAGTTTACCATCTCTTTCCCCGCAACAAATATTTTCCTCAGACCATGATTGGTTAAAAAGTTTACCACAAGAACAGACTAGGGTTTTGACTGCCACCGGAGATATTATCCCGGCCCGGTCAGTCAATTTTCAGGAGACTGCTAGACAAAGTTTTATCTGGCCTTATGAAAAAACTGCTCAATTTTTAAAAAATAGTGATATTACTTTTGCTAATTTAGAGTCACCCTTAATAGCTAACTGTCCGGTAACCCAAGAAGGGATGATTTTTTGCGGTGACCTAAAAAATATTGATGGCTTGAAGTTTGCCGGGGTTAATGTGGTGAGTTTGGCTAATAACCATGCCGGAAACCATGGCTTAGAAGGTATAAATAATACTATAAATGTTTTAAAAAATGCCGGGATTTTAGTGACAGGAGTAAACGGCCCGGTATTTAAGGATGTCCGGGGAATAAAATTTGCCTTTTTGGGTTATAACAATATTGGGGCACCGGAACAAGGTCTTTCCTGGGCATATCCTGATCAAATCCAAGCGGAGATAAAATCTGCCAAATCCCAGGCTGATGTGGTAGTAGTGACTTTCCATTGGGGGACGGAATATAAAAGTCAACCTGATCCTAAACAGATTGAATTGGGACATCTGGCGATTGATGCAGGAGCGGATTTGGTAATCGGCAACCATCCCCACTGGATACAGCCAATAGAAATTTATCACGACAAACTTATTACTTATGCCCATGGGAATTTTGTTTTTGACCAGATGTGGTCCCAAAAAACCCGAGAAGGGGTAGTGGGAAGATATACTTTTTACGGTAAAAAACTGGTGGATGTACAATATTTGCCAGTACAAATTGATGATTACGGCCAGCCCCATTTTGTTGATGAACCCCAAAAAAGTTCTATCTTAAATGAAATGGAACAGGAAAGCCAAAAATTAGCTTCCCTAAAGCATTGACCGATTATCCTATAAAGGAGGAAATTATGGTGGCAGCACCGGCAATAACCATCAAAATTGTTGTTGCCCATCCCACTATGGTAATCACCGGGTGATTGACCCAGTTACCCATGATTTTTTTATTGGCACTGATTAAAACAATCAATATTAAAATGACCGGGGCTACTAAACCATTGGCTACTGCCGAATAGATTAAAGCCTTGATTGAGTCTATACCCAAAAGGTTAATGGCAAAGCCGATAATCATTGAAATCATAATTACTCCGTAAAAGGCGTGGGCTTGATTTAAGTTCCGGTATAATCCTTGTTTCCATCCAAAGCATTCGGATAAAGCATATGATGCCGAACCGGCCAGAACAGGCAATGCCAAAAGTCCGGTTCCAATGATTCCCAAAGCAAATAATAAATAGGCTCCATCTCCGGCTATCGGTCGCAAAGCTTCCGCAGCTTCGGAAGCTGTACCAATATTTGTTACGCCATGGGAATAAAGTGTGACTGCACAAGCTGCGATAATAAAGAACATCACCAGATTGGACAAGAACATGCCCGACCAGACATCTGTCCTCATATTTTTTATTTCGGATGGAGTAGTCTCTTCCTGACGAAGTCTGACCGTAGTTTTACCTTCAAGAATTTCCTCCTCTACTTCTTGTGAAGTCTGCCAAAAGAAAAGGTAAGGGGAGATAGTTGTTCCTAAAATGCCGGTGATGATCAGAAGTTGTTCCTTGGAAAAAGTAATTGAAGGGATGGCGGCATGTGTCAGCAGCTGCCTCCAGTCTAAACTCATACTTAAAGCGGAAAAAACATATGAAAGAAGCACCAAGGCGAGCCACTTTAGGTATTTGGCGTATTTGTCGTAGGTGGTAAAGATTTGCAGCAATAAACTACTGAAAGTAAAAAAAATGATCAAAAGCGTAAAATTAAGTTTAGGTAGAAGTAATTGGGTTGCTTTAGCCATTGCCCCTAAATCGGCACCAATATTTAAAGTGTTGGCAACAAATAGGAGCAAGGTTGAGATTAAAAGTACCCATTTAGGATAATAAGTCCGGATGTTGGCAGCCAATCCTCTTCCAGTAACCAAACCAATCCGGGCACACATCTCTTGGATGACGGCCATGAGAGGAAAGGTAAAACCTGCAAGCCATAAAAGTTGAAAGCCATATTGGGAACCTGTCTGGGAATAAGTAGCAATACCGGAAGGGTCGTCGTCAGCAGCGCCGGTGGTCAACCCCGGCCCTAGGGTCCGCCAGTATTCCTTAGCCCTGGTAAGTGGCCGGGAGGTGGGAATATTTTCGGTAATTTGCCGGGAAGTAGCAATGGTTTTATCCAAGGCAACCGCCGGTGACTCAACTACTTTTTCAATAAGGTTATCGGCCATTTTGGATACTTTCCCCTTCTTTCATAGAGTAGCGTAATTTGAAATATAACGTCAAGTAGAGGGAATTCTTGCATTTTACTTACTTTAAACTTGTTTTTCTTTAAAGCTTAAAGTCTAAGATAATACCAAAGAATTATCTTGATATGGATCATAAAGACTTCTTAGTCCATTGGCTAAATAAGGCTTTTTCAATCGAGCGGTCAGTTATAGAAATTTTAGAAAAACAGAAAATTCAAGACCGGGATTATCCGGCTTTGCAAGAGTTATTCAGTCGTCATCTAACTGTTGCAAATAAGCGAACTGAGTTGCTTGAAGATTGTATTTCCCGCTTGAATACGGAAACAGCGTTAGGTAAAAGTGACTTGGGTAGGATTTTAAAGGAGTTTGCATATCTTAAAAACGACATCGCCTATGACCAACAAATTAATGATCTGATTGTTGGTTATGCACTCAGTTGTTTGGAAACGGCTTTGTATAGGACGTTACTTTCTATTTCCAGACATCTAGGGGATATGGAGACAGCCAGTATTTGTCAGGGAATATTGGCAGAGGAGAAAAAACTAGCACAGGAAGCGGATAAACAGTTACCTTTAGTGGTGCAAGAAATTTTGCATAAGATTAGCCAAGAGGATTAATTTTGTTCTTGCTTATTCCTTACACCTTTTTTGCCTTCCTCTTATAGGTGTACCGTAGGATGATTATCAGATTAGGGGGTGAGGAAATCGTGAATTCCGATCAAGATGATCAGTACGGTGATTTTGGGGAAGGGATGGAAGATAGTGGAGAGAAGGCTGAATCGATGGGTATGGGACAGATGAAGGAGGAGAAAAAGGGAGAAAAAGGAGGAATGACCCAAAAAAAGGAAAAAGGTAGGCGCCAGAAGGAGAAAAAGGAAGAAAAAAGGTATTAATTAAGCCAGGTTTAATTTTGGAAACAAAGGGATGGCTTTAGGGCTATCCCTTTGTTATCTGCGTCTACTTCTAAGGGAAGAAATGGCTGCAAAATAGTATTGAGTAAGTTGACACTTTGCTTTAAAGCTTGCGTAAAAAGGTCAGTGTCCTGATAGCCAATACTGACTGTTATCTCAAATGTCCCCAAAGGTTGTTTTTCCCAGTCCCATTTCGTGGTTCCTTTATAAATTGTTTCTTTTCGGTTTTGTTTAGTTTTTGCTTGGCAAAGGTATTCCATTAAGACATGTTCAAAAAGATGGCCGATTTCCGTGTTTCGGACTTCCCGGGAAAATGGCAGTTCATCTTTATTGAAACATTGATGCTCATAAATACCAGGCAGTAATTTTTCCAGGATAGAATAGGTGACGGGAAAATGGCGGGTAGTTACTTTATTAAACTGGAGTTTCATTTTAATTTTGGTATGTTTTTTGTATTGTTTAATATTTAAGGCAAAATAATCACTACCAAACATTGTCAAAAAAGTTCTGGGCATAGATTTCCTTTTAGGTAAAATTAAATTATGAAAAAATAGCTTTAGAAATGAGTGTTGCTGCGGACATTGGGCAGTACTATAGCAGAAGAAAAAAAGGTTGTCAAACTAAAAGAGAACTAAAAGAGAGAGGGAAAAACCTGTGGGTGCCGGTAGGTGACCCTTCTCTTAAGAAGTTGGTGTTTGTCCGTAAATTACAATCGGTGTTGAATAATCGATCCAGTAATAAAGTTTGGCCATATCGGCGGTACGCATATTGACACATCCATGGCTCATTGGATGGCCAAAATTATTATGCCAATAAGTCCCATGGATGGCATATCCCCGGTAAAAATATACAACATATGGTACATTGGGCAAATCATAATACGTTCCCAAAGCCCGGTTGCCGCCTATCATTTCATCATACCGAAGTTTGATCCAAGGGCGGTAGGTTCCTGTTGGAGTGGGCCACCAGGGTTTACCTGAGGAGATAGGGAAATTATAAATTTGGTTTCCGTTTTCGAAAGCATAAAGCCGTTGGTTTGTAAGGTCTACTTCAATCCTTTTTTGTGCTAGGCCTTGGGCATAAGTGTGGTAAAAAGGTGTCAGGAATAAGATTCCTTGAATAACCAAGATAGCCAATACCACTAAAAATTTGATCCCTACTTTCATTGGTTGTACAGAGTGTACTAACTGCATTTTAGGTACAGATAAAGAATTGGTAATGGTTACGAAAGAATTATTGAGGGAGGAATTTAGTCGAGTATATCCTATAATGCTTGACATCGAGGGAATAGTTTGTTAGACTCTCTAACCGTTCGTCCTTCGAACCAATATGGAAAATATAAAATTAGATAACGAACTGACGGATTTAATTTTTAGCCTCGGCCGAAGGGTTAAGGGTGGAATGGCTTTTAGTAATGGAACCAAGCATTTGACCCTTTACCAACTTCATGCTTTGGGATTTATAGCTAAGCAAAAAGAGATAAGGATGGCTGATTTTGCTCAGCATTTTTCCATTACCATGCCTTCCGCTACTGCCTTAATTAACAAATTGGTGGAAGAAGGTCTATTGAAAAGGATTGAAAATAAGGAAGACAGAAGAGTAGTCCAAATTAAATTGTCCCAAAAAGGCGAAAAGGTGGTTAAAGAAATTGCCCGGCATAGAAACGATAAACTTTCCAGAATTCTTTCATTCATACCGGAAGATGACAAAACGGAGCTTTTAAGGATTGTAGAAAAAATTTTAGAAGGGTTAAATGAAAATGAAAAAAAGTAAAAATAATATTTTGATGATATTTTTTGTCCTGGTTTTGTTGGGAATTGTGGGTTTTACCCTATTTAACATATTTTTAAAGGCAAAAAACAACCAACAAAATTTTTTTGAAACTTCCACGGCTACAATTCCTTCTGAGGTTATTACCCAAGGAACTGTGGTCTCAAAAAAACAGGAAGCTTTGCATTTTTCCATGGGTGGTCGGGTAGTCTATTTACCTTACCAGGAAGGGGATAGTGTGAAGGCGGGTGAAGTCCTGGCATCCTTGGATGCCACGGACTTACAGGCAAATATTTTATCTGCCCAGGCAAATTACCAAAGCGCCCAGGCAAGTTTAAATAAGGTTCTTGACGATATCCATTTGTACCAGTACGGTAACGGAGGCCAGGCCAATGTCGGGTCAACAAATGAAACCCAAACCCAAAAAACCCAGCGACAGGTAGCCGAGAATACGGTCAATGCCGCTTATGATAATTGGCAAAGGGCCCAGAAAGATTTAACAAGCGCCTCTTTGATTGCCCCATTTGACGGCATATTGGTCCATGAAGATATCTCCAACACCGGTGTTAATGTTACCCCGGCCAATGTTTTGGTTGTTGCTGATCCTGCTCAGCTGGTTTTTCAGGTGCAGATACCCGATACGGAAATGGCTAATATTCATGAGGGAGCACAAACAAATATTATCTTAGACGGCAGAGGGAACCAATCCCTTAGCGGGACAGTATCCAAAATTTACCCGGAAAAAGTCATACTTGGCAGCGGCGGAACTGGCTATAAAGTGGATATTGAAAGTGCAGATTTGGCAAACTACGCCGTTTTAGGATCAACGGGACGGGTGTTGATCCAAAGCGATATCTCCGGTCCTAATCCCGTAGTGCCGTCTTGGACGGTATTAGGTCACCAGTATGTCTGGATTTTGGAAAATAAAAAACCGGTACTAAAAAAAGTTAAGGTTGGCGAGCAAAAGGACGGTTTAGTAGCAATCTTAGAAGGCTTAAAAAACGGAGATCAGGTTATTATAAATCCGGAGAGCCTGATTAAAGGAAGCTATCAAATAATTTAACTATGAAAAATATCAAGAAATTATTTAAAATCCTAAAAAATCCCCGTGTACTTCGGGCCTTGGCTATTGTTATAGCTGCAGGTGCTATCGGTAGCGGATACTTATTCTATCAAGCGCGCACGGGACGGATTTTTATTGATAATTCCCTGGTTGCTGCCCCGATAGTTTCTTTGACACCTTCCGGAGAAATTAAACGAATTTATGTTTTTGAAGGAGAAGGGGTAAAAGCCGGACAAGTTTTAGCAGAGGTTGGAGGCCAAAGTATCTCCTCAGCTACAAATGGAGTTATTGTTAAAGCCAATAATAGTATTGGCTCGATTTCTTCGCCCCAAAACCCGGTTATCCAAATGATTAATCCCGAGGATTTGCGTATCCAGGGAACGATTGATGAAAACAAAGGATTAAAAGACATTAAGATCGGACAGGCGGTTTCCTTTAGTATAGATGCCTTTCCGGGTAAGGTTTATTGGGGATATATTGATGAAATTTCACCAACAGCCAAGCAGACGCAGATGGCCTTTTCGATCTCCAGCGAACGGCCAACCCAGCAGTTCGATGTTTTTGCCAGGTTTGACCCCAAACTTTACCCAGAACTTAAAAACGGCATGTCGGCTAAAATGACGATTTTTACCCGCTTACCCTAAACTTATTATGAAAGAAAAACCCGATAAGAAAGGTTTCCACAGGGAGCAATGGCTGATCCTGGCTACTTTAATGATTGCCAGTTTTTTAGGACGGCTTGACGGGACTATCGTCAATTTGGCACTTCCAAAAATTATTAAGGATTTTGGTATCACGGTTTCCCAGGCGAGTTGGATTTCAACCTCCTATATTATTGCCAATGCCATCTTTGTTCCGGTATTTGGTAAACTCGGTGATTTAATCGGCCGGAAGCCTCTTTATATTTTTGGAATTTTAGGTTTTACCATTACCTCAATGCTGGCAGGTTTATCCTTTAATCTGCCCTCAATGGTTATTTTCAGAATTTTACAGGCGATCACTGTTTCTATTGACTATCCGATTGCCTTATCGATTATTGCCTATAATTTTTCCGATAAAAACCAAAGAGCCCAGGCAATGGGAATGTGGTCGGCAATCTTTGCCGCCGCTTCCGTTTTTGGACCGTTACTTGGCGGACCCTTGATTGATACCTTTTCCTGGAGGTCGGTTTTTTATATCAATTTACCTTTAGGGATTATCGGGACTTTAATGGCTGTTAAATTTATTGAGGAACCGGTAAAAAAGATTAAGGGAATTAAGGATTTTGATATCCTAGGGTCACTACTACTCGGCGTTTGTCTGGGAGTGTTGGTATTAGTGCTGGACCAGGGACAATCATGGGGATGGTTGAGCATTCAAAGCCTGTTTTCCTATATGATAATTATTTTCTCTTCTGTGCTGTTTATCTTAGTGGAAAATCGGGCCAAGGAACCGGTTGTCGACTTGAAATTTTTTAAAAATATTACTTTCACCATGGCCATTGTGACCTCGTTTATTTCTTTTATGGGAATGATCGGAGGAATATTTTTAATCCCTTTATTTGTCCAAAATTATTTGGGTTATTCTGTTACTAAATCCGGATACCTTTTTATCCCCATGGCTTTTGGAATGCTTTTGGCGGCTCAGGTGGGGGCCCAATTATCTGCAAGAATTCCGGCACGTTTTTTAACTTCATTTGGAATGTTTGCAGCCAGCTTTGCCATGTTCCTTTTTTCCGGGATTGATATCCGCTGGGGAGCTTTTGATATTATTTGGAGAATGTTTTTTATGGCGGCAGGACTGGGGCTTGGCCTTGCACCACTAACTAATGCCGCGACCTCTTCAGTTCCTTTGCAGGAGGTAGGGATTGCTTCATCTATTCTGGCTTTGGCAAGAAATGTTTCCGGAGCCTTTGGCATTGCTATTTTTGCTACCATCCTTTCAGACAGTGTTACCGCCCAGCTTTTATCTATCCAAAAATATTCCATAGTTAATACCAGTGATCCCGCAATTTTACAATTTGCCCTTCCTTTGGCTGTTACTAAGGCTAATATTTTGGCTTTTGCCACTGTATTTAAAAGCTCGATATTTTTACTTATTTTGGGGGGATTCACTGCGCTTTTTATCAAAGAGACAAAAAGAACTACCTTGGTTGAAAATATTGATCATCCAATGGAAATCTAGGCACAAAACAGGTCTTTTAGTTTGTAAAATAAGAGAAAACATGTTATACTACGTTCGTTCTCTGAATTGTTTTTTCCTCGGAAACGACAAGACTGAAAAATTACTTATGGATAATAAAAAACAAAATTTTTGTCTAAAATGTGGAAGTCTTGTAATTGAAACTTCCCGAGTTATCAGACCATCGGCTAACCCTCTTTACCCTATTACTCAAGTACAATATAGGTGTACAAATGACTCTTGCCAACAGGAGAGTGATAAAAAACGTGAGGAATTAAGAAATCAACGTTTGGAGAGAGAAGAAAGATCCAAAAAATCAGCCAATAAAAACACCAAACCTGCAGTGTCCTCTTAAAATATTTCTATCTGCTATACTTCGTTTATGAAAGACAAAGATAACCGGTTACTGGGGATACTGGATTTTGTCCAATTTACTCATAAAGTACAACAGGTAAGGCGAACTATTTATGTCACCGGAGAAGACCGTGATGAAAACGACGCCGAACACAGCTTTCAATTGGCCATGCTGGCTTGGTATATTGCGACAAGTACCGACCTAAAGCTTGATGAAAATAAAATTATCAAATACGCACTTGCCCATGATTTAGTAGAGGTTTATGCAGGAGATACTTATTTTTATACTACGGACAAAAGTTTGAAGGATTCTAAAAAGAAAAGGGAGAAAGATGCGGCAAAGCAAATCAAAAAAGAGTTCCCGGAATTTGGACAGATGCACCAAATTATTAATGATTATGAATCCCTTTCTGACCCTGAAGCTAAATTTATATATGCTCTGGATAAAATACTCCCGGCAATAAATGTTTTCTTGGACCAAGGTAGAAGTTGGCAAAGGGATAAAGTGACTTATGAAATGTTGAGGACTAAAGATATTAAAGTTGCTGTCAGTCAGGAAACTTTAACTATTTGGGAAGAATTTATTGTTTTACTGGAAAAAAACAAGGATTTGTTTGGTTAAACAAGAGCTGTTATTAGTATAGCTTGATTTGGTTTGAAATAAAATGTATATCTTGTCTTTTAAGTTATATTCCAATAATATAAGAACATGGATAAACAAGGATTCAAGAATATTTTAAACGAAGCTTTGACCCCGCTTAATGATACTATTAAGGATTTAAAAGAAGATGTAAGAGTATTAAAAAGCTCAGTTTTAAATATTGAACAAACTGTTACTTCTTACGCAGATAGTTATAAAGAAAACCAACGTAATATTGAGAGGCTAGATACTCGATTGAATGTTGTAGAGGAAGAGTTAGCAATTGAACCGCTGGAAAACCTAAAAGTTCCCCACTTCTCTGAATAATTATGATTAAATATAAGTTTTTTATCTTTTCAGAAGATCCAGATAAATTGGTTAAATTTTATACTGATATTTTAGGCTTTAAGGTCATACAGGAGCTGAAGCTTCCTAGGGATTATGGATATATGGTAGAGGTCGAGCCTGGGTATCAAATTTGGATTGCCAAACATTCAGAGGTCAAAGGCTATAATAAAAATCCATTGCGTCATATCCTAAACATCTACATTGAGGATGTAAAAGGAGTTTACGAAAGGATAAAAGTTGCTGAAGGTATAAAAATAATCCAGGAACCGATCGGTATGGAGGAATTTTCTCCAAGTGAAACTGCAAGAACAGTATGTACTTTCCTAGATCCGGAAGGAAATTGCCTCCAACTCATGACCCCTAAAAAGAGCTAATTTTTTTAATACTCTCTCCAATCCAATAGTCGAGCGTTTTCTCCATCTCTTTTTGCACACAAATACTGCCAGTACTTTATTTACCCTTAGTGGTTTAGTTTATATCCATATCAGCCAAGAGAAGTTTTGCTTCTTTTATTCTAGCTCCAAGTCCGTTTTTTTGAGCCTCTTTGAGGGTTTTATTAACTAATTCTATAGCTTTTTGTCTATCTTCTAAGACCTGGGCCAATTTCAGTCGGGCTCCGGTTCTCCAGATAGCTATAACATCTACTTCTTGGTGGACAAATCCAGTAGTGGGGTGTTCTAAAACTTTAATAGCCTGCTCTAGTATTTTTATTCCGTCTTTTTGGCCCAACCTAGCTTTGGCAAAACCTATATGGCTTTGAATATTTGCTTTTTGCTCAAGAGACAGACCAGCAGTTTTGAGATATTTTTTAAGGATGTCGATGGCTTCCTGATACCTACCTGCAGCCACTAAAATTTCTCCCAGATGGTAATTAAAATCTTTTCTCAGGGGGATATTATGGTAAGTTGCAATGTGTTTGATATGCTCCAGGGTACTTAATGCTGAGTCAAAATAGGAAGAATTTTGTGTTTGTTTACCAACAATTTTCAAAGCAATAGAGATATCTATTAAGGTATTCATAACTTCTTCCCAATTTCCTTGACCTTTTTGTTTATTAATTACCTGCTTCCATAAAGCGATAGCAGGAATTGGCTTTCCACTTTCTCTTAACTTCCAGGCCTTTTCTGATATGCTTTCATTTTTATACATAAGGTTTAGTTAATTAGGAAAATTAGGTTTAATTTATACGGAATCAGGTGTGATACTTATGGTATTATAGCAAAGGTGAAAAGATTTTATTGTTCACACAATACCACGACAGTTAGGTCGTGGGTAGATTCATTAGTGGTATCAAAAATTAAAGTTAAATTTGCTATGGTGACCGGCTGGACACTTCGAAATGAAGTTAATATTTAATCTTAAATTCCTGTTGTATTTGTCTTAAAAATATTAGATTATTATCTTAATGGGGCAAAGGGGTTTTATTCCGATATTAGTTTTAATAATGGTATTAGTAACAGCCCTGGGAGCAGGTGGAGCTTATTATTATACCAATGAAGTTAACAAGCCGAAGATGGGATTAACTATTGATCGAGAAGTCTTGAATAAACCTATTAATGAAGCAACTACCTCTAATCAACCCGTTAAAGACGTTTTATCTCCTACGCCTTTAGTTGAACCAACTGCCCCAGTTGAGCCGATTCCAACCCATCAATTGACAGCAATGGAGATTTTAAGAAACAGGCAATCTCTTACACCTACTAGTCCTGCATCTATTCCGACTTTTACTCCTACTCCTACAAAAGTTATGACACCCACTCCAACCCCTCTTGTGTGTCCTGTTAATACTGCAGTCACAGATACAAAAGTAGTTGGGGACCCAAGCGGAGCTACCCTTTCTTTTTCTCCTAATACCGGTACTTATAAACCTGGTGATAATTTCTCAGTTGACCTTAAAATTGATCCCAATGGTCATGGTATCGATGCCATAGATGCTATTTATCAATATGATAGTAGTAAACTTACGCTTACTTCAATTATTGGCAAAATAGGTACATATAATCAAACCACACTGCCATATGGAAACTCAATTAGTCTAATAGATAACGGATACACAGGAATGTTTGATGGAGGCGGAACAATTGCTGTTTTGAATTTTAAAGTTAATAGTTCTGCCAGCGGTAATGCTGAGATAAAATTTGATTTTGATCCCAATAATCTTTCAAAAACTATAGATTCTAATGTAGTAGAAAGACATACCGTTAAGGATGTGCTGGGGGCAGTGGTCAATGGAAGTTACACTATTAGACCTGCTGGTTGTAATTAATATTACTGATTATAAATTTTAGATAAGGTGTAATTAAAGTATGACAGAAGATCCAGCAGAACAATCTGTGGAATTCAGTCATCTATCTGGATTGTTTATAACACAGAAACTGGGGTAATTAGCCCGTTGGTGAACACTTTGGAGATTATTCAGTTATCAGAACTATGCTGATGGAAAGCTGTTTTGATATAAATAATCCATCTTGTTTTTTGAGGCAATGAGAAATATGCTAGTGGTATGAAAAAACAAGGTGATAATTTTGACCAAATTAAAGAACTGCTGGAGACAATCAGAGACAAAGTTGATAGGTTGGAGATGTTTCAGCATGTTACAGCAGAGCAAGTTAGAAATATTAAAGATCAGCTGTCAGTTGTTAACAAAAAATTGGATACCCATTCAAGTTCCCTTGTAAATATAGAATCAAAGTTGGATGCCTATGGTGACATGTATAAAATTAATAAACATAACATTGAGAGACTAGATACCAGATTATCTACAGTTGAGGACAACCTAGAAATTGAGCCACCAGAGAACCTAAAAGTTCCTCATTTTGCTGAATAATTGAACCTCGTCTTCTATTCCTTTTCCAAATTATAGTTTCTGATATACTCCTTTTATGGATAGTATTATTATCAGACCATACAAAACCGCTGATAAAACCAAGATAATAAATTTATGGCATGATTTATTGTTGGATATCTTTAATAATGATCCAAATATAAATGAAGAAACTGTTGAGAATATTCCAGAGATCTATGGTAATAACTTTTTGGTTGCAGATATTGGAAATCGTGTCATTGGAACAATCGGATTTTTAGCAGAGGGGGATCATGCTAGATTAAAAAGAATGTACATTGATAAAAAATATCAGGGAGTAGGTGTTGCGGATAAACTGTATAAAAAAATAGAAAAAAGAGTCAGAGAATCTGGTTTAAAAAGAATTTTCCTTTCAACTTACCCACAAATGCAAAGAGCGATTTCTTTTTATTTCAGTTTATAAGAAAAAAGGATTTCATATTACAGAAAAAAAAGGAGAACAGGTTTACATGATAAAAGAACTTGAGGTTCAATAATCCCCTGAGTGGTACTAAAAATTGGGGCTAAATATTGCTGGGGTGACTGACGGGGATCGAACCCGCGACCTCTGCTTCCACAGAGCAGCGCTCTACCGTTGAGCTACAGTCACCATACCTTTGTATTTTATCAGTTTATATCTGAATTCTCCACTTGTCGGATCTGATCTCGGAATTTGTTGACACAGTGAAGTTCTAGAATGATATGATTCTTTCCCCACGAAAAAGGCCCCTTGCGGGACCTTCTTCGAGAACTTGTAAACACAAGGTTAACAAGTGTAGTATTTATACCATATAACAAATTACTTTGTCAACTATGACTATCTATATCAAAATAGATTAATTTGAAAAGGGAAGTAATTTCCAAAGCTCTAAAGGATGTAAAAGTGCTGACCAAAAATCCGGTTCAAGCATTCCAAAACCTAAATGGTTAATCCCGGAAACCACCTTCATCTCAATTGTCTTTGGCTTATAAAAAGGTTTATACAAAGTAAATTTAAAATTATAATCAGGTAACAAATATTTAGCCTCGAGTTGGCCGGACTTTCCGGCTTCATCTAAATCTATCCAGGTTGACGTACTGTTGATATTTGAATCTGTTGTTAAGAGATATTTACCGGAAGGATTTTTCTTCCAAAGTAAAGAGGAGCTGATGTCCAAAATGACCGGTGATTTTACCTCAGTGGAAAATTCAAAGGTAGGCTGGTCAAAGGCTTTATCTCCATGATAAAGCTGTAAATTTATTTTGTAGGTGCCTGGCTTGGGGGCAGTGAGGTGAAGGTTAAAAACCGTTTCCTGACCGGGAGTAATTTTTTTGGAAGTGGTAAGTTGTACCGGGTCGATATTTAATTCACTTTGCCCTTGGATTGCCCGTAACTGCACCTGGTCGTTTTCATTCCAAATCGATTGTCCAATGTTTTTAAAAATAAGAGGGATAATATAACTTTCACCGGTGACAAGGGAAGGATAGATACTGCCTCCGGTAAGCTGGGCTAGATTATCCTGGACCGGTTTACCGACAATTTTTCCCAGGTCGATTATTGATTGAAAGCTGGGGTAGTAATCCGGATAAGAGGCGCCTAAAATCTTGAGGTTTTGTTCTTCACCGGTAATTTTTTTAAAGGAGAAATGGTCAAAAGGGGACTCTTGGTAATTAAGTAAAAAGGGCGTGACAGCCACAATCCGGTTGTCGTTCCAAGCAGATTTAAAGGCCTCTTGTAAATAATCACCAACAGTATCTGCCGAAGGAAAGGATTTGTCATAAATTAACCCTTCGGCATGTTTCCATCCGGTTTCGGTAATAAAAACCGGGAGGTTTTTGGTGACCCCCATTCCCTTTAATACTCCTAACTCCCAAGCCCAAGTACGGACAGTGCCACGTCCGTTGTCATCAGGAGAACCGGCAAACCCGGGATTGGGATAAGAATGGGAAACCCAACCGTCAAGCTTGTTAAAAATTCCCGGCACTTCCTGGTTCATTTCCTGCAGAAAATTTGGTTCATCTTCAAACAGAGGGACTTTTTTGGGAGCGGAAGCATCAAAACCGGCATTTAAGACAAAAAAATCAGGGCTTTTATTTTTGAGGGCAGTAATGGTTTTATCCAGGACATGGGCATAGGAGCGGGCATCAACTTTGCCTCCCCATTCCTGACCCTGGTTAGGTTCATTATAAATGACTACATAACGGTTTTGGGTAGGCCAAATCAGACTATTTAAAAAATCTGCCCAAGCGTTTTCTTCACCATCATAAGGTAATTTCCAGAAATTGCCTTCAGGGGCAGTGGCAATTCTTACAATAGGGATCAAATGCCTGGCCCTAAGGTCGTTAAAAAAAGTTTGCCACTTATCATGGTTGCGGTCTTTGTTTTCAATTAAAACCGTGATATAACCCCAATCGCCGCCACTGGAATTTACCATCTCGGCTGCGGAAGAAGCTTCCTGAGGGGTGGCAGAAATGATATGGATACCAAATTTGTTGTTGGCAACTTCTAGAGGATCAACTATAGCCTTAGTTATTGTCGGGAAAATAGTTAAACTCAAAATGCAAATTATCAAACCTAAAACTAAAAGTCGAAAACTTTTGATCCTTGAACTGTAATTTTGATTTTTGATTTTTGACATATAAATTTTACTTATTAATTGATATATTGACTTCGTATTTTATTCGGGTTAAATTAGATATCATGGTAGAAATCTTAGAGCCGATTAATGTGTGGGTATTTTTTAAAAGCAATTTCATACAGCCTTACTTATTTTTTTGGAAAGACAGGCAAATTAAGGTTGATAAAGTCAACCTCATCCACACCAGTCGCAATGGTGCTTCACTATTCTATCATTTTTCCCTATCATCGGGCAGTAACTTTTATCAAATTAGTTTTGACAGCTATAAGCTTAGGTGGTTTTTGGAAAAAGTAGAAGAAGGGTAGGATGCCATGGGAATTATTCTCCATATAGATATGAACAGTTATTTTGCCTCGGTTGAACAACAGGCAAATCCGGGGCTGCAGGGAAAACCAGTAGGTGTTACCGGTGGCGACAGGTTAGAAAGAACTGTTTTATGCACGGCCTCTATTGAAGCTAAAAAGGCGGGAGTCAAAACCGGAATGCAGATTTGGGAAGCCAAAAAAATTTGTCCAAATTTAATTATTGTTTGTAGCGACCATGAGAAATATTTAAGTGTCACCACTAAATTTTTAAATATTTTTAAAGACTACACTCCTTATCTGGAAATTTTTTCTATTGATGAAGTATTTTTAGAGTTAAGGCCGCCGAATGACGACATTGAGTCGGCTAGAAAGGTTGCCCAAGAGATTAAACAACGTCTCAAAGAAAAGATAGGGGAGAGGATTACTTGTTCGATTGGTATTTCCTACAATAAACTCTTGGCAAAACTGGCCGGATCATTACAAAAGCCGGACGGGTTGGTGGTGATTAGAAACCAGCAAGAGGCAATTAAAATTTTAGATAAAGTAAGCTTAGATGACATTTGCGGTATCGGGGTGCATATTAAAAAAAGACTTTTTAATTTAGGTGTTACCAATTTCTACCAGCTTCGCCAGGTCCCCAAAGAGTTATTGACGGCTTCTTTTAAAAGTTATGGTGAAACTTTATATAACTTTGCCCGCGGACTAGACCACACTCCAATAATACCTTTTTATCAAAAAGAGGAGGTTAAATCTATTGGACACAGGCACACCCTAAATTGTGACACCGGTGACAGTTTTGAAATCAAACAACTGATCTTTAAAATAAGTGAAATGGTGGCCAAAAGGCTGCGGGAGAAAAATTTACTGGGGAAAACCGTCCATTGTTGGTACCGCTCAGCCCACCTTCCAGGTGTATTCTTGGGAGATGGGAAGCAACAGAGTTTAGGGTATTTCACCTGCGATGGCTGGGAGATTTTCCAAAAGGCCTGGCAAATTTTTTTTCAGATTTGGGATGGTGGAAAAATCAGAATGGTAGGATTATCAATTTCTAATTTACAATCTGCAGATGTGGTTAGTTTATCCCTTTTTGTCAAAGAAAGTAGGCGCCAAGCCGTCTGCCGGGCAATAGATAAATTAAATAATAAATTCGGGGATTTTACCCTACAGCGGGCAACGCTTTTGCAGTCGGAGGATTTACGGCGCAAACCCAATCCTTTTTTATCCGATAGGAGGTTTAGATATTAAAATTATTACAAAACTCTTCCTTGACAAAAATTAGCAGTCTTTGTATATTAGTGCTAACGAAAAAATTGATAAAGGAGGTGAAATCAATGCCAGTTATTAAATGGAATCCTTGGAACATCTCTTCCATTTGGGAAGATGATTTAGAGCTCCCAACAGTCCCTGCACTCTCACGTTTAATGGGACAAGGATTAAATCTCTACGAAACTAATGATTCAGTTGTATCTGAGTTGGCGCTTCCGGGAATACCGGAAGACAAGATCGATGTCAGTGTTGAGGACCGGACAGTCCGGGTAACAGCTTCCGTACAGGAAAAGCAAGAGGAAAAGGGTCAAAGAAGGTATTTTATGACCTCGATGGCTTCCTCTTACAACTATTCCTTTAAACTCCCAGAAACAGTAGCAGAGGGTGAGGAACCTCAGGCTGAACTGGAAAATGGGATCCTAACTTTAACTTTTAAGAAAGTGCAAAAAGCACCTCCCAAAAAAGTTAAGGTGATAGCCAAAGCTAAGGCCAAATAAACTTGGTACAAAAAGCCTCCAGAAATGGAGGCTTTTTTAAGGAAGTGTATCAAGTAGAATGAGAAAAATGCTTTCCGGTTGTGTATAATAATTTTTATATGAGTATTCAAGGTGAACCAATACCAGGAGCAGGCAGACCAGAGGCGCAGACCGCACATGAATCCCCCACACTTTTAGAAGGCAATGATCCCTTATTTGGATTACATCTTTTAAGTGATCAAGGAATAACCGGTACAGTTTATGATTTTGTGTATGTTCCTGAAAAATATTCTACTCCTCAAGGATTAGGTCAACTTCTACCTAGAGCCGGTATCTCAGCAAGAGCAAGAGATAGTTTTCCATCACAGCCAGGTAGGTGGCTTGTTCAACCCAAAGAAGGCCAAATGTATGTTATTAAAGTAGCCCATCAAGAACAGTTTCTTTCATTAGACCCAACTCAAATGGCATACTATCTTGATACAGAGATTCTAAATTTAAGAATTTTGAATGCTCTCTTTCCTGACGTTGCTGTTGGCAGACCTCCAAGGATACTTGGATTTGGTCTCCAAGAGGCAGACAAATTAAGCAGGTATGCACCCTATATCATCATGGAATATATAGGTCAAGGTTTTGGAGGACAATTTATTTCCCTGGAACGTTACATCCAATTAAGGCAAACTTTAGACCCAAAAGAGGCGCTAACCATTGCGGCAAGATTAGCCTTTGTTATTACTAAGGCTCACGAGACAGGAATAACTCACAATGACCTTGAGGCAGGAGCTTTACAAAACATTTTTTGGGATCCAGCTGCGGATAAATTACGCTTAATTGATTGGGCCAACTCACAAAATATACTGCTTCAACAAACCCAAGGATTAAGTTATGGCTATGATCGGAAAGGAATTAGTGAATTGCTTTTCAAACTTATAACCGGAACTAGCCTAACTGAGCTTAAAAAACAATATGCAAATCTGCCAGAAGGTGCTTGGCAAAAGGTTCCTCCTTCTGTAAGAACTATTATTGAAAGATCCTATGGCTTGGCAAAAGATCCGTATGACCCTTCCAAAGCGGGAGAAAGCAAGAGGATGCTATCTGATATAGGCATTGCTCTTAGGCAGTATAGCTCACTTTAATCATCTGGGGAAACAAAAAAAACAGCCACAAGGCCCGATCTCTGTTTTCTGAGCGGGATAGGGGGATCGAACCCCTGACATTCTGCTTGGAAAGCAGACGTTCTACCGCTGAACTAATCCCGCTTATTTAAAATTGTTTTGAACCATTCTCGACCTTTTCCAGTTTTTAAAAATAATTCTCTTTTATGCGCCTCACTTCTGGTTTTAAATTCCTCTTTATAAATTATTTTAAATGGTCTCGTTAACCTTGTATATTTTGACTTTCCACTATTATGCTCTTCTAATCGTCGAACAAGATTATTGGTAGATCCAGTATATAATTTTCCATTCTTTAGACTCTTTAATACATATGTATAATACATTAGCCCCTGACATGTCGCCTGAGGCGACCGTTCTACCGCTGTCCGCCAGAGGCGGATTCGCCTTGGCGAAAACTAATCCCGCTTATTGGAACTATTATACCAAACACTTACATTCCCGAAAAGCAACATTTTGTAATTATTTGAGATTTTCATTGGAGTTTTGCCAAAACAATTAATCTCTTAATATAAAGTCCCGGGGGGACACAGGTCATTAATGTAAGGTATCTGCCTTCATTATCCGGAGGTTTAATAACCCATACATCCTTCGGGTCGACAATTCTAAGGCTTTGAACTTCATAATTAAAATACTGTCCATTAGCTTCTACAATGATTTGGTCACCTTTTTTGACTTCCGGCAAATGAGTAAAGATAGTTTTAAAGTTTTTGGGGTCATAAAGTATAGGGAGGGAGGAATGGCCGGTTATAAAAACATTACCTTTCTCTCCGGGTAGGGCAGTACCGGGCATTTGGGCCAGGTTTTGGTCAAAATTATTGCTTTCTACTACAACTTTAATATTATCAAGATTTATAGTGGGGATTGTAAGGTAAAATTCCCTGTATGGAGGGGGACCTTTACGGTAGTTATTGGAAACAATTGCCGGGAAATTTTCCGAATTTTTTACCGAAACTCCCAGGACACTCCCGTCACCCAGGTCCGGACTAACCAGGGGTGTATTTTGCTGGTAAATAACCATTTCCCATAATTTATAGGAGGCAAATGGCATAACAACTTGAACTAAAACAAAGATACCCATTCCTAAAAATGCAAGTGGTAGAAGGCGGTGTAACATAGGCTATATTAATAGTAATAGGTATTGGAAAGCTAGTAAAGTACCTTTAGGATTTTACCTAAAGGCAAAAATCATGTAAAATACACATTAAGCCCTAAAGCTTAGCCCTGATTAAATCGGGATCAGTGGATAGAGCAAGACAGTTGTTGAAACCAGCTCTTTAAAATCATAATATTTTCTTAAAATGGCCAATCAAAGGGAATTTTTAAGGCAGAAGATCCCCTAAGTTTTTAATGCGCCTGTAGCTCAGCGGATAGAGCAAGTGAGTTCTAATCATTAGGTCGGGGGTTCGAATCCCTCCAGGCGCGCCTAAAGCTAAATTTGTACCTTTTTGTTATTTTCTCCTAATTATTGAAGCTGATTTGGTTCAAATCCCTTTAGGTTGGCTATCTCACCTTTATTCTTTTTCCTAGTTTGAACTTAATGAGAAGGAAGGCGATTACGTCATAAAAGAAGATATAAAGAGGAAAACCAAAATAAGCAAAAGTCCAGGTTTTAAATGTCAACATAGTAATGCTCACACTAATAAATGAGGAAGAGAACTCGATCCAGTTTCCCGTTTCAGGGAACTTATATGATTTAACTAGGGTTGGGATGTCTGCAGTTAAATCGGCAAAGATACTGAAGATGATGGCTAAATTACCAATCTTTGTTACTTGCCATAAAACTAACCCAAAGATAGATAGTACCGCACAAAGTAGGTTGAATTTGGTAAGTTTCCAGTAGGCCTTTTTATTTACAAAGGAAGATAGGAAAATTAGCAGTGGCATAAAACCTGCCATAAAAGTAGTCAGGGATTGAATACCAACACCTTGGCTGACCTCGGCAGAGAAGGCGATCGCAACTGCAAGAGCCCAAAGTCCCCAGCTTACCCTATTGGGTTGTACTTTTCCTTGGAGAGTATCTTTGATATAAGAGAGACCACCGAGAAAGTTTATAAATATGCCAAGTAGGACAAAGTTTTCATTAATCACATCTTGAATATACTTTGTTCCAGTCCCTCATGGTAGTTGGTTGCTAAGTTTGAATTAAATCTAATGTTCATTAAAATATTCCATTGGGTAAGTGAATCTACTACTTAGTTCCAACCCTTTGACTAGCTCGGGATAATTGCGAGAAAATATTAGGCGCGCTAGCCTTAACAATTAGCTTGTTGAATAGGAAATTACCGTTGATGTCTTCTTTCTTGGATTACCTTGCCTATCGACCAACTGTATCTGAGGGGTGAAGATACAACATCAGCTGTTATAGCTGGTACTCCAACCGTAAAAAATACTGCTGTTTTAGCTACAATTTCGATAGGCAAAACTGCTAGTAAAACTGTTTCGTGGTTAAATCTACGGGTTCTTCGTTCCCAATCAATACCAAAAGGGCGTGAAGGGTCAGTTGCTGCTATTCCTGCATCTTCAAAAAAATCAAATACTCTCCAACTTATTGGTATTAAGTTTTCTGGTCGTTTAAATTTCCTCCACCCCTCTTGAAAAATATTTGGTCTGGTCTCTAGCATCATAATACACGCATAGTACACAAGATATATGTAAAAGTCAAATTGTTGTACTGGCACCCTAGACAACAATTGTTCGTAATAGTTTATGGTAATTTCTAATCCCTAATGGTAGTTAGAAAATCCATAATTTCTTTTTTCTTAAATAACAGGGTATAGTATAGGAAATTGATAAATTTGGAATTTGGTAACTTTTTCCTTAAGTGAAATATGGCCAAAAACAAAGTAACTACACCGCAAGCTCCGGTTATTGGAGTAACCACCGAGGCCAAACCGTCCTTAAGTGCCAGGTAAAATAGTAAAGGATTAGGCTCAAAGTAAACAAGTGAACACGGATAAAAAAAGTTTTAAACCTTTTCCAGGCTTTATTTGAGGGCATTAGCAATAAGTTTTTCTAACTTGGAATAGTCATGGTTATCAGTTGTTTTCATGGCTTTAATAGTGGTTCATATTCTCCCACTGTTACATCCTCAACCCTAAATTTACCTGCCCACTCAGGAAATATAAAACCAAAACCAACTTTGTGTACCTCAAGAATTAGATCTAGGGTTATTTTAGTTTTCTTCTCTCCCAGGCTTAAGATATAGCCCTGAGCCCGCTTAATGCCCTTTTTTTCAAGCTCAATTATCTTAGAACGGGGAAGAATACCAAAAGTTGTTTCTTTGTAAGTTGTTGCAGATTTTGGTTTGGTTGATTTAGCCCCGTTAATTTAGGCAGAAGAAATTACCTAGTAAAGGGCTTGAGCTTCTCTTTTAGTAATTTTTTCTCCCTCAAGACGCATGGTGGAATAAAGATCTTCCGGTAAAAGCTTTTTAACATCTGGCTTTTTACCCACAGCAAGGTAACGCTTATTATAGCGTTCAAATGCTTTAACTAGGCCCTTGTTTTGTTTAACTAACTTTTTTGCAGTCCCACCAAAAACGAACAAGTGAACGCAGGTCATCAGTCAAAAGTCTGCTATCAAATCTGTCCGATTGCCAGTGTGATAAAATTAATGCTACGAGAGGTGGTAGCTGTTCAAACTTTGTCGCCTCATCGCGACTTTAATTAAGATTCCCCGATTCATCGGGGTTCTTAATTAAATTTAGCGGCATGGGGAATTTAATTTGCGCTCCACGTTATAACCCTGAGCTTGCCGAAGGGCAGTGGTGAAGCAGGTTCGGCTCGCCCTAGGCGAGAGATTCATCCTACTGGGTACTTCAGTTTGTTTCACAAGATAAATTATTTTTGTCTATAAATTTCAACATTGGCTTGATTAATCCACCAAAAATAAAGTTGGTAGCACCACCTTCATATTTTAATCGTTTTTGTAGCTCAACAAGCTCTGGTTTGGTAGCGCCAAGTTCTGAATCAAACCAACTTTGAACTTCAGTAGAACCTTGAACTTCTTCAAGGCTTGAATTACCGGTTAAAGCTGCTTTTTGTAATACCTCTTGTGGGATATTCAAAATACCTTTTGTCCAATCATCCTTTAGGTCTCTTACTGAATAAACTCTTCCTTGACCGTATGACAAGACCGGCATGTCTCGAGATCTTAGAGAGGGATGTAGAGCCATTAGGCCAATATTAACAACTGGGCCGAAAGCCCTGGAATAATAATCTTCTACTTGTTGGGCTGTTAAAACTCGTCTCTCTCTTGATCTTTCGTAATCAAAAATTAGTCCATCCATCCCGCTTAGGAAATCAGATTTAAGATCGTCTCCTGGCTTTTCCAATTTTTCTAAATTGTCCATAATATGCTTAGCTAAAACTGTAATGTTTGAGCCCTGCTTGAACTTGCCTGTTTCTATTTGTGAACGTAAATCCTGTGCGTAAGATAGTGGGCAACAGCTCACATGTCTGTCTCCGTCTAATACATCATCAAGATGCCTAAAAAAATAATATCCACTTCTAAAAATGCTCGCCAACTCCCAGCCATATACTGACAGTAAATACATTCCTGCAACAACAAGTTTGTATTTATTAAAATCTCTTTTTAAGGATGAATAACTCCCTGTGGTCTCTGCCACAGAGTTACCGCTTGGATTATACTTAGGGATGTGACTAACCTTGATGGAGATATTTGGTTTTGGCATCACAACCGGTCGGAATGTTATTACCA
>JAMDBX010000071.1 GCA_023487645.1 Patescibacteria group bacterium | reverse complement strand
ACCGCCAGCAAAGCTCCACCGATACCCAATAATCTTCCTCCTACAGAAATTGCTAAAATAACCAATAAGGGATTAAGCCCTACTGCCCGTTTCATAATTTGAGGCACTATAATATGCCCCTCAATTTGTTGGACAACTAAATACCATCCTGCGACTAAGGCAGCTAAAAGCGGAGAAACTGTCAAAGCAATCAGCACAGCCGGAATAGCGGCGATTATCGGCCCGATAATTGGTACTACTTCTAAAAGACCGGCAATAATGGCCAAAGGCAGGGCAAAATCCACCCTTAAAACAACCAAGCCCAAGTAGACTAAAATTCCTACAGCCGCCGACAGAACAACCTGTCCCCTTAACCAAGCGCCCAACTTGTCTTCGGTCTTTTCTAACAGCCTTCTGGTTTTTTCCCCATGGCGGATAAATAAAGAGATTGCCCATTCCTCTATCCTTCTTTGATCCAATAAAAGATAAAAAGTAACAACAATTACGCTTACTATCCGGACCAAATTTTCAAAAACATTAAGGGTAAAACTGATGATATCCCGAGATAAATTAGAAAGTTCTTGCTGGACAACTGACTGGTCAACAAAACTGGTTTTTAGCAGATAACTTATGGCCTCAACTAAACGTTGCGATAAGCTGCTGGTTTGGTTTATTAAGGGTGTAAACCCAATCGCGAGCAGCGATACTAAAAGAAAAGTAATCAATAAAAACACAATTAAAATAGCAAGGGAGCGGGGAATTTTCCATTTTATAAGCTTATCAACTAAAGGTGACAAGGCAGATACAAAAATAAAGGCAACAAAAAATAGCAAAATAATGTCGCGGATTAAATAAATAATCCACAATAAAATTGCAAAAGCGGCAATAAAAATAATTGTTTTATATGAAATATCTACCCTTCTAGTCATATTCTCCTCTTCTGGTCATCGACAGCATCGTACCACGAATTTACTAACTTTTCTACTTTTTCCAAGGTATAGGGGTCGGTAATATCAAACCACTTCACACCCTTTTCTTTTTTAAACCAGGTCAACTGCCTTTTAGCATATTGATGAATTTTTGTCTGTAATTGTTCCTCTAGTTCCCTCTCGTTTATTTTGCCGCTTAATAAATCAGCCAAAGACCCATACTCAAGACCGAGCTCTTTCATTCTTTCCAAACTTAATCCTTCCTGATATAGCTTTTTCCCCTCTTCAATCAACCCATGTTTGAGGCGAAAAACTAAACGTAAATTAATTCGTTGATCCAAAACTGATCGGGGAGCAGTGAGCCCAATTTTCAAGGTGTGATAACTTTGATTTTTGATTTTTGATTTTTGAACTTTATTGGTGTATGGATACATCATAATTAATTCAATAGAGCGGAGAAGTCTTCTGGAATTATTTCTTTCAGAGTTATTTAAAATTTTCCATTTAGCAGGGGAGAGCTCCCTTAATTTTTTCTGCAACTGCTCGAGATTTAGAAGCTGCAGATCTCTTCTTAAATTTTCATCTATAGGAATATCCAGGTTGGGTATGCCTTCTATCAGAGCCCTGATATATAAACCACTTCCTCCTACAACTATCGGCAATTTACCCCTTTTAACAATATCATCAAGCACCACTCTGGCTTTGATGGCATAATCGGCAACATTAAAACGTACCTGCTGGTCGGCAATGTCATACAACCAAACCCTAATCCCATCCAAAACCCAAAATCCATCTCCCTTTTGAACTGAAACTTTTTTTCCGGGTAATTTGCCGCTGCCAATATCCAACCCCCGATAAATTTGCCGGGAATCAGCAGCCACCAACTCGCCATCATACTTTTTTGCCAGTTTTAAGGCTAAATCGGTTTTACCGGTAGCTGTCGGGCCTAAAATTACCAATATTTTAGATTTCATAAAAATTTAGCTGGATTTTTCGGTTTTACCAAACACCCAAGGGGTGGGGGCGGAGTTGGTATTCTTTTTATTTAAAATCTTACGCAAATTTTTCTTCTCTGCCATCCGGGCTACCCGGACTACCGTGTCCGTACCGACATTTGCCTCTTCAGCAATTCTTCTGATTGAAAGCCCTTCTTCCAAGAGATTTAAAATCAAAAGACGTTGTTTAACCATCCGCCATTCGGAATCGGTCAAAAGCTCTCTTAAAAGCTCATCCGGAACATTTACCAAACGCTCAGTTTTAGGTTTACTCATGTGTGGATACATAATAATATAGAAAGAGTAGGGAAGTCAAGAACTTCCCTATAAAGGAATAATCTCTATTTTCCTAATCTTAAAATTTAATCCCTCAGGAACCTCAAATGAAGTAAATATAAACTGGTTACCCTCTTTTTGGTTATAGAATACTTTATATATTTGCTCTTTTCCTTCTTGCTTTTTAAGGTCTTCTTTATTAACAGTTAATTCAGCCAAAGGTAGGGCTTTATTTTTACGTTTGCGAGCTTGTAAAACAATTTTCAAATCTTTATCTAAATTCACATTAGTTTGTAAATACGGGGTAGCATAAATTATAATTTCGTTTTTACCAAGCAACAACAGTCGAGGACAATCAATAGACAATCCTTTGCCTTCAATAGTCAAATCTCCCGTAAAATTAATATGATGTAATACTTCAATAGTCTCCTCAGATCCAGAAAAAGATGCCGTTTCAACCCAATTTTTACCTTGACCGGGAGTTAATTTAGCTAATTGTTTAAATTCATGGTCAAAAATTATCCATTCGCTACTCTCTTGCATCTCCTTCTTGCAATTAAAAGATGCCCCATTAATAGTTTGCAAATTTTTAGAGATACCAGATAATTGCAGCAAAAACCTGGTTCCATCACCTATAGAAAACACCCTATCGCCCGGATTTACTTTGGCAACTACGGACATCACCGCTTGGTCTTGGCTGGTAATTTGGTTTCTCCAATTAATTACCTCACTTTTATCTAAATAAACAAGATTTAACCAAATTAGGCCAATATTAAATACTATAAACAAAATACCGTTCACCAGCTTATTTTTACCAGCAAAGAAATCACCCCAAAATAGTCCTACTGCGATAGCTAAAGGTGTAAAAATAGGTAATAAATACTGGGGGGATTGCGGTTGGACAGAACTAAAAATAAGATAAGAAACGATCGCCCACACTGCAAGATAAAATGAAATTATCGAACGTTTTGAGATAATATAAGCTAATAAAGATCCCCACCAACCAACAGTCAAAGGAAGCATATGGGAAAAATCCCGCAAATAATAAGTAATTTTGGTAAGTAAAGTCTTCAATAATAACAAGGCAATATTCGAATTATCAGTAGAAAGCTGACGTGTTTGTTGTAAATAAAAACTAATCATATCGACTTTTAAAAAAATGTGGGTTATTAAACAGTAACCTAAAAATATTCCTAGACTACTTCCTAAAAAAACTGCTGTCCACAGTGAATAAAACCGTTTCCAAAATAAACTCTTTTTAAAAAAGAGGAAAAGAAAAACACCGAAAATAATTACAGTTCCGTTAATAATGGCAACTGCGGTAACTTTTGTGGCAGTACCAATAACAAAAGCTAAGACAGTAATCCAATAATCAAAAGCAGTAAGTTTATCTTTGCTAAGATACCGATAAAAAGATAATAAGGCTAAAGATGTAGAAAACAGCAGCGGTACTTCTATCATCATCAGATGACTATAAATAATAAATATCGGAGCAAAAGCAAGAGTTACTGCAGCAGTTAATCCTGCCCTACTTCCGGCTAATTTTTTAGTAAAAAGTGCAATTATAAAAATACTCAAACAAGCAAAAATTAAAGTTGCCAAACGATAGGTAGATACTGAAGGACCAAGTAGTGATCCTAGTACTCCTGCTGAAATAGACCAAAGAGGTAAGTACCAAATCAATCCATTAATGAAATCTTGAGCAATATAAAGATAACTTTTTACAGACAGAGGGTGCATTAAACTCTCGGATATAAAGAGTGCTGATCCTCCATGGAATCCTTCATCCCAAGAAACTATAGCGTGCAAAAGGTGTGTCTGGATAATCCAAATTGACCAAAGTATCAAACCAATAAATAGAACAAAAAAGAAGGTTCCCTTGCCTATCAAAATGCTAAATCTATTCATTATTCATTTTGAAGCTAATATGGATAATAACTATTTAATTTGTCTTTTTAAGGTCTTACCGGCAGTAAAACCCGGAGTTTTTTTACGGGGAATTTGAATCGCCTGTCCTGTCTGGGGATTTCTGCCTCTTCTGGCTGCCCGGGAGCGAATAAGGAAGGTTCCGAATCCGGAAATAACCACTTTTTCTCCCCGGTTGAGGGAATCCCGAATTAAATTAAAGGTAGAGTTGACGGCATCGTTAGCAGCCCGTTTAGTTAGAGAAGACTTTTTCGCAACTTTTTCAATCAGCTCGTTTTTTGTCATTTGAAATTAATCCTATTTTTGTCTTGATGTAGCTTAGCAAATGTTTATTCTGTTGTAAAGGCCTCTTTCCTCTTGTCGTATTAGTGTAAATAGTGTATTTTTTAAAAGGGTAAACCTTACTAGATATGATTAAAAAACTCTTTTTTTTAAGCAATAGTCACTCTGTTTCAGCATTTTTACTCGCCACCCTTTTTTTAATCATTTTTTCCAACCTTTCCATTTACAAACATCTTACCTATAACTCTGCTGCCCTGGATTTGGGAATTTATGTCCAAGCTTCCTTTTTATATGGGCACTTACAAATACCCTACAGTACAATCTTGCACCAGCTTACTTTAGCCGACCATTTTGGTCCAATTATGCTTTTGCTCTCACCAATTTACACCCTTTTTCCCTCTGCAGTCACTTTACTAATTATCCAGGCGGCCTTTGTAGCTTTTAGTAGTATCCCGATTTTTCTTATTGCCCAGGATAAATTAAAAAATATACTAATTAGTTTTCTAATTACCTTAGCTTACCTCACTTCACCAGGACTACTCTCAGCTATTGGTTTTGATTTTCATCTGGCCACTATCTCTGTCCTGCCCTTATCTTGGTTACTTTATGCCTGGTATTTTAAAAAATGGAACCTTTATTGGCTGGTACTTGTCTTGTGTATTCTATTTAAGGAAGATGTCCCTGTCTTTATTTTTGGCCTGGGAATTTTCCAGATCCTGCAAAAAGAAAAAAAGATTGGTCTTATTACTGCCATTTTTGCAGTTTTTAGTTTCTACTTGATTAAATTTACGATCATTCCCTGGCTTTCTCCGGGTAGTGAAAATTTAGATATCGGAACGTCCATCTTGCCATTAAACGACCCCCTCACCCTGGGGTTATTATTTTTTACCCATCCCACCATTTTTTCCGACCTGCTCTTTAATTCTCCGATTAAAATAAATACTCTAGACTTTGTCTACCGCCAATTTGCCTTCCTGTCTATATTATCTCCCCTAAGCTGGTTGACGGTTTTTCCTGCACTCTACCTGCGTTTTACCTCTACCATACCTAATTATTGGGGCACAGCCTTTCATTACAATGCCAATTTACAACCATTTTTAGCTGTCAGCGCAATTTTAGGAATTGCCAAATTTCACCTGCCTCAAAAAGTTGTTTTTTACCTATTACTTTTCTTTCTTGTCTTTGGCAGCTTATCCCCGTTTAGTGCCATTTGGGTGCTACCCCAACTGAATATTGCCGATGGAGTCCACTTTGGATATCTCAACCAAGCCCTTCTCAAAATCCCCTCAAACGAAGCGGTCTCTGCCCAATCACCAATTGTCCCCCACATCGCCAACCGGGAAAAAATCTATATGTTCCCGGATGTTTATGATGCCCAATATATTATCCTGGATGAAGCCCTGAGTAGTTACCCAATGCGGCCGCAAACGGTAATTGACGATATTGCAATGTTAAAAAAATCACCCGACTGGCAGCTGGAAATGGAAATAAAAAGATTAGTAATCTTTAAAAAGAAAGATAAAAATAAAGAGGTTCCCCAAACCTTTTGAGTTTAGGCGGTTAGGGCAAAATCAGTGGCCCGAACTTCCCGGATAGCCGTCACCTTGACCTGGCCGGGGACAATAACTTCTTGGGAAATTTGTTGGGCAATATCATGGGTTAGTTTAGGAAGTTCCTCATCAGTTACCTTATCCGGAAATACAATCACCCGAACTTCTCTCCCTGCAGAAACAGCAAAGGCCTTATCCACACCCTCAAAAGAGGTTGCAATCCGTTCAATATCTTCAATCCTTTTGATGTAATCTTCAACATTTTCCCGCCTTGCTCCCGGCCGAGCCCCGGAAATAGCATCGGCAATATAGACAATAATTGATTCAATGGAGGAAAAAGGTTTGTCTTCGTGATGTTCGGCAACAGCATTAACAACTTGCTCCGGCATGCCAAACTTCTTTGCCAGTTGTACCCCTTTTTCTATATGTGTCCCTTCTTCATCACCGTCAACGGCAATTTTGCCGATATCATGAAGTAAACAAGCAAGTTTCACCACATTGGCATTAGCTCCTAACATTTTTGCCAAAGCCACCCCAATCCGGGTTTCTTCCAGGGTATGCTGAATCATACTTTGTCCGTAAGAATACCGGTATTTAAATCTTCCCAAAAGACAAACTAACTCCCGGGGTAAATTATAAACTCCAACCTCATGACAGAGTTGCTCACCTGCTTGACACATTAATTTTTCCACATCTTCCCGGGTTTTGGCGACAATTTCTTCAATCCGCTGCGGCTGAATACGGCCATCTTGCATCAATCTTTCCAAAGAAACCTTGGCTATCTCCCGCCGGACCGGATCAAAAGAGGAAATAATAAGAACCCCTGGAGTTTCATCCATTAATAAATCTACACCGGTAGCATTTTCAAAAGCCCGAACATTTCTACCTTCTTTACCAATAATCCTTCCCTTCATCTCCTCATCAGGGAGTTGAATTTGGGAGGTGGTAAATTCAGCAATATAATCAGTAACTCCATGAAGTAAGGCTTCGGCTAAAATATCCCTAACTTTTTCATCTATTTGCAGTTTTGTTTCATCTTCTGCTTCTCTAACTTTTTTAGAGATTTCAGCAGCCAAATCTTTTTCTATATTTTCCAATAAAAGTTTTTTGGCTTCTTCAGCAGGAAGATTAGCAGATTTTTCTAATTTAGAAGTTAGATCTTTGCGAATTTTTTCCTGTTGGGCCAATTTTTCATCGAGAGTTTTCAATTTCTCAACTAAAATCCTCTCACGTTCCTCCAAGATACCTTCTCTTTTAGCCAACTCTGTTTCATTAACAACAGAATTCCCTCCGTTTATTGGAGCCTGGGATTGATCGTCAGAATTAAAATTACCAAAACTTTTTTTCATATTTTTGGGTGGAAACTCACAAAAGGAATGGCCAAAAGGCCATTTAAAATTATTAAATTAAAACCAGAGTATGACTTTTTACGATAACTGTCATAACTAACCTTTGGAATTTCCAGCTTACTATGGGTAGTTTACCCTTTTTTAATAACATTTGCAACCGCTTCCTTAACTATTTGATATTCAAAACCTTTACGAAGCAGAAATTCAGTTGCCTTCTTTTTTAACTCTACCTCCAGTAAATTTTTCCAGGATTTCATTTTTTTTTCTAGAGCTTGTTTTGCCAATTCCTCCTCGCCCTGAGCATAGTCGAAGGGTTCACTTAATACTTCCTCTACCACTTCCCGGTCAATTCCCTTTTGCAGTAACTCCATTTTTAAGATCATCTTCCCTTTTTGTTTACTTCTTCTTCGTGCTTCTACCCATGCTTTAGCAAACTCTAAATCATTAATCATTCCCTTTTGTTTTGATCTTTCAATCAAAAGATCAATCACTAAATCGGAAATTTCTTCTTTATCTTTAATTTTTCTTTTAAAGGATAAATTTTTTAAATAATCACGGACTTCCTTTTCGGAGCGCATTCGAACTGAAAACAACCCATACATTCTCTCCATTAGCTTGCCGACCTCAGACTCAAATACCAGTTTTTCTACCTCCTGGGGTTGTACAATTTTTCCCCTCACTAAGCGGTAATTAACTATTAGATCTTCATCTGCTCCAAAAGCAAATTGCCCATCTAAAAAAATATTAAATCTTTTTGGATTCTTTTTTTGTGATTCAACCGAGGTAATCTTAGGCATTAACCAGCCTCTTCAACCGAACCCGTTTCTTCCTCTTTTTCTTTTCCTACCACCATTTCCTTACCCGATTCCTGTTTGGTCCATTTTTCCCGGATATCTTTTTCCAGTTTTTCCGCCTCTTTACCATTTTCTTTAAGGTAGGATATTGCTGCCTGTCTTCCTTGGCCTAAAAGTTTTTCTTCCCAACGAATAAAAGCTCCGGCTTTAGTTAAAATTCCCAGCTCAATACCCACATCTAAAAGTTCCCCTTCATGGGAAATACCATCAGAATCCATATCAAATTCTGCAATCCGAAATGGGGGAGCGACCTTATTTTTTACAACCTTGACCCGATGTCTTGATCCTACTACCATATCACCAGATTTAATATTTTCAATCTTTCTCGTATCCAGCCTTACCGAAGCATAAAACTTTAAAGCTAAACCTCCCGGAGTAGTCTCGGGATTGCCAAACATCACCCCGATCTTTTGGCGCAGTTGGTTAGTAAAAATAGCAATAGTGTTGGTGTTGGCAATCGCCCCGGTAAGTTTGCGCAGGGCTTGAGACATCAGCCGGGCTTGGACACCAATCATTGAATCTCCCATCTCACCTTCAATCTCGGCTTTTGGTACTAAGGCAGCCACAGAATCAATGACAATAACATCAATTCCTCCCGAACGGATTAGAGTATCGGCAATTTCCAGAGCTTGCTCACCAGTATCCGGCTGAGAGATTAACAAATCATCTAAGTTTACACCTACTTTTTGGGCTCTTTGTGGATCTAAAGCGTGTTCGGCATCAATAAAGGCTGCCGTTCCTCCTTTTTTCTGGGCTTGGGCAATAACGTGAAGGGCTAAGGTAGTTTTACCGGAAGCCTCGGGACCATAAATTTCAATAATCCGACCACAAGGCAGACCTCCAACACCTAAAGCTAAATCCAAGGCAATGGAGCCGGTAGAGATAACCGAGCCAGCGAGTTTTTCCGCCCGTTCCCCCAACCTCATAATCGAACCCGTCCCGTATTGCTTTTGAATCTGCTGCATAGCAGCTAAAATGGCAGCTTTTTTGGCATCAACGTTATTCCCAGACATATAAATATATATTAACAAAACCCGAAACATTGTCAACCCCCATTTTTTATTATTTTTCTAGTGTATGGATACATAGGTACTAAAAGGGTAGGGAAATTACAAAAAAATTATTGGGAATAAATTTTAATTGCCTGATCTACTTCTTCCGGGACACCTTGAATACAATCATATTTTTTGACCTCTTCCCCATCGACCCAAGCATAATCATCAAATTCCGGAGCAATCTCTACTTTCCCTGATTTCCATTTGACAGCAAACTGCAAACAAACTACTGGTATACCGTCTGGACGAATAAACACAACACTTTCTAAATATCTGGGGTCTGTAATTTCCAACCCACTCTCTTCCCTAACTTCCCTGGCAATAAGTTTTTCTGCCATTCCCTGCCAATTAGGAATATCATGATTCATTCGGGTTATAGGGTTATTTTGTAAATCCTCCCACTCTAATTTTCCCCCAGCTACTCCCCACAACCCAGGGTGAGCAATCTCTTTTTTAGACCTTTGTAAAATTAAACACTTTTTCTTTTGAGGATGATAAATTACAGCAGTAACCACAAAGTAAAATAACTTATTTATTTTTGCTTTTTCTATTGATATTTGTAGTTTTGCAGACACTAATTTAGATGGTCTAAGACTCTGAACAAAGTCAATTTATTGACAGAGCCGACTAGTCGGGGTGAGAGGAATAAGGCTACTTCTCACTTCGTTCAAAGATCTTGTTCCTCTCACTATCCCTCCCTCAGCTTCGCTTCGGTCGGGGTGAGAGGAATTGAACCTCCTGCTTCTCGCACCCCATGCGAGCGTTCTACCGATGAACTACACCCCGTTGGTAGAATTTTACCATTTTACTGCTGATTTATACAGGGTTTGGATAAAAATATTTTAAAATTTAATATTCTTCTGAACTGGCAAGTCCCTTACTTGCCCAATTAAAATCACCGTTAAAGGTGGATGAAGGAGTATTAGATGTTGGTGACACCGGAGGCAACTCTGTAGATGGTTGCAAAGAGGTTACTTGGGCCACATCCGGAGTTTGAGGAAGCGATTCGAACGTTTCTCCAACAATTCTAATCAGTTCAATTTTTTGAGACGGATATCTTCCATATGAACCCAGCTGTTTATTACTTACTATTAGGCCAGATTCATCTGTAGCTACCGATTGACTTACCTCACCAAGGGTTAATTTTGCCCCTATGGCTTCTTCAAATTGCTTTATCAAATCATGAAAATCAGATTCCTCTTCTATTCTCCATGCCCGAATTTCGTTATTAGGAGTCACTTCCATCTTCCCGCGTTGCTCAATTGGAGCTTTAAATCTTTCTGTCCGGGATATAACTTCAATCGGATAATTACAACTCTGCGCCAAACTTTGGATTATACTATCAAGGCGAATTTTCGTCGGCCACACTTTTTCCAATGCTTTTTCAGCGCAGGCGCGATCAGAGCATCCCACTTTTGCAACACTGCTGATCCTTACACAGGTTTCTACCACTTTAAACTCCTGTAATTGATCCACTCCCCTGCTTCTTTCATTAGATAAGGCAGTTGATGCCTTCATTACTGCCGTAGAGGATTTATCCGCAAGTTGCAGACTTCCTTGGGTACCCAAACTGGTCTGGGCTTTCCGTAAATTCCAAATAGCTAAAGGATTTCTTTTTTCCATATTTATTAGAGGGTATTTTACTCCTTTTGTATCTTATTTTCCATAATTCTTTTCCTATTCTTACCAATTAGTTACATTTTTTTTATCTGGAACAACTATTATTTTAAGATAAGAAAATATATTATTTAGTTATGTCCAGGATTTTTTTGATCGCAGCTTTTTTGATAATGACATCCTTGCTTTTTCCTGCTAATATTTTTGCCCAGGGAAACCAAAATATCAGTGTTTTACCCCAAAACGAAGTAGTTAATAAAGATTATTTTGCCAGTGGTAATTCCGTCACCCTAGCCGGAACGGTTAACGGCGATGCTTATTTGGCCGGAGGCAATATCATCAACGAAGGCACAATTAACGGCGACTTGTTAATTGCCGGAGGCACGGTAGATATCCGCGGCAACATTACCGGTAACGTGAGGGTAGTCGGCGGTCAGGTGACTATCGGATTAGCAGGAAAAAGCAATCTATCGGTGGCGGCAGGATCAGTCAATATTGTAAATTCCGCCAAAGTTGGCGGTAGTGCGGCAGTTACTGCCGGATCAGCGGATATAGCTGGACCAATCGGAAAAGAAGTAAATATTACCTCCGGACAGACTACTATCAGCAGCTCTATTGGCGGCGATGTTAATGCCAACGGCCCGGTAACACTTACTTCTACTGCGGATATCGGCGGAAATTTTGACTATCTCAGCTCTACCCCAGCCCAAATTCAGCCGGGAGCTAAAATCGCTGGAAAAACTACCCAACATCTACCTCCACCTCAAACCCAGGCAGGTGCCAAAGGAATAGCCGCAGCTTTTGAAGGGGCTAAAATCGCCGCCACCCTTGTCTATTTTATTTCCTATCTGATTGTCGGGTTGTTAATGCTTTATTTTATGCCAATTTTTACCAGAAAAATATCCGATGCCGTCAAAGAAAAACCTTGGGCAAGTTTGGGGATCGGTATTTTAGTTACCATTATTACTCCAATAGTTGTTCTGGTACTGCTGGTAACTATTTTAGCAATCCCCCTGGCCTTAATCCTTTTGGCTTTCTATTTAATTGCCATATTTTTAAGTAAAATTTTTGTTTCTTTGGTAATTGGACAAAAAATCCTGGGAGCATTTCAACAACAAATTTCCCCTTATTGGGCACTTGTCTTGGGACTGGTTATTTATGCCATTTTAACCCTTATACCGGTTATTGGAATAATAACCAGTTTAGTATTTACTTTTCTTGGACTTGGAGCCCTATTTTTGCAAAGAAATATTTTCTCTCAAGCTATTCCCCAAAAATCCAAATGATTGTTTATTTAGAAAGGGTGTCTGCTATTTCTATTAGTCTTTGGTATTTAACCAACCTTTCTTTTTGCAGCGGACAACCTGATTTAAACCCATCCGCTCCTAAACCATAAGCCAAATCGGCAATAAAGGTATCCATTGTTTCCCCGCTACGATGGGAAACAACTATTTTCCAGCCATAACTTTGGGCTAAGGTGGCAGCCCGGATAGTTTCCGAAACCGAACCGATCTGGTTGGGCTTAATAATGACAGCATTTATACAATCCTTCTCCTGAGTCCTTTTAATTTGTATCGAATTGGTAGTAGTCAAGTCATCACCGATTATCCAAACTTTCTCCCCCAACTGGGCCTTAATTTTGGCAAATCCTTTATAATCTTTTTCATCAAAAGGATCTTCAATTGAAAATAGGGTAAATTGATTCTCAAGGTCTTGGTAAAAATTTAACAGCTCACTTCGATTGAACGATTGATTACCCAGTTTGTAAACTCCATTTTGATAAAAGGCGGAAGCAGCGACATCCAAACCGATTCGGTCTTCAGTTTGCCCTGTTTCATTTTTGACCTCATTTAAAAGATCTAGTCCGGCTTTTGGATCCTTAGAAGGAACCGTATACCCACCCTCATCTCCTTGAGATAACCGGCCAAATTCATCATGTTCCCTCTCCCCTAAAACCTGAATAAAACTTAATACCCTATCAAGACTTTCTTTGGGAGAATCAGTCTGGGGAATCAATAAATACTCCTGAAAAGGTAAGGAATTTTTGGCATGGACCCCTCCTTCAATTAAATTAAAAAAACACAGAGGGAACTTTTGAGGCTTAGTCCCGGCAATCTCCGAAATAACTTCAAAAATTTCCCTTTTTTGTACCATGGCTAGAAGTTTTGTGAAAGCAATGCTTAAAACCAAAATCAAATTTCCTCCAAGTTGACGTTTATTTAAAGTTTCATCCAAAGAAAGTAATAAATTGTCAAAATCTTCCAGGGTAGAAAATTCATGGTTCAATAAATAAGGTTTAATGTGGGCAAATTTTTCCAAAGCCAACTTCGGTTTGATAACAAAGGCTTCGTTTGAACCCTTGCTTTTACCGGAGGGAACAGAGGCCCGGACCTGATACTCACCTGAAAACATCTCTACTTCTAAAGTGTCCTCCTGCCGGGAATCAAGGATTGTTTTTAGGCTAATTTCTATAATTTTTGCCATTTTTATAAAATTTGGGGACGAGGATTTAAAAAATCAATGTTTTTGTTCTTCTTCATAAATTCTCAAAGTTGTTTTAATAACCGTGTCGGGGTTTAAAGAAATACTTTCAATCCCGGCATCAACTAAAAACTGGGCAAAATCAGGATAATCTGAGGGAGCCTGGCCACAAATACCAACATATTTTCCTTTGGCTTTGCAAGCTTTAATTACTTGAGCAATAAGCTTTTTAACAGCCTCATCCTTTTCATTACTAATACCCCGGACCCGTTCATTACCATCCCTTTCAATACCTAGGGTAAGTTGGGTTAAATCATTGCTGCCAATACTCATCCCGTCAAAAACCTGCAAAAATTCTTCGGCCAAGATAACATTTGATGGTATTTCACACATCACATAGACTTTTAAATTACTGCTGCTGTGGCAAAGTCCTGATTTTTTTATTAAATCGACGACTTTTTTACCTTCATCCACAGTCCGACAAAATGGAACCATGACCATCACGTTATCTAAACCCATCTGCTCCCTTACCTTTTTTATAGCTTCCAGCTCCAATAAAAATGCCGGGGCAAATGAGGGGTGATAATAGCGGGAAGCTCCCCGCCAACCGATCATCGGGTTTTCCTCGGACGGTTCATAAATATCCCCACCAATCAAAGAACGGTATTCATTGGTCTTAAAATCGGAAAATCGGACGATTACTGGCTTAGGATAAAAGGCTGCTCCAATACGGGCGATGCCGTACGCTAATTTGTCTACATAAAATTGGATTTTGTCACTATAACCTTCGGTAGCCAGGTCAACCTTTCTTTTTACAGAATCTGGTAGTTTATGATAATTTATCAGGGCCAAGGGATGGATACCGATATCAGAGGCGATAATAAACTCCTCCCGAGCCAGCCCCACCCCGTCACTGGGCAAAAATGATTTTTCAAAAGCCGTATCCGGAGTGGCGATATTCATCATAATCTTGGTTTTAGGATGGGGAAATTTAGCAATGTCATGATAATCAATCTTAAATTTTAAATTACCCTCAAAAACTATTCCTTCAGATCCTGTGGTATCAACAGTAATCCTGTCTCCAGTCTTAATCTTTTCCGTGGCCTCGATACTACCTACAATACAGGGAATTCCTAACTCCCGGGAAACAATAGCGGCATGGGAAGTCCTGCCTCCCTGGTCGGTTACAATAGCCGAAGCAATCTTCATAATCGGTTCCCAGTCCGGATCAGTCATGGTTGTTACTAGAATTTCCCCTTTTTTAAATTGGCCAATTTCTGCAGCATCTAAAATTACCCGTGACGTGCCCGTGGCAATCTTAGAGCCGACCGAAGCACCACGTACAATCTCTTTGCCATCTTCCAAACGTACATATTCCTCAATTTTGGAAAAATCTTGGGTTGAATGGATTGTTTCCGGCCGGGCTTGGACTATATAAAGTTCCCCGCTTTTTCCATCCTTAGCCCATTCGGTATCCATGGGAGTCCATTTACCGTGTTTTTTGGTATAGTGATTTTCAATCTCTACCCCCCAAGAGGCGAGTTTTAAAATTTCTTCATCGGAAAGTACTAAAGACTGCCTTTCTTTTTCACTGGTGGCAATAATTTTGGTCGGAGTTTTATCGGAATAAACCATCTTCTGGTTTTTTACCCCCAGTTTTTTATTGATAATCGGCTTAAACTTTTCTTTTCCCAGCGTTTTTTTAAAGATTAAAAATTCATCCGGCGTGACCTCACCCTGGACGATCATCTCTCCTAATCCCCAAGAACCATTAATCAAGACAATATCTTTAAACCCGCTTTCCGTATCCAAAGTAAACATTACTCCGGAACAACCCAGGTCTGAACGAACCATCTTCTGGATCCCAACTGACAGGGCAACTTTAAAATGATCAAAACCTTTATCCACCCGGTAGGATATCGCCCGGTCAGTAAACAAAGAGGCCATCGCTTCCCGCACGGCCTTTAAAACATTATCCACACCCCGGATATTAAGATAAGTTTCATGTTCCCCGGCAAAGGAAGCATCAGGCAAATCTTCTGCTGTGGCCGAAGATCGGACGGCAAAATCCGCGCCTCTACCGTACTTTTTCTCCGCCTCTTTATGCACGGCAATTATAGACTCCTGTAAGTCAGTAGGAAATTGTGTCTTTTTAATCTGGTCCCTGACAGTCTTTGCCCGTTCCGACAACTCATGCAAATTTTTAGTGTTTAATCCTTCAAGATTTTTTCTGATAAAATCCTGTAGGCCTGTCTCATGTAAAAAATAACGGTACGCAGCAGCTGTAACTACATAACCTCCAGGGACATTTACCCCTTTAGGTGTCAGGTTTTGAATCATCTCCCCTAAAGATGCATTTTTGCCGCCAACCTCGGGAACATCTTCAATTCCTACTTCCTCAAGCTTTTTTGTAAAAACTTTATCCATAATTTTTAAATTTACCCCTCAATTGATAGTAACACTAAAATTATGGTATGGAAACACCAAAAAATTCTTATCCTTTACTTACCCTTATTTGGCTTGATTCTTACATCATGGTCATACGATACCAAGCTCGGGAGAACTATCATGATACAATCAGGAAACATCACCTTTGTTCCCAAACAAACGCGTTCTCAGAACAAAACCCCTAAAGAACCCCCAAGCGAAAACGCTAAAAAATTAGATGAATTAATCCGTGCTTCTTCTCGGGTGCTTTTTCAAACCACTTCCCGTTTCCCTTTTGATCTTTTTCCTGATGAAATTATTATCTATCCTAAAAAAATCACCATTATTATCAGGGAATTTTTTGGCTCCGAACAAATTTACGATATCCCCATCAAAGAGGTCAGTGATGTTACAGCAGATGTTACACCCTTTAGTGGTACTTTAACCATTACCGACAACCGTTATAAGGATACACCAATAGTTATTAAAAATCTCAAAAAAGAGGCTGCAACAAGGGGACGCAAAATCATCCAAGGCCTGATTACTGCAACCACAGAAGGGATTGATTTATCCAAATTTGAAACTGAGGAGCTTCTGGAAAAAATTGAAGAACTTGGTAAAATTAACGGCTAAACAGTTCTTTTCTGTCTTCATCCATGTTAGAATAATGATCAACTCTATCAAAACTTATTTGACCACCAGGATCTAAAATGAAGCATCGATTATTTACCTTTTCTCTTTTTTTCACTTATATCACAGTGATGACTATTTTAATGATCAGCCAAGGACAAGGCTTTGCTCCCGCCCGCTATATTTTAGTGTTGCTGCTGGGAAGCCTTTTAGTTAAAAGGGCCCGAAACTTTGTTCTGGATTGGTCTCCTTTTTTGTTTATCTTAATCTCTTATGATTTCCTAAGGGTATTTGTTAAAAGTTTAATCCTCGATGTCAGTTATTTTCAAATCCCGCTAGACCAAAAATTTTTTGGGTTTATTCCCACGGTTACCCTGCAGCAAAGGTTTTTTAACCCGGAAAGTCCTTCGTGGTATGATTTTCTAGGTACTTTACTATATTTTCTCCACTTTGCCCTGCCTGTATGTTTTGCCTTTTTGCTTTGGACGGATAATAAAAAACATTTTCGTGAATTTGTCACCGGTATTTCGCTTTTGTCTTATGCTGCTTGGATTACCTATATGATATTTCCTACAGCTCCACCATGGATGGCTGCCGAAAACGGATATTTACCAGGAGTTCACAAGGTGATGAGTACTACCTTAGGGGTCTTTGCACACAAGATAGATCTGGCTACAGTTTACCAAAATCTCAACCCTAACCCCATTGCTGCTTTCCCTTCAATGCACGCATCCTATCCCTTTTTAGTCTTCCTTTTTGCCTGGCGGTTTTTTAAAACCAAAGCTTTACTTTTCTTTCCCTATGTCTTGGCCGTTTGGCTGGCTGTTATCTATATGGGAGAACATTATTTTGTAGACGTTGTTTCGGGAATAACTTACACACTCTTTTTCTACCTACTTTCTACTGAAGTACTACATCGAATAAATTGGCAAAAATTACAAAAGAAAATTTTAGGAAAATATTTTGCAAAAGCTTGTGAATCTTAAAATTATAAGATTTTTAAAAGAAGGTAAGATTGGGGTTTTACCCACTGATACCCTTTATGGGATAGTTGGTAGTGCTTTAAATAAAGAAGTGGTAGAAAAAATTTATAATATAAAGGGTAGAACTAAAAACAAACCTTTAATTATTTTAATATCATCCCTTGGTGATTTAAATATATTTCAAATCCAACTTTCAGATAAAATAAAGGCCTTTCTGGAAGATATTTGGCCAAATCCCATAAGTATTATACTCCCCTGCCCCAGTGAAAATTTTTTTTATCTTCACCGGGGAACAAAAACCTTAGCGTTTAGAATACCTAACAAACCCAACCTACTACAATTACTTAAAAAAACAGGGCCTTTGGTTGCCCCGAGTGCTAATCCTGAGAACAGACCCCCGGTCCAAACTTTAGAAGAAACTAAGCAGTATTTTGGAGAGAAGGTAGATTTTTATCTTGACGGAGGCAAACTTTTATCCCAACCCTCTACCTTAATCAAAGTTGATAACGGTAAAATTACTACCCTAAGACAAGGGGTTTACAAATTAAAATGAACAAAATAAAAAAATTGGAGCAGCTCAAAAAAAAGATGGAGGAAGACCAAACCCTTCCTTTAAGAAACCAAGCTACCCGGCTAGTGTTTGGAGAAGGCAATCCCGAGACAAAGGTTTACTTTTTAGGAGAGGCTCCCGGAGCCAAGGAAGACGAAACTGGCCGACCATTCGTAGGCCCGGCCGGAAAACTTCTGGGGAAACTGTTGGAAAGTATCGGGCTTAAAAGGGAAGACGTGTATATCTCCAGTGTTGTCCGTTTTCGTCCTCCCCAAAATCGTGACCCGAAGCCGGAAGAGATTGCCGCCTTTGCCCCCTATGTTGATGCTGAAATCCAAATCATCTGCCCCCAAATTATTGTCACTCTGGGCAGATTTTCCCTGAATAAATTTTTTCCGGAGGCCAAAATCTCCCAAATCCATGGGCAATCCCAAAAGATCAACTGGCAGGGTCAAAACATTTTTGTTGTGCCTATGTATCATCCGGCTGCAGCCTTAAGAAATAATCAAATCAAAAAAGTACTTGAAAAAGACTTTGAAGTTATCAGAGATTTATTAGATTCTAACTAAATTCTTACACCTCTTTATCTTAGATCTTTAGTTTATTTTTTATTATGTATTAAATGATTAATTTCAAAAACTTCATTAGAGCCCTAAAAACCTTTAAAGAAAAATGAAAATTGCCCAAATTGCACCAATAATCGAGCGTGTACCGCCCAAAAAATATGGCGGAACCGAGAGGGTAGTCTATGCTTTAACAGAAGAGTTGGTTAAACGAGGACATGAAGTTACTTTATTTGCTAGCGGAGATTCGATAACTTCTGCAAAACTCGTTTCTGTTTATCCCCGGGCACTGCGGGAAGCTAAAATCAATGATATCTATGGACCGAATATGTTCACCATGCTCAATATCGGACTGGCTTATTCCAAACAAAAAGAATTTGATATTATCCACGACCACAGCGGCCATTTAAGTTTATCGGCAGCCAACATCTCCCAAACCCCGGTGGTAATGACCCTCCACGGAGCTTTTAATACGGAAAATAAACGTATTTTTGAGGTTTTAAAAAATCCTTATTTTGTGAGTATTTCTAACTCCCAAGCCAAATCCGCCCCCAACCTTAACCATATCGGTTGCGTCTACAACGGTCTAAACATGGAAGACTATCCGTTTTCCCCTGATCATGATGGCTACCTGCTTTTTGTCGGCCGCATATCAATGGAAAAGGGTGTCCACAATGCTATCGAGATAGCCCAATTTTTAAATCTATCGCTTATCATTGCCGCCAAACTCGACAGTGTTGATGTGCCTTATTTTAATGAATACGTCGGTCCAAAACTGTCAGAAACCATCCGCTGGGTTGGTGAAGTTGACGAAAAAGAGCGCAACCTCTTAATGAGCCGGGCGATGTGTTTTTTACATCCAATTACCTGGAAAGAACCCTTTGGTTTAACTATGATTGAAGCTATGGCCTGTGGTTGTCCGGTTGTAGGTTTTGATAAAGGCTCAGTCAAAGAAGTTGTTGCCCACGAAAAAACCGGTTTCATTGTTTCCGATACCGAAGAGATGATTGAGGCTATTACCAATATTCACAAAATAAAACGCACCTCCTGCCGCCGCTATGCTTTGAAAAACTTTAGTGCCCAAAAAATGGCTGACGGTTATGAGGAAGTTTACCGTAAAATACTTCAAGAAAAAGTATCTCTCCCCCTTGCTCCGGCAATCAAACTCCAAGCTTAAATTTTCGTAACTAGTTAGTTTTCCCCAGCCAAATTGTCATTGCGAGCGTAGCGAAGCAATCTTTAAAGGTCACCACTTCCTCTATTTAAACCTTGCCCTTTAATTTTTTATTTGAAATAATCAAGATATGCAGAAGGGATATTTCCTGCCACTCCTTGGGATAATAGCTGTAATATTAATTTTAGGTGGAGTGTATTATTTAAGTATTACTAAAAATCAATCTGCGCGAAACCATTCTGTTATTTCCAGTCAAAATAATCCTCAATCAACTCAAAGCATCAGTCAGGACGAAACTTCTACTTGGAAAACATATAAATTTCAAAAAATTGGGATTTTATTTAAACTACCACCTAAAATAGCCGAGAGCTTGGGGGATTTAAAAGAAATTGACATACCAAATACAACCCAAAAAGGTATTATAATAGTGTCTTCTCAAAACAAAACTGCAATCACCCCTGAAGGTAATACTCCTCTTCTCCAAGCAAACTCTTATAATCCAATCGGGTTAAAAAGTGTAACTTTTGATGATCTGATTGGCTATTCATTCAAGGATAATCAATACCAAACTAAATATGCTTCTACTAATGGGCTACGTATTATAGTTATTCCTTCTCGGTTAATTATGAAAGAATTCACAAATTCTAACGGTGTCAATATATTAAAACTTAAAAACAGCAGCTCTGTTGACACATACAGTAACTTTGTTCCTATGAGCTCAGATATTGGAGCGCTTATCAATAACCAGCCAAATCCCGGTTATCCCGGAATAGTCTTTCAGATGAATTTAACAGACGACATTACCGAAGCTGTATTTGACCAAATCCTCTCCACCTTTAAATTTACAAACTAAAATGAAAGCCTGAGTTAATTTTTCACTTGCACTTTTATATAATTATGTTAAACTACCCACTTGTTTTAACAAGTTGTAATTTATGGATTCACAAAATCTCCACCAACTTGCCTACCAATCACTGCTTAATTTAGCCTGTGAAGACGGTATTAACGCCTCGAGCCGTGAAGAGGTTTTTGGTTGCATCTTCGGCCGGGACAGTGCCCTCACGATCTTAAAAATTTTAAGAGCCCACCAAAGACAACCAATACCCGCCTTGATGCAAATTTGTAAAAACGCTCTACTGCATCTGGTTGCCCTCCAAGGCCAAGAATTTAATCTTGAAAGCGGGGAACAGCCGGGAAAATTTATCCATGAATTCCGTAAGGATAAATATGAGCACCTACTAAACAGCAGCAAACCCTGGTTTATCTATCCCGACGGTATACTGCGCAATTATGACTCCATCGACTCAACACCTTTAAATTTAATTGCTATCTATAAATACTGGCAGCTCACTTCGGATGATGAATTTTTAGTCACCGTTCTGCCGGCCGTTGAATCCGGGTTAAACTGGATTATTACCTTTGGAGACCAGGACAAAGACTATCTTTTGGAATATGAATTTTCTCCGACCCGACAATTTGGAGGATTAGTTGTCCAATCCTGGACAGACTCCCACGAATCCATCATTACTTCAGAAGGACTAATGCCCAAATACCCAATTGCCCCAATTGAGGTCCAAGCCTATGCTTGGCTGGCTTTAAAACTTTGGAGCCAATTTTATCTTACCCAATCACCTGCCTTTGCCCATAAACTATCACTGCAAGCAAATAAGTTAAAGGATAAGTTTAACGAACAGTTCATCTTCCGAGACCAGGGGTTATTTTTTGGGGTTCAAGCCCTTGACGGAAATAAACACCAAATCCAGACGGTAACTGCCAACCCTCTTTTGTGCCTTTGGGCAAGTTACCAAAATAGCAGTCAGGTTGAATCAATAGTTGATCCGCTTTTTATCAACGACTTTGTCAAAAGGGCTTTTATGTCGGATATGTTTGTCGAGGATGCCGGAATCCGCACTATGAGTGCACTTTCTCCTACCTTTAACGCTAGACAGGATAGTTACCACAACGGCAGTTTTTGGCCGATATTAAACGGGATGATCGTCGAAGGCCTGGAAAATTTTGAACTTTATGAAAACTCCCAAAAACTTAAAACAGCTTCACTTTTGCCTTTAACCTATTTCGGATGTCCAATTGAACTTTATATTAAAAATGAAAATGGATACAGTGAATATCACTCACCAACCGACCAAACCGGATGCCGTTTTCAAGCCTGGTCTGCCGCCTCCATTTTGGATATGACCATAGAATAAGGAGTGGTTTTCCCGATATTGAAGTGATAAACTTCATATTGTAAGTTTTTACAACACTTATGCCTCAGCTTAAAAAAACCATGTTTCGCGAATATGACCTGAGGGGCCGCGAAGCAGATGATGAACTCAACGAACAATCAATGTACTACATCGGCCGGGGCTTCGGCACCTTTTTGCACAAGAGAGAAATCTGGGATTGCGTAGTCGGGCATGATGCCAGGGGAACCTCCGAAAGCTTTTATAAACAGGTAATCAAAGGTCTTTTAGAAAGCGGTATCAATGTTATAGACATTGGTATTTGCACTACCCCAATGGGTTACTGGGCCCAGTACCATTTAAAAACCAAGGGTTTAGTTGTTGTCACCGCAAGCCATAATCCTGCCGGATGGAACGGAGTAAAACTTGGTTTAGATTTTTCCCGGACGCTTCTTACAGATGAGCTTCAGGAAGTTTATGAAATTATTGATAAAGAAAATTTTGTCGATGGCCAGGGTACAACCAGAAAAGAAGATGTTTTAGAATTTTATATTAAAGATCTCCTTTCCCGGGCAAATATTACCAAAAAATTTAAAATCTTAGTCAATACTGGTAACGGAACCGCCGGCATTGTTGCCCCAAAGTTATTCCAGGGAACAGGCTGTGAAGTTGTAGAACATTTTACCAACATCGACCCGACTTATCCCAACTACACCCCCAACCCGGATGGCACGGCGATGATGGAAGACACCGGTAAACAAACCGTTAAAAACCACTGTGATTTAGGTCTGGCTATTGACGGCGATGGCGACCGGCTGGGGTTGGTAGATGAAAAAGGCAACGTTATCTGGCCCGATCGTTATTTAATTTTACTTTCCCGTCTTGTCCTATCCAAATTACCAGGAGCCAAAATTGTTTTTGATGTTAAGGTTTCCGAGGCTTTGCCAGAAGATATTAAAGCCCATGGTGGAAATCCGATTATGTGGAAAACCGGCCATTCATGGATTAAATCAAAAATGCATAAAGAAAAAGCGGCAATGGCCGGAGAAATGAGCGGCCATATTTTCTTCTCTCATGATTACTACGGCTTTGATGATGCCTTATTTGCTGCCTTAAAGATCTTAGAATTTCTTTCCACCAAAGATAAAACAATCTCTCAGGTTATCTCTTCAACCCCTTATTATGTTTCAACACCAACAATCCATGTTCCGACTACTGATGAAGATAAATATAATATCGTTGAACAGTTAACCAAAGAATTTAAAGATGAAGGCTATAAAGTAGTGGATATTAATGGAGCCCGGGTTTATACGGAAAAAGGTTGGGGGCTGGTCCGCGCTTCTTCAAATACTCCCCAATTGGTTTTGAGGTTTGAAGCTAAAACAGCTGGACATCTGGAAGAGCTACAAAATATCTTTAAAGAAAAATTGAGCAAATACGATAAAGTCAGTCAAGACTGGGACTCAACCGGCCATTAAGCAAAATTATTTTTTGGGGATGATGGCAGCGGCAATGATATAGACAACTATTCCCGGTACAAAACCGGTAAAGGCAGTAATCAACACCCAGGCTAACCTTAAAATAGTCGCATCAAAATTTAGGTACTCACTAAGCCCGCCAAAAACTCCGGCCAAGACCTTGTCTTTATCGCTTCGGTAAAGTTTTTTTGTTTTCACAAGATTATGATACCACGAAGAGCAATGAAGTCAACCTTTACCTCTTGGGGGATTGTTTTTCAGCTCGAGCTTTGTGGGCCAAGCCGTATTTTCTTCTTTCTTTGACCCGGGCATCGCGGGTTAATAACCCTTGTCTTTTTAATAAATCACGAAATTCAGGAGAGATACCTGCCAAAGAACGGGAAACCCCATGGACAATCGCTTTAACCTGTGAAACTGCACCGCCACCTTCAACTTTGATTGTTGCCGTATACTTACCCGAAGTCTTTGTTACTTCAAAAGGTTTTTGATAAGCTTTTTGAAAAACTAAGCCCCGAAATAACTCAGCAATAGGACGGCCATTGACTGTCATTTGTCCATTTCCCTCTATCATCCTTACCCGGGCCACAGCTTCTTTTCTTCTGCCGATATTTTGTATATGCTTTTGATTGTTTGCCATTTTACTGTTCCTTTATCTTATCTTTAAAGGGATGTTCACCCCCTGAAAATACATGCAATTTTTTAATCATCTGCCGTCCTAATTTTGTTCTGGGAACCATACCTTTAACTGCGTGGGTAATAAGTTCTGCTGGTTTCTTCTCTCTAACCTGGGCTAAAGTTTCTGTCCGTAATCCTCCGGGATACCCTGAATGTCTAATGTATAATTTTTGCTGTTCTTTTTTCCCAGTAACTTTAACCTTAGCTGCGTTAACTACCACTACATTATCTCCAGTGTCCAAATAAGGAACAAAATTTGGTTTGTTTTTTCCCATCAAAACTTGCGCTATACCGCTAGCTAACCTTCCTAAAGGCTGATTTTTAGCATCGATCAAATGCCATTTTCTTTGAATTTCTGAAGCGGTTAACCGATTTGTACTCACTATTTCTCCTCCTTTGTTGTAGCTTTTTTCCTTATTGTCTTTTTAGGTTTAACCTCTTTTTCCCCATCCAATTTTTGTTCCTCAGCTTTTTCTTCTTTCTCTTTAATCAAATTCATCCTCACCATCATGGCGCCATCTCCAGCCCTTGTTCCAAGTTTGACCATTTGTGTAAATCCTGATTGTCTCTTTAGGTAGCGTCCAGCAACTTCGATTAATTTTTTATTTACTTCTTTTTGTGGTAGGGCAGACTGGATCACTCTTTGGGCCGCGTTAGTGTCTTTTTTACCCGAGACGATAAGTTTATCGACCAAACCCTTGATCGCCTTGGCCTTGGCTTCTGTAGTGGTGATAGTTTCGTGAAGTAGAAGACTACGGACTAAGCCCCTAAAAAGAGCTTCTCGTTGATTTTTATCACGACCAAGGTGCTTACCATAAACCCTATGCCTCACTTAAGGTCAAGCCCCTTTCTGCAAGCTTTTGGGAAATTAAGCTTAATGATTGAACCCCTAAATTTTTTGTTTTAAGTAAAATCCCCCTGGGAGTAGTCATTAGTTTTTCGACAGTATCAATATCCACTGCTTTTAAGGCATTGGTAATCCTTACCGGCAAATCCAACTCTTCCACACTTAACTTTAAAGCATCATTACTCACCACAGGTTCTTGTACTTCTTCGCCTTCGAAGGTTGGTTCGTAAATTTGTTTAAAATAAATACTGATCAGTTTAGCCGAGGAGAGTAAGGCATCTTCCGGTTTCATAGTTCCATCACTTATAACTTCCAAGGTTAATTTGTCAAAGTTGGTATTGCGCCCTACCCGTGTAGGTTCAACTTTATAGTTAACAGATAAAACCGGTGAATAAATTGAATCGATTGGGATGACTCCGATTTCCTGAGTTTTCTTTTCGTCAGCCATTACATAACCAACACCTTTTTCTACGGTCATTTCGATATCGAGTTTAGAGGCAGGGGTATTTAATGTAGCAATATGTAAATCAGGGTTAACAATCTCCCCATTGCCCAAAGCGTCAATATCCCGGGCTTTAACTTCACCTTTGCCTGAAGATTGCAGTCTTACTTTGACTGGTTTATCGGAAAATAATTTGATCCTTACCTTTTTTAAATTTAAAATAATTTCGGTGACATCCTCAGAGATTCCGGAGATGGTAGAGAATTGATGGGAAACATTGTTAATCTTAACTGAACTAATGGCCGCCCCTTCCAGGTTATTCAAAAGTACCCGACGTAAACAATTACCTAAGGTATGGCCAAAACCACTTTCTAAAGGCTCAATAACAAAGACACCTTTGTTATCAGTTTGTTCAGTTGTTATAATCTTAAAATTAATCATACAAGGTTTTTATTTTAAACTTTTTATTGTTAATTTTCCAGTTTTAATTTTATCGACTGTAATATTCTACAATCATTTGTTCACTAATTCCCTGTTCCATTTCTTCTCTCTTAGGCAATCGCAAAACCTTGCCTACTGTAGCTTGTCTTTCAAGCCACCCCGGCAAGGTTTGAGAGCTTTTTAAACTCTTTTGAACTTGTGTATTATCTAACATTTTTCCTAAAATAGCAACAGTTAATCCTGGTTTAACTTGAAAAGAAGGAATATTAACTTTTTTATTATCAACATTGATATGTCCGTGGGAAACAAGCTGCCTGGCACCGGCTCGGGAAGGGGAAAAACCTAACCGATAGACCACGTTATCCAAACGGGTTTCCAAAAGGCTCAAAAGAGCTTCTCCTGTATTACCTCTAGCTTTACTAGCTTCCTTATAATAGTTGGCAAATTGTTTTTCTAAAACCCCATAAATCCTGCGGGTCTTTTGTTTCTCTCGAAGCTGTAAGCCATACTCAGATATTTTTCTGCGGCTACGGCCAACATGTTGACCCGGGGCGATAGCACCTTTTCTTTCGATAAAAGCAGCATCCTTTGCAAAAAGGGCTACTCCTTCACGACGAGATAATCTTCTTTTTGGTCCGGTATATCTTGCCATTATACTCTCCTCTTCTTCTTTGCTCTCGGACCCCCAAAAGGAACAGGGGTCACATCAGCAATCATGATAATATTTAACCCGGTATTACGTAAAGCCCGAATTGCGGCATCCCTTCCTGATCCAGGTCCTTTAATGTAAATTTCAGCAGCTGTCATTCCTAAACTTTTAGCCTTTTCGGCTACTTTTTCTACAGCGGTAATCGCAGCAAAAGGGGTAGCTTTTCTCGCTCCCTTAAATCCACCAGCCCCGGACGAACTCCAACCTAAAGTATTGCCTTGATGATCGGTTAAGGTTACCAGAGTATTATTAAAAGTAGCGGTGACATAAACACGGCCGGTAGGAACCTGTTTGGCAACCACTGTTTTTTTTGTTGACTTGGTTTTGATTAATTGCTTTTTAGCCATAAGTTATTTTCCGCCTCCCGTTTTTGCCACTACTTCTTTTCTTACTGTCCCTACGGTTTTCCGTTTACCACGTCTCGTTCGAGCATTAGACCTAGTCCGCTGACCTCTGGTCGGCAAACCCCTGCGATGCCTGATACCCCGATAAGTGCCAATCTCCTCTAATCTTTTAATATTTTGATTAACTTCCTGCATTAAATCCCCTTCGATCTTAAGATGGTCCAATGCCTTGTTTATCCTGCCGATTTCCGACTCTGTTAAATCTTTCATTCTTACGGAACCATCGATACCGGCCTGCTTAATTATTTCAACCACATTTGATCGCCCTACCCCATAAAGATAGGTTAACCCAATATCTATTCTTTTATTGTCCGGTAAATCAACTCCCGCTATTCTCATAATTTTATCCCTGTCTTTGTTTATGCCTCGGATCACGAGAACAAATGACAAATAACACGCCTTCGCGCTTAACTATTTTACAAAATTTACATCTCGCTTTTATCGAAGCCTGCACTTTCATATTTTTTTCCTTAATTCTCTACCTAGCGCCTAAGCGCGGTAGCTATAATACCACATCCAACCCTAGAAATCACGCCCTTTATTACCTTAGCCTAAAAGTAATCCTGCCTTTATCAATATCATATTTCGGGCTCATCTCCAATTTTACCCGGTCACCCTCTAAAAGTCGGATATAATGCATCCGCATTTTCCCAGAAATATGGGCTAAAACCATCCTTCCCACAAGTTCAGGTAAGTCCTGGCTACGGTCAATTTCTACCCGAAAGAGAGTATTAGGCAAAACTTCAACTATCCTTCCCG
>JAMDBX010000035.1 GCA_023487645.1 Patescibacteria group bacterium | reverse complement strand
TGGCTATTTTAGAAGAGATTGGCCAAAGGTTAAAAAGTAATCAAGAGGTGGACCCCAAACACCTCCAAGATTTATTAGAATTTTTACAAGTTTTTGTGGATAAATGCCATCACCACAAAGAGGAGGATGTCCTGTTTCCTGCAATGGAAGAAGCAGGAATTCCCAAGGAAGATGGACCCATCGGAATGATGCTTTTAGAACACGACGAGGGACGGGGGTTTGTCCAGCAAATGGCCCAGGCAGTGGAAAAATATATTGCTGGAGATAAAACTGCCGGTTTACAAATTACAGCCAGTATCCAAGGATATGCTCCCTTACTTACGGAGCATATTGAAAAGGAAGATAATATTTTATATTACATGGCAGATATGCACCTTTCTTCCTCAAAACAGAAACAGCTTTTAACAGAGTTTGAAAAGATTGAAAGAGAAAAAGTGGGTAAGGGTAAACACGAGCAATTTCATGAGTTATTACATAATTTAGAGACAATTTACTTAAAGTAAGAGCTATTTTTTACCGCTACCCATTACTTCATCTGTTTTATATCCTCGGGGATCATCAATATGGACAAAATCAGTTTTTTGAAAAAAAGCAGCTAAATGACTTTTAAGTAGTTCACTCCCCCGGCGGGCTTTGGGGTTATGGCTAGGCCGGTTAAAAATAATTAAACCATCATTTTTTAAAAAGGGAAGAAGTTTTTTAATAAAGGGGGGTTGGTTGCTTTCACTGGAAATAAACGGGGGATCACCGGTAAAAATATCCACAACTATTGTATCAAAATATTCCCTTGGCAAAACCTCTGGTTGGTCAAAAAATTGATAGGCATCAGCCCGGATAATTTGATAACTGGGCAGATGGTCTAAGTGAAAATATTCCCGGCATGCTTGGATAATATATTTATCAATTTCAATAATTGTTTGATGAATTTCCGGATTTAATTTAGCGATTAAATTAGGAATAGTAGCAGCCCCCAGACCGAGTAGTAAAACCTGAGGATGAGGGCGTTTTTTACAAAATTTGTTTATTTTATCCGCAATAAAAAACCAATAACTTTTTTTAATGCTATTTTTTTCTGTAGAGACACCTTGAGGATAACTATTGATAGTTAGAACTTTTTCTCCGTTATATTTTTGCCAAATTCCAATGGTCCCTAAAAGAGGTGAAGAGTAACGTTTTAAGCGCCTTAAACCGATTCGCCAAAGGATTAAAAGGAGTATTGGCAACAAAGTTAAGGGGATAGTTAAAGAGAGAGAACTTTGTTGCATAGATAGAAAAATTTAAATAGCAGGTGATAACATTTTATCCAAGGCTCTGGATATTCTACTACATCTCCATGAAAACGTTTTTTAAACTGGGTAAAATTAACCCATTTTTTTCGCTCTTTGGGAAAGCGCTGATCATAAATACCCTCAAAATCAAAAATTTCTAAATTCAACTCCTTAGCTTTTTTTACCGCTTCCCAAACCAAGAGATAGTTGGCCAAGAGGTCATAACCTTCTTGGGTAATACCGGTATGAAGATAATACATTTTCTTTTCAAAAGTAAAGATCCACAAAGCCGCCAGAGGTTGAGATTGACCTTTTTTATAGGCAAAAAGAAGATAAGAGTTTTTTTTAAAAGCTAACATCTTTTGATAGAGTTCTTGATATCCGGGCACAATGAATTTTTTAAGTTTAGTCAGGGTAGTCAGAAGATTAAAAAAAGTCTGAAAATCTTCCTCCGGCTCAATGTTTTTTAAAGAAATAATTTGGGTACTTAATTTACTTTGGGATTTTTTAATATTGCGGCGGGCATTTTCAGAAAAAGAAGCCAAAATATTTTCGGTTGTCGAGTTTAGATTCAGGCGGAGATTGGCGGTATAAGTTAAGGAGATGAAAGATTTTTGATAACCATTTTTTAAAAAGTCCTGAGAGTAGTAACTTTCAATTTCCGGTTCAATTAGTACAAAAAGGGCGCGGTGTTTTTTAGCCAATAAATCAACGGCGGTAAAGTCTACGGGGTTTTTTGGCCGCTGAATTTTAATTAAAGAACATCTTAAAAAAGGTAAGGGGCGGATAAATGCTTGGAGTTGGCCGATTTTTTCTATTTTCCAACCAATTTGCGAAAGATAGTTTCCCCAAAAGAGAGATTGGCGAATGTCCATTAAATTTTGCCTGCAAGTTTTAAGAGAAAAACTTTTATCGGCATCGCTTTATCGATGGAAGTAAAGGCTAGATAAAGAGGTTTATTGAAAACTAAATCAAAACTGCCGATATACTCTACTAATTTTCCTCCCAGTCCGCTTTTAAAGCGGTGGAAACCTTGCCAAGGGTCTTTGGGACTAGCTTGTGGTCCTAGAGCGCCCCAGAGGTCAAACTTTTTGAGACCCATTTTCTTACCCATTTTAATTGCCTCCCAAGCAACTAAGTTAGGAGCCATGACATTTTTATATTCTACAGAAGAGCCGCCATAAGGATAGTAGAGAGTATCTTTGAAATTAAACATCATCCAGGCATTTAAGGGTATTTGCTGGTAAAAAGCTAGCAAGATTCTGGCCATACCAGCCTTTTTTAATGTTTGCCAGACTTTTTGATGATAAGTGGGGTTGTGCCCTAAATAACCCTGTCTTTTGGTGGTTTCAAAGTAAAGTTTCAGGTAAATTTGAAAAGCTTGATCATCGGTGCGCTCCTCAACAATCACTCCATGTTTTTGGGCAACTTTAATGTTATAGCGGGTTTTAGGATGCATCTGTTTTAAAATCTCTTCTTCTGATTGGGTTAAATCCAGCACAAAATTATGTTTGGTAAATAAAGGTTTGGGGGAGGTTTTAAATGACGAAGCTACTTGTAACTGCTGATTCTCAGTACTGGAAACCTCTATATCAGGCTCAATTTTAATGAAGGCACAATGGTGCTCTTGGCCAATTTGAGTTAAAGCTTGGGCAAGTTCTAGGGTTGGAAAAGGACCTTTGGGAAGATAACCCACAGTGGAATTGGTATAAGGGATGCGGTGAAAAGTTAACTGAAAAGCGTGTACGAGTTGGCCGTTTTTATATAGTCCATAACGTTGTAGAGGTGCACCTAAACTTTGACGAACCTCTCCCCACTCCCATGATTGCATGACATGGGCAATATGCTGGTTGTACTCTTTTTTTTGTTTACTGGTAATAAGTCGCAAATCCATCTATATATTATATACGTTTTTCTACTTTAAGTTTTTGAGCCTATATGGTAAAATACAGGCGTGGATCCAAAGACAAGGGTAATTATAGTTGGAGCACTGGCCTTAGTTATTTTAGCAGCAGTGGCTGGAACATTATTTTACTTAGGAAAAGCTTCCCGGGAGCGATCAGCAACTTCCGGAAACACCAGCCTAAACTCTCTCCCTAGACTTTCGGTAACTCCAGTTCCCTCTACTTTGCGTAATAACCAAGCAGCAACTAGCTCTAATACAAAAACTTTTGTTGGCTCAGGGTTTAATCTGAGTTATGTTAATAGTTGGGGAGTTCTAACTTGTAGTAATTCTCAAAATTTTGAGTTTGATCCCACTGTAGGGACAGATTTAAAAGGTGTAGTTTGTGACAGAGCAGTAAAACCAGTCACTGTTTTGGTAGTCAATAAATTAAATTGCCAGGGAGAGACGGTTAAATTAGGGGAAAATCAAGTAGTAAGATCTAAAAATACTCCTCGAGAGGGTGACATCTCTTACCGCTGGTGTTTGAGTGTTGGTGGAAAAAACTTAGATATTACCCACCGGGTGTCTGCTTCTGGATCTCAGGCAACTAGTAAAGAAGATTTCTCAGCTGAAGTTGAACAGATGATTACCACAATAAAAGCTAGTCCTCAGGGTTCTTAAAAAGTAATTCTAACTTAGAAGATAGTAATTTTTGCTTGCTGTTTGAGTTCTTTGAATTTATCTCCAAAGATCTTGGCAATTTTTTGTTGCCTTAAAATATCCGTAGCTTCTTTAGTTTGTTCAGCTGAACCACTGGACTGTAATTGGTCTTTATTTTGAGCGATAAATTTACTGACTTCATCAGCAGAAACAGAGGCTTCATTTTCATAAAGTTTTTCTATGGTCAACTGAATACCCAATTGAGACCTTAAACCTTCTCGGGTTTGTCCTTGTTGGGCCAAAAGAGCATCAAAGGAATCTTTGCCTCCAAAATTACCTTCTAGCTTTGTGATGCGGTCATTAATCTCTGCCGGAGAGACTGTAACTCCTTTTTTGCGGGCTTCATCCATGACTAATTTTTCGTTCACCATTTGAGTTAAAGTTTGTGTGCGGTATTGCTCATTTAAACGGCCTAAAAGTTCAAAATTAGATATTGGAGCACCGTTGACGGTGGCAGCAATCAGGAGATTCTTCTTAAAATAGGCGATGAGTAATAATCCCACTAAAACAATAATGAGGTAAGTTTTTTTATTGGGTTGAGTGATTAAAGACAGAAGAGGAAGACTCTTTTTTGTAGAAGATGCAGTTTTTATTTGATGACTTTCTTCGGTTGCAGAGGAAGTCTCTTTAACTGTTTTGGGATTTCTAGATGGAGAGGTTTTACGCACTGCTTTTGGCATACTTTGTGATGTTAACAGAAAGGTTATAGTTTTGACAAGAGGCAAAAATTGATCTTAAAATCAATTTCTTTCCAGTCCTTTGACCCTTCCATAAACTCAGAGCTAATTTGCTTTGTCTATTAAATATAGGTCGACAAAACGGGCAGACCAACCGGCTGTTTTAGCGTCTTCAAAGCCTAGGTCGATGATATTTCCCTTGATAGCTCCTCCGGTATCTCCGGCTATAGCCAAACCATATCCGGGAATATAAACTTTTGAACCTAACTTAATAACTTTAGGGTCAACGGCGATCACCCCTTTACCTTGCCTCATTCCGGTAGCTGTCCACTCATCACATCCTGGGCAGTGGGAATCATAATGGGTAGCCCAAACTCGTATTTTTTTCCAGAAGCGGATTTCCCCATCATTAGTATCCACAGTTTTCCAGATAATTTTTGTTCCCCGGGAGATAACTTTATCTTTTGCTTCAATTGTCTCGGTACCGACAGTTTCTTGGGCATATTCTTTCCCTTGATAATAAGTGGTTTTAATAATTTGGGTCTTTTTGCCATCTTCTCCCTCACTGACAACTATGTCTGTTCCAGCTTCAGTTTCTGGATCATCTTGGTAGACGGTTTTTTTAGGAATAATTTCCACTTTTTCTGTTAATTTTTCTTGGAAAAGAGATTCTGTTTTAATTGGCGGCAGAGTATTTTCGGAAATTGTGGGAGTAATTGGAGAGGTGTTTTCTTCGGCTTTGACTAAAGTTAGAGCTGGATGCCAGGTAATTAGTAAGGTAGCTGTTAGTAATAATCCTCCAATCAAGGTACGCATGAATTTACTGTTACAGATCTAGCCAATCATCACTATCTCTTTGGCTTGATGTTAAATATTGGTCACGGTCTTGGTAATTGGTGTTTGCTTCTATTAACGTTTCCGGCAAGTCTAAGATAAACCGGGAAACTAAATTATTAGAACGGGAGCCAAAAAAGAGCCTTTGGCGGGTATAGGTTAAATAAAGTTGGTGTTTGGCCCGGGTGATACCCACATAACAAAGTCTTCTTTCCTCTTCCATCTCTTCCGGGTTAAGCAGGCAGCGGGAATGGGGGAAAAGGCCTTCTTCCATACCAACCATAAAAACTACTGGCCACTCTAAACCTTTTGCTTGATGAAGGGTGGTTAAAGTCACAGCTGCTTTTTTAAAGGGTTCTTTCTTCCGCCTTTTTTCATCTGAGGAATATTCACTCTCCACTAAAGTGACATTTTCTAAAAACTCTGTTAAATGGGGAAATTGTTCGGCTACTGAACGTAATTCCTTGACGTTTTCTACCCGGGATTTACCGCTTTCTGTACCATCATCAATATACTCTAAATACCCAGTGTTTTCCAAAACCAGATCCAACATCTCCAGTGTAGTATATTTTTCTAAATTTGGTTGTATTTCAGATAGTAACTCCCCAAATTTGGCAGCTCGACCTTTACCAATTTTTTCTATTCTGGTTAAGGAAACTGAGTCTTGAGGATTGGCTAAAAGTTTAAGGTAGGCCAAGATATCTTTAATTTCTTTGCGTTCATAAAAGCGGATGCCTCCAACTAAAACATAAGGCAGGCCAGCTTTAAGAAAAATTTCCTCCAAAGATCGGGATTGAGCATTGGTGCGGTAAAGGATGGCAAAAGAGTTGAGAGTAAAGGGAGAAGGACTCAAGGCTAATAATTGATTAATAGTTTGGGCGACAAAAAAAGCCTCCTCTGTCTCGTTACGGGTTTCAATAATTTGCACTTTCTCGCCTCCAGAGTTATCTGTCCATAATTTTAAGATTGGATGGGACCTATTTTTAGAAATTACGGCATAAGCGGCATCCAAAATTGTTTGAGTTGAACGGTAGTTTTGTTCTAAATTAAAAACTTTGGCTTGAGGATAGTCTTTTTGAAAATTAACAATGTTGCGAAAGTCTGCTCCCCGGAAAGCATAAATTGATTGCGAAGCATCCCCCACGACACAAATATTTTTATAACGGTTGGCCAGTAACTTGGAAAGTAAATATTGGACGGCGTTGGTATCTTGGTACTCATCAATTAATAAATAACGGAATTGGATTTGATATTTACATAACACTTGCGGATGGTTTTGAAAGAGCTTGACTGTTAACAGGAGTAAATCATCAAAATCTACTGCCTGGTTTTTTTCTAAAATCTCTTGATATTTCAGGTAAATTTTAGCTACTGTTTCTTGGAAAAACCCGCGGGCATACCGAGGATACTCTAAAGAAGAGATCATTTCGTTTTTAGCTCCGGAGATGGTATTGCGGATACTGGTAGGAGAATTTTTTTGAGGAGAGAGATCAAGACTTTTCATCGCTTCTTTGATGGCATCTAAGGTATCACCTTCATCGTAAATGGAAAAATTAGTAGCCAAGCCAATGTGGCGGCCATCTTGTCTTAAAATCCGGGCACAAAGACTGTGGAAAGTTCCCATGATGGGTAAGGTGGAGGTTTTAGGT
>JAMDBX010000069.1 GCA_023487645.1 Patescibacteria group bacterium | reverse complement strand
GGGATATATGAATGGAGAGGAAACAGAGTTTGCTATGCGTCTTGATGTTCTAGAAAACATTGAGTGGTGGTACAGAAACAGAGAAAAGGAGGATTTCTATCTTCAAGGGTGGAAATCAGGTAAGTTTTATCCTGATTTTATTATTAAAACCAAGAAGAGTAAATTTATTCTTGCCGAATACAAGGGAGAAGATCGTTCAACAAATGAAGATACAGAATATAAGGAACAAGTAGGTAAATTATGGGAAAAATTAAGTAATGGAAATAATCGATTTTTCTTAGTTCGGAGAAATAATACTGATAATATCCTCAAAGAAATTGTTGGAACTTAAAGAGCCTTATTCTGCCTAATATTTTAGTCCTTCGGGCGGTTTAAAACAACTAGAGTGGGGATTATTTAAATCGCATTAAAAGCATAATTGCGGGCTTTGGAGATTCGCACACTATTCGGGGATAACAACCTTTGGGTCAACCTGGCAATTTTCCCTTTTCTGTTTAAACAATAGTTTGCTTTTGGTAGAGAAGGAAAGCTCTATTTTGAAGATAGGTTTGATTTGACAAAATAGAACTGGCTAAAGAAAAAGCCTGGTTTTTAAGATGTTCGGTTGAAATTTTACCGGAATATAAAAAATCTGGAAACATAATCTGCCAGAAAATTCAATTTAGCCATGTCTGACCCGCATCCTTGATGATTCCCTTTCCCAATCATTTTTTCTGCCATCCACCCTCCGGCCAAAGTAGCCATAGTTCGGGTTAATTTTTCATGCAGGGGAAAATGGTCAAAAGAAACCTGGACATAACCCAAAATATTTCCTTCCCGGGCTACTGTTTCTTTACTAACGATGCCGTTTAAAGCCCGGGCAACAATTGAATGCCCTGATTCGTGTTGGGCTGTTTCTAAAACTCTTTCTTCTGTTTTGGTAAAAACCTCTCCGGTTACTGGATTGATCCTTTCCATTGCTGCAAATTATACCCGAAAACAAAAATTAAAGCATCTAGCGTAATTTAAGCGCAAAAATACGCGCAACTGTTTCAATTATTTTTTTAAAACATATTGAGTGGCTGTGGTTTGGCCCTGGCGTTTGATTAGGCCGTAATCCAGCAATTTTTTCAGTTTGAGTTGGGCTGTTCTTTTGGCAACTTTTAAGATATCCACTACATCCTCTGAGGTGATGCTTCCCACGGTAGTTAAAAAATCCATGATCTGGATCTCGTCCCGGTCTAAATAGATCTGTTCGGAATTTTTACTGACCTGGCCGTAACCGATGGACTGGATCTGCTCTAAAGCTTTTCTGGCCTCCACCAAAAAACCGGTGGTAAAGTATTCCAGCCAGTGGGTAAAATCTCTTCCTTCCTGATACTCTTTTCCCTCGTCAAAATGTTCGGCATTGTAGTAGGCCAAACGGTCATGGTTGTAATAATCTTCCAAAACGAGAATTTTTCGAAAGTCCCAGTTTGTCCGGTAAAGCAGCAGCTGAGTGAGCAAGCGGGCCACCCGGCCGTTACCGTCGGTAAAAGGGTGGATGGAGACAAACTCCAAATGAAAGATCCCGGCGGCAATAATCGGATGGATTCCCATCTCCTGGGCGGATTTGATCCATTCCAAGAGGTTGTCAATTAGGTGGGGTACCTGGGAAGCGGGTGGAGCTTTATATCTTAACATCTCCTTGCCTCCTCCCAAATCATCAACCACATAAACATCGGCCGGGCGGAAATTTCCCGACTTTTCCTCATCCACCAGTCCCTTAGTGACTGTTTGGTGCATCTCTAGGATCTCCTTACAGGTAAGGTGGTTTTTGGTTTTAGCTAACTTCTCCAACAGGATTAAGGCATTTAAATAATTTTCTACCTCCAGGATATCCTTTTGGGGGGCTCTAACTGTTTTTCCTTCCTGGACTTTGCCGACTTCAAACTGGGCCAGCTTATTACCCTCAATGGAGGTTGAGGTGTGGGCCATCCGCAAAATCGCCTGCCTTCGCAGTTGGGCCTCATTTAAAGGCAGCACCCGTGACCTTTCAATGGCGGCCTTGATTTCGGCAGTTTCGGCTATCCGGGATAAAATCAGCGGGGTAATGATGTATTGAGGTTTAAACATAGATGTATTATATCATATCTCGCGCAAATCTCGCGCAAAATCTGACGCAATGTTTTTTAGAAAACTATTCCTAGTACCAACATAACAACTTTGGATAAGATTTTCCAGAAGAAAGTTAAAATTATTCTTTTTCCCGGTGGTTTTGGTGGTTGTCTTTTTCCTGATCTTGGTCTTTGGCTTTAGTTTTAGTTCCTTTAACCTCTCCTTCATCTTTTTGAGTCTGGTTAATTAACTGGTTCAATTGGGGTTGGGAAGCCGGATTTTTCTTGGCTTCCGCAGCAAATTTTTGTTCCTGTTTTTTGAGGACTGTTTTTAACTCCTGTTTTTTGGCTGGCCCACTAGCCTCTCGGCTGATATCCTCCACAGTTTGTTGGTAATGCTCTATTGCCTGACCCAATTTTTTGGGGTCGTTGCTGACTTTAATAATATCCTCAGCTCTTTTTTCGATGACCTGGCTGGAATCACCGCTGACTTTGGCCATGAGGTTATCGGTTAAAATCCTTAAGGGGTAAAGCTGGTCCCCGGGTCGGGCAGCCTGAGCTGCTCCGGTAAAGATCGATAAAACTATGACTATGGCAGTTATGCTTAAAAGAAATTGTTTAACCGGCCAGGACTTGGGTTGCTCCTGAGAACCCAAACGGCTTTCCAGGCTGGACCAATCCAAATTATCCGGTTTTGAAACTGCAATATATTTTTTTCTTAAAGTTTCTAGCTCATCCATGGATTTCTCCCGATAAATTTTCCTTTAATTTTTTTAAGAATGAACTACCCCGTCAGCTTGCTGACGGGGTAGTTCATTGGCAAAACTAATCTTTCTTTTAACCTTACTTTTGATTGTTGTTGTTACCCCGGCTTTTGCCTCCCAAGGGGAAAACAACTCCCCAAAACACAATGATGAATCAACGGAAAAATCAGAACATCAAGACTGCAGCAGCATTGATCAATGGAAAAACCATGGTGAATATGTTTCCTGTATTGCCCGGGAGCACATGGGAGGAGAAGATGTCTCGGAAGCAGCCAGATCAGAGATTGGTAAAAAAGACGAGGATGAAAATGATGATATTACCCCTACAGTTACACCTTCAGTCACTCCTTCGATCACGCCAACCGTCACCCCTTCTGTCACACCGACTGTAACTCCGACTGTTACTCCTTCGGTAACTCCCTCAGTGACTCCTTCGGCAACTTTAACCCCGACACCTTCAGAGACTGTCACACCTCCTCCTTCCACCAATTCAGCTACAGTAACTGTTCAGGCAGCCACCTCGGAGATCCAAGCGGCAATCGGGGTACTAAACCAAATCATTGATTCCCTGAAACACTTAATCTCACTTTAAAATTTTACTTCTTAAGTTATTTTAATATTTCCTGTTATACTCAGAGCATCATGGTTATTTCTGGTAAACAAGATTTTATTAGGTTAATTCAATCTTTTAATATCAAAACTGAATATGTAATTATCAAACCCAACTGGGTTGGTGTTGAAAAAGGAAACTATACAGAACCGGAAATTTTAGCATGGCTTTTTGAGGCACTACCCAACTCTAAAAAAATAGTTGTTGAAAGCTATATACCATCGAGGGGTTTAAAGTATGAACCCAGTGAAACTTTTAAAACAGACCTGGAAGGTGGTAAAAAATTTTGGGATTTTTATAAAAAACAGGATAAGTATTATTTAAAAAGTACAGGAATTGATAAAGTTTTAGAAAAATTTAATGCCGAGTATATTAATATTACTGATGAATGTTGGAAAGGGGAGGTGGTAGACCCAAAAATTATTGAAGAGATTGTTAGAGCAAAACACAAAGATATTTATTGGAAGAATTTGTACTCATATATTCCCAAAAAGCTATTTAATATTAAAGATGAAGCTACCCTAATCAGTTTAGCTAAAATAAAATTAGAAGAAGGCAACAAAAATATTATTATCTCCTTATCTTTAAAAAATATTTTTGGTTTGATTCCGTCTCCTTCAAGAAAAGATCCGTATCATCAGGATAATCATTCATTAATCCCCAGGACAATAATTGATATCAATAAAATTTATCAAGTTTTATTTCCAAACAGTCTTTGGATAAATGAGGGAATATTTAGTCTTGTTAAAAATTATTGCGAAGACGGTCAGTTTTATGAACAAAATAAAAATTTAATATTTGCAAGCAGGGATCCAAAAGAAGCAGATACTGCAGTTTGTGAAGAATTTAATATTAATCCTAGCCAAATTCCTTATTTAAACTAAAAATTTTTTAAACTATATTTAATTTAACAAGTTTATCTTTTAAATCATTTGGATTTATAAATAATATTCCCTGCATTCCTAGCTTTTCTGCGGCTTCAATATGTCCCTGGTCGTTATCAACAAATAAACACTCTGACGGGTCAACCCCCAACCTTTGATAAGCTCTTAAAAATATTTCCGGGTCCGGTTTTTTTACTTGTTCCTCTGCGGAAACAATCACCACATCAAATTTATCTTTTAGTTGGTATTGGTCCATAAATTGATGAAAGATAGATTTCAAACTGTTACTAACAATGGCTTTTTTGATTTCCGGTTTAAATTTAGATAGTAATTCAAAAACTTCCAGATTCGGTTTTCTTTTGGAAAATAACCATTCCTTTACCGTTTGAGAATCTACTTGGTGATTTTTAGCCATCTCTTCAAAAGCCACTTCGTCATCAATAAGACCTAAACCAGCTTTGTGCCAAGTTTCGGGATTAACTTTGAGGTTTTCTTTCGGCCTTTTATGGTCATCTCTGTTTAAGGTAAGTACTCCACCAAGGTCAAACATTACTGCTTTGATCATATGGATAGATTTTACCAGAAGTGATAGGATTAGAGAAATGTTTAACCATGCCCCTCAAGATTATAAATGCCCAATTTGTTTAGGCGTTCAAGGTGTTGAAAATGATGACACCATGCTCAGACAGGCTGATTTAGTCTATAAGGATGATTTTGTTAGTGTTTTTATTAATTCTTTCTTCATTGATGGCAATGAAGGTCACTTAATTGTTGTCCCAAATAAACATTTTGAAAATTTGTATGATTTAGATTCAGAATATGGCCATAAAATTTTAGATATTAGTAAAAAGATTGCTGTAGCTGTAAAAAATGCTTATGGTTGTGATGGAATAACCATCAGGCAAAATAATGAACCGGCCAGCGGACAGCACGCCTTTCATTATCACATGCATATTTTCCCAAGATACAGTGATGATAAGTTTGAGGAGAATGTAAGCCACAAAAGAGCAACTACACCTGAGGAGCGATTGGAATATATTCAAAGAATTAAATCAAGCTTAAAAAAGTATGAATAAAAAGCTACCAAAAATTATAGAAGAAGTTGGATTTGATTTCCACTGGAGTGAGGAAAAAGTTTGGGCTTTGGACGTCCCAGTTGAGGAAATGGATATTAAAGATTTGGAGTGGCATTTTGATATTCCTTTTTGGTTTACTCCAGGAGGATATTATGATCTTAAACCAAATGATGTGTTAGCTAATCCAGAAAAATATAAAAAAGAATATGAAAGGATAATGAATGCTGATTTATTGCATCCTCTAGATATCATGTGGTGGAAGAATAGATGGTTATTACTTGATGGATTACATAGATTAGTAAAAGCTAAGTTGCTTGGATGGGAAAAGATTAAGGTCAGAAAAATACCAAAGTCAGCTATTCCTGAAATTACCAAATAATGATAGAGATTATAGTGGGTACAGCCAATGAAGCTAAGGTAAAACAAATCCGTGGTGCATTAGCTTCGCTTAATATCACTGTAAAAGGCGTGGAGAATAAGGATTTATTACCCAAGGTTGAGGAAGATGGACAAACTGCTATCGAAAATGCAAAGAAAAAGGCTTTGGCTTATGCAGTTGCTTTAAACCAAATAATTCTCTCAATGGATAACGCCTTATATTTAGATGGGCTAACTGATGATCAACAGCCAGGCTTAAATGTTAGAAGGATTGGTAATGGAAATGACAGACCGACAGACGAAGATTTACTTGGACATTATTCGGAAGTTATTAAAAGGTTGGGCGGAAGAATAAACGGACATTGGGAATTTGGAGTTTGCATAGCTAATCCTCAAGGGTCGCTAGGTGAAGTAAATATTATTTCTCCAAGGGTATTTACAAGCGAGGTCAGTCCTAAAGTTGTTCCAGGCTATCCTTTAGAATCACTTCAAATCGATCCTCAAAGTTGTAAATATATCGCAGAGATGGAACAGCCAGAACAAGATGAATTTTGGCAAAGAGCTATCGGAAAACCGCTTTGTGACTTTGTGTCTTCTGCCTTAAAACTAAAATGAGTGACCCTGAAGAAGCTTATACAAATTTAACACGCCTGCTAGATATCAATAAAGTTGAATACAAGCTCTTTACTCACAAGGCTACTTTTACTTATGAGGATTTAGCTGAGGTCCAAAGAGAAACTGGTTTTACTGGAACGGAAGGTAAATGTTTAGTTCTAAAAGCAGGAGATAAATTTGTCGTTTATGTAACTCTACAAGGTAATCGAGCCAATTTTGATGTCATTAAACAGATCTTAGTCATAGATAAGATAAGACTCGCTAGCCCAGATGAATTAAAAGAGTATTTTGGTGCTAAACCTGGTTGCGCTTATCCTTTTGGTTTTTCAAAAGATGTAGATATTTATGTTGACCTAAAAATTTATGAGACTGATTGGTTTTTATTTAGCCCAGTCTTACCAACTAAAACTATTCAAGCTAAAGGCAGAGACTTAGAAAATGTTTTTTCCTATCTTGAAAATAGAGTTACTGAGGTTAATAATTTTAATCAGATATGAATAATGTCTTACTTCAACAAGTTAAAGAACATTGGCAACAGCTTCGGGGTATGACTTACGATCTCCTTAATGAGTTAAAACAAGAAGATTTAACCAAAAAACTTCCTTTTCCCCAGTCTCAAGATATTCAATATCAGTTTAACTGCATGATTGGAGCAGAGGAGAGCAATATTCCTTTAATTACAAAGGGAGCGTGGGAAGGATTTGCTTCAAGTTTAGATAATGAAGGCGAGATAACGATTGAAACAATTAAAAAACATATGGAGGAAGCAGATAAAAAACTCTTTTCTGCTTTAGAAGGTGTTGACCTTCTTCAAAAATTCGAGGATGGAACGAGTTCTCTGATTAACTATATGGTCTTAGTAGAGCATGAATCGCACCATCAGGGTCAACTGATTAATTTTATTTATGCTTGTAATTTACCGATTCCTAAAAGTTGTATACTGTACCCATAAATTTAGACAGTGGTGTTAGACTAAATTTAGTAAATATTTATGGATCAGAAATTACGAAGACAACATCCACCGGCATTTAAAGCTAAAGTAGCACTGGAGGCTATTAAGGA
>JAMDBX010000002.1:21722-91891 GCA_023487645.1 Patescibacteria group bacterium | reverse complement strand
TGGTAATAACATTCCGACCGGTTGTGATGCCAAAACCAAATATCTCCATCAAGGTTAGTCACATCCCTAAGTATAATCCAAGCGGTAACTCTGTGGCAGAGACCACAGGGAGTTATTCATCCTTAAAATACACAGAAAAGTAATATTAATTTATTGTAAAACTTATTACTCCAAAAATTTTACCAGTATACCTCCAGACAATTGCCTATTTCTATGGGAGGATTGGGACTGGCTAGGTCCAAGATTTTTTGTGCCACTTTCTCTGGGCTAATCCCTCTTTTTTCACCGGAAATTTCCTGTTGCATATCCGTAGTCACTGCCCCGGGACAAATAGCATAAACCTTAATACCCAACTCATCCACCTCCCCCGCCAAAGATTGGGTAAAACCCAGTTCGGCAAACTTGGAAGCAGAATAAACAGCAATCAAAGGCACCCCTGTCTTCCCTGCCCCAGAGGAAACATTAATAATTTTTCCCTGGTGTTGTTCCATCATTTTTGGCAAAACTGCTTTAGTCATATAAATTACACCTTTAACATTGACATCAATAATATTATCTATACTTTCCAGGTATTGATGGATAAATTCCCCCGACCAAGCTATTCCGGCATTATTGACCAAAACATCAATCGAGCCAAATTTCTCAATGACATGGCCAACAAAATTTTCTACCAATTTATAATCACGGACATCAAGTATGAGAGATAAAACTTCACCCAATTTTTCCAATTCTTCTTGGGCCTTAGCCAAATTTTCTAAATTTGGTGACCCAATGGCTACTTTTGCCCCCGCTTCCAAAAAGGCCCTGGCTGTAGCCAAACCAATTCCTCTGGATCCCCCGGTAACAATTACTGACTGCCCTTTAAAATCATGAGTTGTTTCCTCAAAATGAAATATGTCCATTATTTTCCATTCTTTAACTTTTCACTTAAGTTAAGGTGAAGGAAGGGTAAGGATATTGCAAGAAAAACCCTCAAAATTTCCATAGCAGCTTCAAAAAGACCGGTTGACAAGATTGGTAGAAAGTGCAACAGTAGGGTGTATAGTATTTTACTACTGACAAATACAAGAGATTAAATCCCTGCCCAGAAAAGATGTTTAAGCTTTCTTTTATTCAATTTTTATCCCTTCTTGGTCAATTAAAATTTGCTGGTCTCTTGCTACTACCAACTCTTAAATAGCAAAGCTAATTTTTAGCTTGAAAGGGGGTGAGAAAATGATTAGAGCCTTTTTAAGTCTTTTTACAGCTGTTTTTGCTGTCGCCATGATGGTCGGTGGTTCTTACGCTGCTTTCACAAACAGTACAGCCAATACCCAAACCTATCAAGGTGGTTTTGTCGCGCTTTCTAACAGCAACAGTGCCTGGGAACAAAATTGGTATTCAGGGAATATGGCTCCTGGAGATACGGTTTCTTATGTCGTAACTGTTGGTAATAACGGAAATGTTCCTATTGTATTTGATCAAGGAAATACAAATTACACTAAAGGAGGAACATTAAGCGATAAATTAAGTGTTTCCATAAACCCAGCAGATGGGAATTGGAACACAGTTATTCCAGCCGGTGGAAGTAAAGATGTTCGAGTTTCTGCAACATTAGATCCAAACGCAGATAATTCATACCAAAACACCACTGGGACAGTTACTGCAAATATTGCAGTGCTTAGTGCCACTCATTAAGTGGTTTATACTTCAGGAAACGGGATAGAAGCCCGTTTCCTGAAGGACATATAAATTATGAGTATAGTGATTAGAAAAATAGCAAAATTTATAACCATTTTTGTAATTACCTTGGCAGTAGGGCTAGTAGTAGCTGCGGCTTTTCCTTGGAAAAACGGTTTAAGGCTTTATACTGTCCTTTCTGGGAGCATGGAGCCAACAATAAAAACTGGTTCACTTATTATTGCTCAGCAAACCCCTCCCGAAGAAATCCGAATAAATGATATTATTGCTTTCAGGGACCCTAATGACATCCGCAGAGTACTCGTCCACCGGGTGATTTCTATTAGTAATGGAAATAAACAAGATCCGAGGCTTTTATTTAAAACTAAAGGGGATGCTAACAATATTGCCGACTCTAAGCAATTACAACAGTCACTAATTATTGGAAGAGTTAATCAAGCTATTCCATACTTAGGCTATTTTCTAAGTTTTATTCGTCAACCCATAGGAATTTTAATCTTTCTAATAATTCCCTGCCTTATAATTGCGGTTGTTGAATTAAGGAATTTTAAAATTCACCTGAACCGCCACTATATGAAGAAGATGGCAAAAGAAATCGAGGAGAAGATCTAAAAAATGAAAAAAATTTTATTGATTTTAGTTATTACCTTTACTGAATTTATCTTACTCAACAATAATGGCGGGGTATTTTCTGCTTTCACTACCCAAACCAGTGCTCAGACTATGACAATTAAATCAGGGACTTGGAATCATTCCTCTATCCCAGAAGCCACTTCTGATACCACTCCAACTCCAACACCAGAAGAGTTTGAACCAACCCCCGATCCTACACCCACCTCAACTCCTTCTGGTAGCCCAGTAAATGATGAAGATAAAAAAGTGAAACCCGGGGATATTATCCTCAACGAAATCATGTGGATGGGGACTAGCTCTTCTTCTGCTGATGAATGGATTGAACTGCGTAATATGCGAAGTTGGGATATCGACCTTTCTGGCTGGAAAATTGAAAATATTGTTGAAAACCATGGAAGTTTTCAAATTCCAGATAATTACATTATCCCCGGCCTATCTTATTTTATAATTGCCAACTATAACCAAAACAATAGCCATTCTAACCTAAATACTCCTGTCAACCTAAGTTCCACCAGTCTGAGTCTAAGTAATGATTATTCCAAAAACGGTCAAATTATCTTAAAAGATAAAGATGGTAATGTTATTGACTCTACTCCGCTTCCTACTTCCTCCAATTGGCCTGCAGGTGATAATACCTCGGGTTTACACCGTTCAATGGAGCGCAAAAACGATCCTGGTGACGGCAGTCAATTATCCAGTTGGGGAGCATGTAATGCCAGTATTTGTAACTCTAATGAATTTTGGAAGACATCCGGCAAGGATTATGGTACACCCAGATCATCTAATGCTTTTGAAACAGACAAGGCTTCCCCATCAGCCACCCTCAACTTATCTTCTGACCACTTAAAACTTGCATTTCAGGTAAGCAGCATAAGCAATTCCTCGCACCTAGATTACCAAATAACTTATGATACCGATACCATCTCTGACGGAATCCAGGGTTCTGCCGATTTAACAGGACAGGACACTTTTTCCCTGGATAATTTAACTTTGGGGACCTGTTCTACTGGAGGCACTTGTGTTTATTATAGTGGTGTAAAAAATATCCATCTTAAGGTTGACTTAAAAGACAGCAGTGGCCAAATTGTAGGCCTGGATAAATTAATACCTTAATTTTCACAAACATTTCCAAAAGTGTTAGACTTTAGTAAAATATACAGATGGTGCCGACCTGCCAGTGTAGCTTAGAGGAAAAGCACGACTTTCGTAAAGTCGGGACCATGGGTTCGAGTCCCATCACTGGCTCATAACTTATGAAAAGACAACCGGTTAAATATCGTTCATCATTTACCAAGCGACGAGAGAATAAAGAAAAAAAGAGGCTTATTATTACCCTTTTAATAGGTGCCTTTTTATTGTATTTTCTTTTTTCCTGGTTTTTACCTGCCTTTATCGGAGGTTTGTCCTTATTAAACAGGTTTAAAACCGAACCAACAAAGGAAACACCTGTAGCTGAAAATGCTACCCTTGCCCCACCGGTACTTAATATCCCCTTTGAAGCTACCTCAACAGCCACCATCAAAATCGGAGGTTATTCCCTGCCTAATACAACTGTGGAAATTTATGTAGATGATGACTTAAAAACAACTGCCCCGACCGGGGGTGACGGCAGCTTTACAGCTGATAGTATCCCCTTAAACTTGGGAACCAACAATATCTCCGGTAAAACCGTTGATGATAAAGGCAATAAAAGTTTTTCTTCCAAACCCATCCAGATAGCTTATGATAATGAAAAACCCAAATTAGACCTAACCAGCCCTCAGGATAACCAAACCATTAAGGGAGGAGATAAAAAAGTAGTTGTTTCAGGAACTACTGATAGCGATAAGGATATTACCATCACTGCCAACGGTATCAGGTTAATTGTTAACACTGATGGCAGCTTTTCCCAGTCCATTGACATAAATGACAGAGGAAATACCATTGTAGTGGTAGCCACAGATACTGCTGGCAATACTACCCAAATCACCCGGGCTGTTACCTATCAAGCGAGCTAATTTCATGATACCTTCATTATTATTAGTCATAGGGATTATCAGCGGAGAGTTGGTGAAAATTCCCCAGGGAAGGGAAGGAGGCTTAACTGTCCTTGATATTATCATCATTATTCTGGATATTTGGGCTCTAACCAGGCTCAAATTCAGGCTAAAAAAACCTCCAAAATGGCTTTTAGCTTCCTTATTTTTTTTGCTTTTTGCCCTGATTTCCCTTTTACTGACTCCTCTCAAACTTTCCCAGCAGGAATATCTCATAAGCTTTGCCTACACTGCCCGGTTGGCTCTATTCTTACTTTTCGGATGGCTGGTCTTTAGTGGCGCTTTTCAAACAATTAAAAATAACATTACTTCGATACTTCTTACATCTGCAATTATCTTAGCCATTTTAGGTTTTTTACAATTAATTTTTGTTCCTAGTTTGGCATTTTTAGATAAAGATGGTTGGGACCCCCATTACCTAAGAATTTTTTCTACCTTTCTGGATCCAAACTTTCTCGGATTATTTTTTACCCTAAATTTAATTTTATTAATAGAAGGTTTTAGGGAAAAAATTACTAAAAAATTATTTTACCTGCCTGCATTGCTTTTGGGATCAGCCGTTATCCTGACATTTTCCCGAAGTGCCGGCTTAACACTTGCTTTCAGCCTACTTTTATTATCATTTCTTCAAAAATCAGCACATGTAAGATCTGTAGCCCTGGTTTTTATACTGATATTTCTATCCACGATTACCCTTTACAGTATTAAAAACCCTCAGATTGACCGTTTAAAATCTGCCCAATTCCGTCTTCGGTCTTGGGGGCAAGGAGCGGTACTTTTCCAGTCGTCTCCTATATTTGGTGTTGGTTTTAATAGCTACCGTTATGCTTTAAGGCAGTACCATGCAGCCCCTTTAAAATATACCTTTGATTCCCGCTCTGCCTCGGCTACGGATTCCAGCTTACTTTTTGTAGCTGCCACCACCGGAATTGTCGGACTGGGTACATTTTTAATTTTCCTGGCCATGCTTTTTAAAAATGCCTTTAAAAGTCATCTTCAAGGTAATAAATGGGGGACTTCTTTACTCATTGGCCTGGCAGCCATTTTGGTTAATAGTCTTTTTATTAATAGCCTCTTTTACCCTTTTATCCTAATTTGGGTTATCCTAATGACCGTCCAAGTTAGTCTGAATTCGTAAAAATTATAGAGAGCTGTTTAAGATTATTTACCATTACTTGGGGCAAAACCAATATTTCTCTTCGCTTTCATTACTCTCTCGTATTCTCCTAGTTCTTTCAGTACATCATCTGTAGTAACTAGTCCAGGTTCCTGGCCTGTCGTGCCTTCTTGCCTTACTTTCTCCTCTAATACTCTTCTAACTATTTCTGCCAGATCAGCCCCACTTAACTTTTCTGTTTTAACAGCAATTGTTTCCATACTGACATTTTCAAATAATTTTCTTCCTGCTACCTGTTCAGCCTTTGTAATATGGATTCCAAGGATTTGTTTCCTACCTTCTTCATCTGGTACCGGGACTTCAACCCATCGATCAAATCGACCAGCTCTTAAAAGTGCCGGTTCAATACCTTCTAACCTATTTGTAGATGCAACCACCATTACATTATCATTAGAAGCCATACCATCCATATTCTCTAACATTGCACCCATAATTCGTTTGGACGCTTCATGCGCACCTTCTCTGTGAGGTGCAATAGCATCAACTTCATCAAAAAAGATAATAGTTTTACCAGAATTTTTATTAGCCAGATCAAATATGGACTTAACAATTTTTGTTGATTCTCCATACCATTTAGAAACAATGTCTGCTGCCTCAACATGGAAAAACGAAGCATCAGCTTGAGCAGCTAAAGCCTTTGCCATTAAGGTCTTGCCTGTTCCAGGAGGCCCATATAAAACAATTCCTTTAGGCGGTCTGGTACCCCATTTTTTGTAGAGTTCAGGGTTTTTGAGAGCGAAGGCTAACCCCTCAATCTCCCTTTTTGCCTTCTGGTTGCCTCCTATATCTTCAAATGTAACATTAGATTTTTCTATTTGTAGTTTACCTAATAACTCTTGAGGAGTTGTTGTTTCTCCGATGCTGCCAAATATTCCTCCAGGTCTAGGATGTCCCTCAGGTACTATTGGTTGTTTTGGTGGACGTATAACTAATTCTTCTTCAGGAGTAGCTTTTCGCTCATTTTTGTAAACCTCTTCCACAGTAGTTTGGAGAACTTGAACAAAGTCGGAGACAACTGTATCGAATATCTCAGGGGTAGCTTTTGGGGCTGGAACAAGTTGTAATATATCGCCAATATCTTCAACTTTCCCTGTACTTATCTCTATGTGACCCAAAATATTTCTTGAACCTACGACCAACTTTGTCCCTCTAGGCGCAATAAATATAAAATTCCCTCCTCTTTCTAAAACCGGACCGTTTGCTTTATAGATTTCTGCCAGTTTTCTTATAATCTCTGATACCGTGAATGTGTGTCTTTCATATTTGGCTGCAAAGGTTGGTCGTAATTGTCCAATTAGGTTAAACTCTTCTCCTTGGCTTTCTAGCAATACGTCCACTTTTTCAAGAGGATCAGATAAAAGTGAAACTCCCAAATCTCCAGAGACACCTTCATGAATAGCTTGAAGTATTAAATCAGGATTTTCTACTCTTACCCTAAATCCGTTATGTCCTGGAATGCCTTCAGGTATAGGCGAGGTATCCCCAGAGAGGGGGTGATGGACGTGTTCGGGATGATTTCCAAACCAAGGCATATCTTTTTTTCTCTTTATCTATAAGTGTCACTATTTTTAAGTTATCTGTCAATCCTGTATCTTTTAAATATAAACCTAATAATTTTAGTGACCTTCCCTCAATAATTCTGGTGGAGTCGACAGGACTTGAACCTGTGACCTTTCGGATGTGAACCGAACGCTCTAGCCAACTGAGCTACGACTCCTTCATGATGCGGAATGATCTAATCTCAAACCAAAAGTATTGTACCTTACACACACCTTTGAGACAAGTTTATACCTTCGGGCTTGCACTTTTTAGCCAAAATATACGATAATTACGTGTATGGATTTTGAACCTGAGGTTGAACAGGAGGAAGGCTCTTCTTTTTGGGCTAAATTCCGCGATAATGTCATCGAGTTAATTGAATTTATCGCCATTATTGGGGCGGTCCTGATAGTTATCCGTTTTTTTGTTGCCGAGCCCCACAAAGTCTCCGGGCGTTCCATGGTTCCAAACTTCCAGGATGGTGATTATCTAATTACAAATAAAATTGGGCTTCGTCTTGCCGATCCTCAAAGAGGAGAGGTTATTATTTTACAAAATCCCCGCAATACAGACCAGGTTTTTATTAAAAGGGTAATCGGTCTTCCGGGAGAACGTATACAGGTAGAAAATGGTAAGGTCTATATCAATGATGCACTTTTATCTGAACCTTATCTCCCTGTTGGAACCCCAACACAAGGAGGAGCTTTTTTAAACGAAGGAGAAACTATTACGATTCCCGCCGGCCAATATTTTGTGATGGGTGATAACCGCACCGGCAGTTCCGACTCCCGGGAATGGGGATTAGTAGGAAGAAATCTCATTATTGGCCAAGCATTATTGCGTTATTGGCCACCGCAACAGTTTAAGCTGATTCAAATCGACCAATCTTCAGATTAAATTAAAAAGAATTATCAGACCCAAAGAAGGAAGCAATTGCTTCATTAATCCTACTTATCGTCTCTGCTGTAAACTCCGGTTTACCGGGAAGCTTAATTCTTAGCTCAGCGTAATTTCCAGTAAGGGCATATTTAATGGCCGCTTTATTTTCGGATGAAGAAAGCGCACGGGACAAGGAATCTTGGACTTTGTCGATATCTTCATTAATAATATGCATTTTACCCAGGTTTACACCCTTTTTAACCGCCACTCCATGGCTGGAACGCATCTTCCGCACCAACTCCTCCGTCCCGCGGACGGAAAGGGTTTTTCTCAGGACTTCTTTATAACCTTCAATAATTAAATGTGGGTCTTCTAGAGAAGCCAAAGCCCTGACATGCCCTTCAGTTGTCTGCCCTGACATTAGAGCGTCCTTTAAGGCATCCGGTAGAGTCAATAAACGGATAGTATTGGAAATATACGCCGGGCTTTTACCAACTCTTTGGGCAATATCGGAGTTGCCTAAATCAAACTCATCCATCAACCGACGATAAGCTTGAGCTCGTTCCAGTGGATTTAAATCTTGCCTTTGGACATTTTCCACGATGGCCATCTCCAACATTCCTTGTGGGGAAGTCTCTTTGATAACCACGGGAACTCTAACTAAACCCGCTAATTTTGAGGCTCTCCAGCGTCTTTCGCCGGCAATTATTTGGAAACCGGCTGGAGTCTTTGCAACTACCAACGGTTCCAAAATTCCATGTTCGCGGATAGATTCTGCAAGTTCAGCCAGAGATTCCGGAGTAATTAGTCCACGAGGCTGAAGAGGATTTGGTTCGAGTAAATTAATATCAAGTTCAAAAATCTGATCTGTAATGTTATCCATTAACTTGAACTATGTTACGGCCGTTTCTTTTAATAAATTCTACCTTTCCTGGGGCAACAGCGTAAATAGTAAAATCATTACCCTGCCTTGTCCCATTACCCGGATAAAAACGATTTCCTTTTTGGCGGATGATAATATGCCCTGAAATTACAATTTCACCGCCAAAATGTTTTACTCCAAGCCTTTTGGAGATAGAGTCTCTATTTGTTTTTGCTGTTGAACCTGCTTTTTTATGTGCCATAGTTTATTTAAAACCTCCTAAAGAATACAACCCGTGAAAAAAAGTGTCAACACTTCAACGTAGTTAAACTTTTTTCACAGCCTTTTCTTCAGCTAATTTAATCCGGCTTACTTCCCTTCTTGATCCCTTAACCCGGCGATAATTAGCTTTCGCCTTGTAAGTTGCCACTCTTATTTTTGGTTTCTTAATATTTTCCAAAACCTCAAAGTCTAATACCTTTTTAAGGAAAGGCTTGCCTATCTCAACCTTGCCGTCCTCAACCAAAAGCATCACCTTATCCACTGATAAAGTTTTTGGTTCCCCGGATAGTTTATCTACCTCGATAATTTGCCCGGGTTTTACAAGATATTGTCTGGCGCCAATTTGACAAATTACATACTGCATACAGCGAATTTTACCTTAGATTATAGGAAAGTGTCAATCTAATCATTATTATCCTCGATCTTCCCTCGAGCAAAGCGTGAAGCTGAGGCCACAAAACCAAGGCAAATCATAGTAGCGATCAACGAACTGCCTCCGTAAGAAAGCAACGGTAATGTAATTCCGGTAATCGGAACAATACCTAAATTCATTCCCATATTAACAATAATTTGGAAAAATAGCATCCCTAAAACACCAAAAACCAACAGGCTATGAAAACGGTTTCCGGTCCTATTAATGACCCTAAAACTTTGTCCTATAATTGTCCCATAAAGAATTAATACCAACGCCGAGCCGATGAAACCAAATTCCTCAGCAATTGAGGCAAACATAAAATCAGTCCTAAACTCCGGTAAAAAACGTAGTCTGGATTGGGTGCCCCTCCCTAATCCCCGCCCCATAAATTCCCCGGATCCTACGGCAATAGTGGACTGGATAACATTATAGCCAATCCCCAAAGGATCCCTTGTTGGAGATAAAAAGCTAAAAATTCGATCCCTTTGGTAACCTTTTAAAAGAAACCAGGCAATGGGAGCAAATACTAAGGATACCATACCCATCAATGCCAATTTAGTGGCGGAAATATTGGCACCAATGAGCATCATTAACCAGATCATCAGGATTGTTAATGTCGTCCCCAAGTCCGGCTGCTTAAAGATTAACCCCGCTGCCGGCACGACCCAAAGAAAACTTTTCAGGATATTTTTCCAACTCGGCAGACGCGAGGACCAAAAATTTGCCAGCAATAAAATCACTATTGGTTTGGCAAACTCAGAAGGTTGAAGTTGCAGTCCCATCAAAGGAATCCAGCGCAACGACCCCCGGGTTTCAATTCCCAAAAGGAAGACCACCACCAAAAGTCCTAAAATGATGATATAAAGGTATTTAATATATTCCCCCAATGATTCAAAGTCAAAAAAGGAGAAAGACCAATATAGCAAAATCCCAATTAAAACAAATATAGTCTGTTGCAGCGCTAGTTTAGGGTCAGAAGAATAGATGACCAACACCCCCAGGGAAAGCAAAAAAATAACCGGCAAAGTAATAAACAGGTCCGGAATAGAGTTAACTTTTTTAATCATTGAACAATTTCAATGGCAACTTTTTCACCTTCGGATATATCGACGGCGTTAGTTTGTTTTAAAACTAATTGTTTTAGATTTTCTTCCTGGGGAATCATTGGAGCGGTAATTTTTACCTTGTCCTTTAAAGTTAAACCCGCTTCTTTGCGCAGTTGTTGTACTTGACGGATTAATTCCCTCGCCTCACCTTCTATTTGAAGCTGGGGAGTAATTTTTGTATCCATCTCTCCTTTTAATTCTTCCTTAGAGGTATGTTTGTACTCAACACTTTTAACATTAAGTTCATCGGCCAAAATTTTTTCCAATTGAGAACTTAATTTAACCGGAGCATAATAGGTAAATTTACTCAAAGGTTGGCGCAGCTTAATTCCAGTCTCTTTTCTCTGAGCATGACCAACTTCTACCAAATCCCGGACAAAAACCATGTCCAATATCAGCTGTTCATCAATTAAGGACTTATCTGCTTCTGGATAACTGGCCAGATGAACTGACTCTTCGCCGGTCAAATTACGATACATCTCCTCGGCCAAAAACGGTATAAAAGGAGCTGTCAGTTTATTAAGCTCGACTAAAACACGATATAAAGTTGTTAAAAATATTTGCTCATCTTCCTTATCTGCTAAAGGCCCGACTCTGTCCCGGGATCTTCGGATATACCAAGTGGACAGATCATTAACTACAAAATCTTCAATTGCCCGGGAAGCTGAAGTCGGGTCATATTTTTCCAGTTTAGAGTTAACTAGAGAAATAAGTTTCATTGTTTTAGCTAAAATCCACCTATCTAAAACAGATAGCTTTTCCGTAATCTTTTCCAAATCCGCAGAAGGGGTATAATCTGCCAAAATGGCATAATCGATAAAGAATTTATAAGAGTTCCACAGTATCAGGGTAAAACGGCGGTATTTTTCCTGAACCAGCTCTTTAGAAAACAGATAGTTTCCTCCAACCGGTGCACCGGTGTACATATACCAGCGGACGGTATCTGCCCCGACTGCCTTAATCACTTCCCAGGGGTCAACCACATTTCCTTTAGATTTGCTCATCTTTTGTCCCTTGCCGTCTAACAAAAACCCAGTCACGATAGTATTTTTAAAAGGAGCGGGAGGTTCTTTTTTCAAAAGCATGGCTTCGGCCATCAAAGTAAAAAACCAACCCCGGGTTTGGTCGATCGCTTCAACTATATAATCTGCCGGATACCATTCCTCAAAAATTTCCTTATTTTCAAACGGATAATGCCATTGGGCAAAAGGCATAGCTCCCGAATCCATCCAGACATCGGCCACATCAGGGATTCTCTTCATTGCCTGACCGCAATCAGGACATTTCAGTTCTACTTCATCAATAAAGGGCTTATGCAAATCCTCAGGGACTTTTCCTCCCAAACTTTGGATCTCTTCACGGCTTCCTATAACTTTAATATGGCTGTTCTGGCAAACCCAAATTGGCAATGGAGTTCCCCAAAACCTGTTTCGGGAAATATTCCAGTCAATCAAACTTTCCAGCCAATTTCCCATCCGACCGTTTTTAATGGTTTTAGGAACCCAGTTAATCTTTTGGTTGTCTTCCAAAAGTTTATTTTTAACCTGGGTAGTTTTGATAAACCAAGTATCCAAAGCATAATAAAGCAAAGGGGTGGCACACCTCCAACAAAAAGGATAAGTGTGTTTAATGGTTCCGGATTTATAAAGCAAATCTTTCTTTTTTAAATCCTCAATAATCTGTTTGTCGGCACTTTTTACAAATTGGCCACTGTAAGCTTCTACCTCGGGAATAAATTCCCCGCGGACATTGACGGTATGTTTCATTGGCAGGTCATATTTTTTACCCAATTCAAAATCTTCAACACCATACATTACAGCTGTGTGGACGATACCAGTGCCCTCATCCAGGGAAACAAAATCAGCTGGCATCACAAAAAAGGCATCTCTCTCCACCATTTTCTTTAAATAGGGAAAAAGCGGCTCGTAATGGATGCTAACCAAGTTATTACCTAAAATTTGGGCTACTTGGACAATATTAGTTCCCTGGCCAATCCAATAATCTGCCAATTTGACTGCCCCAACCAAAACCCTCTTTTTTTCTTGGTCTAAATATAATCCGTACGACTCTTCCGGTTTTACCGCCAGTCCGACATTTCCCGGCAAAGTCCAAGGCGTAGTCGTCCAAGCCACTAAATAAGTATCCAAACCGTCAATTTCTTCAACTTTATGTCCGTCAATTAGTTCGAGTTCATCTTTTAGCTGAAGGTTGGAAACATTAGTTATTTTAAAGAGCGGATAAACTGAGGCGTCTTCAATATTATCTTTGTAACCGGTAGCCAGTTCATGTGATGAAAGTGAAGTTCCGCAACGGGGACAGTAAGGGACAACTTTATAATCCTTATACAAAAGACCGGCTTGATTCACCTGGCTTATAAACCACCAGACACTTTCAATGTAATCATTTTTATAGGTGATATAAGCATCTTCAAAATTAATCCAGAAGGCAATCCTTTTGGTGAGATTAACCCAATCATCAATATAGCGGAAAACCGATTCCCTGCACTTTTCATTAAAAAATTTAACCGACTCAAACTGGTTGTCTTTTAGTTCTAAAATGTCTTGTTTACCTTTAAGTCCAAGCTCTTTTTCTACTTCAATCTCTACCGGCAGCCCATGGGTATCCCAACCGGCCCTTCTTTCAACCAAAAATCCTTTCATTGTTCTAAACCTTAAAACCAAATCCTTAAAGCTTCGGGCTAAAACATGGTGGATTCCCGGCTTGCCGTTGGCCGTAGGCGGACCCTCATAAAAAACAAACCGCTCGTGTCCCTGGCGGTTTTTGAGGGATTTTTCAAAAATCTGGTTTTCTTCCCAATACTTTAAGGTTTCTTCCTCAACTGCCGGCAGGTCAATTTGTGATGAAACTGGGTTAAATTTTGACATATCCTGAAGGTATTATACGTCTGCAAACATGGAGAGGCAAGGTTATTTAACCGTTACGGCGGAGGAAGGCCGGAATATCCAAACGTCCGTCATCATCCTCTTCTTTATCATCCACAGTATCATCATTTGTGGAATTATTTTGATTGTTTGAATCCTGGACATAATCATCATGGGGGCTGGATGCCGGCTGGGCAAAACCCATTTGGGTTAAGGGGTTATGCGCCACTCCGGAGTTGACAAACTCCCGCAGACGAACCCGTGTCTGATCAAAGCCCGTAGCTACTACAGAAATTTTCATTTGATCCACCAAATCATCTTTAATAGTAGCACCAAAAATAATGTTGGCATCCGGGTCGGCAGCCGCGGAAATAACTTTTGCTGCCCGGTCGACTTCATCCATGGTCAAATCCGCTCCGCCTACAATATTAAACAGCACACCTTTGGCCCCTTCAATGGAAACCTCCAAAAGCGGTGAAGCAATGGCCATACGGGCAGCTACTTCAGCCCGGTTTTCACCACCAGCCTGTCCGATTCCCATAAGGGCAGAACCGGCATTAGTCATAATTGAGCGTACGTCGGCAAAATCAACATTAATCAATCCCGGCATGGTAATTAGGTCGGAAATACCTTGCACTCCTTGGCCCAGTACCGAATCAGCCGTCTTAAAGGCTTCCTGAAGGGTCATATTTTTATCAACAGCCTCCAAAAGCCTTTGGTTGGGAATAACAATCAAAGCATCTACTTTATCCCGTAAATTTTCAATGCCGTCCTCAGCCACCATCATCCTTCGCGTCCCCTCAAAATGGAAAGGCTTGGTTACTACTGCTACGGTTAAAGCACCTAATTTTTTAGAAATAGCTGCCGCTACCGCAATTGCTCCCGTACCAGTCCCCCCGCCCATTCCTGCCGTTAAAAAGACCATATCCGCATCCGATAAGACATCTTCTATCTTTTGGGTAGATTCTTCAGCAGCCTGCCGGCCGATATCAGGGTTACCACCGGCTCCCAGCCCCCGGGTTAAAGTTTCACCTATTTGAACTTTTGTTGGAGATTGATTGGAAAGAAGAGCCTGGGCATCGGTATTGACAGCTACAAACTCTACTCCCTGGATTTGTTGAAGAGAAATCATGGAGTTTAAAGCATTTGACCCTCCACCACCAAATCCTACTACTTTAATCTTTGCAAATCTTTGAACGTCTGGCTTAATAAGCATATTATCTACAAATACTAACTTGGCCAGATTTTAACAGTTCTTTTTCTATTTGTCGAGTCCGGCTTGTTGGCAGGCTCTAATTTAAAAATTAGGATATTAGGGCAGAAAAGACTTCACTAAATTAATACCTCTTTGGATAACATCTTTGATCGGCAATCCTTTAGCTAAAGACGGTAAGGTAAACTGAGGACCAGCGGTTTTTGCCCCATAAAGAATTAAACCAGCGGCAGTAGCAAATGAAGGTGAATCAATTTCATCTACTAACCCTGTTAATCTTTCAATCTTCCCCATCCGTGCAGGATAACCTAAAACATATTTTGCCTGATCCAAAAGACCGACAGTCAAGGCTCCTCCTCCGCAAATTACTAAGCCGGAGGGAGTCTGGGTAGCAAAACCGCTCTTTTTAATTTCCTTACCTACCAGCTCAAAAATTTCCCTGACTCTTGGACGAATAATAGAGTCAACGACCGCTTTTTTGGAAATTTTTTGGATATCCTCGGCTATTCCCAAATTCCTAACATCTAAAGGTTCTTCTTTTACATTTTTAGATGAAGGGGTAGAGACTTTATCCAGTTTCCTCTCCTCTTCCTTATCATAAAATTCAGGTTGAGCCGGAACTTTGGATACCTTTCCCAGGTATAATTTAATTTTTTCTGCCGATTCCAAAGAAACCCGCAAACCCACAGCCAGATCAGAGGTGATATGGCGTGCACCTATTGGAATAACTGAAGAATAAGCAATCGCCCCATCGACAAAAATCACCACATCTGTCGTTTCACCCCCAATATCCACTAAAATCACTCCCAACTCTTTTTCTGTTTCCGTCAGTACGGAATAAGAAGAAGCGATACCGGAAAAAACAAGCTCCTCGACATTTACCCCTACCAACCCCATACATTTAACTAAATTTTTCATTGCCGTGGTCGCTCCGGTAATAATATGGGTGTCTGTTTCCAAGCGGACGCCAGTCATACCGATAGGATCGCGAATACCCTCCTGGCCGTCAACCGTAAAGGTACGTGGAATAACATGAAGAATTTCTTTCGAAGAAGGAAGTGGAACAGCCCGCGCGGCATCATTAACCCTCAAGACATCATTTTCGGTTATTTCACCTTCGGGTTTAGCCACAGCCACCACAGCATGAGAGTTTGTGCTTTCAATTTGCGGTCCTCCAATGGAGACATAGACCGACGATATGGAATACCCGGCCATTCTTTCCGACGCCTCGATGCTTTCGGTAATAGCCACGACCGCTTCTTCAATATCCACGATTTGAGCCTTTTTTACTCCTCGGGAATTTACCGCCGAAACACCGATCAAATTAATCCTATCATCCTCACCCATAGAGGCGATCAAGGTCGCTATTTTCGAAGACCCGACATCAACTGCACACAAAACTTTATCTTTAGCCATATATAAGGTAAAATCCGCCCTTTAGCGGACCATGCACTATTTCTTTACTGTGTATACTACTACAGGTTTATCAAAACGAAGATCAATAGTTTTCATTGTGCCTGAGTTTATTTTATCTTTTTGTAAGATTAGTTGTAAAGAGGCGAGTTGCCGGAAAATATCTTTTTTTAAGGAAAAAACCAACTCTGCTTGATAGGTAATTTGGATATAATCATCAACTATTTTAGCTATAGGCAAGATAGAGGTACCATCACTACCAGATAAATTGTTGTCTTTACTAATAGTATCCGCAACAAATTGTAGTGACTTTAATTTATCAAAGATAAGAAAAATTTTACCAAACATCTGGCTGTCAAGCTGTTGACCGATTTTTAAATTTTGTCCAGATAAAAACAATACCGGAATATTATTATTCTCACCTTGTTTAAAAATAAACCCGGTTTCGTCTGAAATAAAAGTAGGATTTCCCGATAAAGAGGGAAGTGACCAATCTAGTAAGGCTGCCGAGGAAGCGGAAGGATTTTCTAAATCGTTTAAAGTAAGTGGGAGTAACGGCTGGTAAAGGACAACTTTTACAAAATCCGCTCTCCCTTGTAAAGTTAATACAAGAGTATCGGGTAATTTTTTATCTACTTTAACATCCTTAACACAAAAAAAATTACTGATAATTTTTCTTCTAATATCTTTTTCATCAATTAAAAAAATATTCTTATTATTGGCCCCTATTAATGTCTTCAAATTATCATCTGAAACACAATCAACTCCGTTGTTTTTTACGTCTATTTTATGTACCTGAAAAATATTAAGCTTAAAAATTATCAGAACACCCAAAAAAATTCCGATAGGTAAGATAATAATCTTTTTGAATTTCATTTATTAGCACGCTGTTTTAGTTAAGAGCAATGTTTCTAAGGCTAATCTTTTAGCCGCATCCGGAATAACAATCGTTGATGCCGATTTAGCTTTTACTTTAAGTTGGACTAAATCAGACAACACCTCCTTTACGGTCTCAAAAAGTTTTTTAGAAGTTAAATCCTTTTGGAAAATGGTTTGCGATAAACCGAGTTTGTTAAAAAATTGGGCATTTTTGTTTTGTTCATCCTTGTGTAAATAAGGTATAGGAATAACCAGTGTCGGCACGGCAAAATATGCCATCTCCAATAAAGTATTAATCCCTGCCCTGGAGATAACCAAATCCGCGTGATTTAAAAGTATACCAAGGTCTTCTGACCCTATCCATTTTTTAGGTAAATAATTCTCTTTCTGGCAAAGTGTTTGCTGTTTTTGGGATAGGTTTTCAAAATCATGAAATTTAGAATCACCGGTTTGATGGACGATACAGGTAATTTTTAGCAAATCCTCTAAAGACTCCCCAACAGTTTGGTTGATGATATGCGACCCTTGATTACCTCCCATGACTATAACCAGAGGCAATTTTTTTCTCTTACTTATCTCCAAAACTTTTTCATAATCATCAGATAGTTTTTGCTTATCAGATGTAGATCTTAAAAGTTCTTTGCGTATGGGATTGCCTGTTAAAGTAGCTCTCGTCCCTTTAAACAATTCCGCCTGTTCAAAAGAAACGGCGATTTTACTGGCAAATAAAGCGTTGATTTCATTTGCCAAACCTGAGACTAATGTTTGTTCATGGACTATCACCGGAACAGACAATAACCAAGCTGAAATTACTACCGGTACGGAGATATAGCCGCCAAACGACAAAACAACATCCGGTTTTTCCTGCAACAGAAGGTAGAAAGATTGGGCAAACCCAAACGGAACTTTTAACAGAGAAGGAATTGTATGGATAGTAAAAGACCGTTGCAGTCTCCCTGAAGTAAGGTGAATAAATTTTACCCCCAAACCGGGCAAAACTTGGGATTCTACAGAAGGAGTTTTATCACCTTCACGGGTATATTTTCTCCCCACATAGACAATTTCTGCCCCAGCCATTTCTTTCAGCTCTTCAATAACTGCCTGAGCCGGTGTAAAATGTGAACCTGTAACTAAAACTTTCATCTTTCTTGTCTAATTATATCTGAAGATACTAATTTATGGTAATGCTCAAACAGAATGCTTAGAGATATTAATCAAAATACCCACAGCAACAAGATTTGCCAAAAGGGCTGAGCCGCCATAAGAAATAAAAGGCAACGGGACTCCTGTTAAAGGCATCAGCGAAACCATGGCTGCTAAATTTACCACCGTTTGAGCGCCAATCCATGTCACCAAGCCCACAGCCAAAAGTTTACCGAAGTTATCCGAAGCATTTTCCGCGATCTTAAAACCCCGTAAGATCAAAAAAGCGATCAGGGAGACCAAAATCAAACAGCCGAAAAAGCCAAACTCTTCTCCAATCACTGAAAAAATCGAATCCGTTGTCACCTCGGGGATATAGGCAAATTTTTGTCTTGACTGTCCAACCCCCAGCCCAAAAAAACCTCCCGAACCCAAAGCAATTAACACTTGGGAGATATGATAGGAAAAACCTTGGGGATCGGCAAAGGGATCCAGAAAAGCCAATACCCTTTGCCTGCGGTATGAGGAACTTAAAATAAATCCGGCGAATCCGATGATGCCTAAAGGTATCAAACCTAAAAAGGTATGCAAGGGAGCTTCAGCCGCAAAATAGATACCAAAGGCGATTAAACTAAAAACTACCGCTGACCCTAAATCTTTTTGGAAAATGCCAATAATAACCCCCACTATCCCCAAAATAAGGATAAATGCTAGGGTTCGTACTTTTTTTTGAAACAAGGCAGCAAAAAAAAACGCCGCCGAAATTTTAATAATTTCAGTCGGCTGGACGGTTAAACCGGCAATCCGCAGCCAACGGTTAGCTCCCCCCACCGAAACCCCCAATCCGGGAACAAAAACCAATAAAAGCAAAAGTATGGAAAATAAAAATGCCGGAGTAGCAATTTTTTGCAACCTATGATAATCAAAAAAACTAAAAAAACCTAAAGCGGCAAATCCTAAAATAACCCACACTACCTGCTGCTTAATAAAATAATATTTATCTCCCGTTTCCTGAAAAGCCTCAAACTGGGAAGCATCATAAACCATGAGCAACCCAAAGACCGAAAGCAACAGTACACATCCTAATAAAACAAAATCCGACTTATGTGTTTGGGAGAAACGGCGTGGCGCGCCAAAATGTGAGTTTGGATGAAGTTTTTTCATTATTTGGAAAGAAGAGCTAGCCACAAACCTAAAATGGCAAATACCGCTCCGGCCAGCCAAAACCTAATTACAATTTTAGGTTCTTCCCATCCGATATATTTAAAATACATATGAATCGGGGCAACCGGAAAAGCTTTCTTTTTTAAAATTTTCTTTGAGGTAATTTGGATTAAAGATGAAAGTACGATAACTACAAAAACGCCACCGATTACAGCCAAGCCCAGAATTTTTCCCGTTAAAAGTCCAATTACTGCCAATGTTGCTCCAAAACCAAACGCTCCAGCATCCCCCAAATAAATCCGGGCGGGAAATACATTGAAATAAAGATAAGCAACTAAAGTACCTATCCATACCCCGACAAAAATAGCCAAATTTTGGTTTAAAACAGTATGGGCCAGAGCCAAAAAAGCAAACAAACAGATTGTCAGTAAACCTGTAGATAGGCCATCCAAGCCATCGGAAATATTATAAGCATTAGCAAAAGCAACAATGGCAAAAACAGCAAGCGGAATGTAAAACCAACCAAGGACAACATTTCCCACCACCGGAATAAAAATATTATTAAAACCTACCAACCAATAGAGCATCAAAGAGATAATTGTGGCAAAGATAAGCTGTAAAGCTAAAATATAGCGTCCCCTGATGCCGGCATACTTACCACTAAAGGAAATAAAAATTTTCCTTAGATCATCTAAGATGCCAATAAACCCAAAAGACAGTATTGTAAAAACCAGAACATATACATCATTTGTAACCTTATGTCTGGTTAAAAATAATGTTAACAGACTAATTATAATTAAAATAGGAATTAGTAAAATTCCTCCGCCTACCGGTGTATCAAGATCCTTACCGGCTAGCAATTTATTATGGATAGGCGAATTTATATCTGAAGCCGCCTTAACCGAAGCTCTATGGTATCTCCTCTTAAGGTAAAAAAGAAGGTCGATAAAAGGAACCAGTAAAAAACTGGTAATAAAAAAAGAGACAATTATTAAGCCTAAAAGTTCAACCATATTTTAACGCCCATTATGTTTACGGATCCTTTGGACTACCTCGTCTAATTTTACGGCCCGCGAACCCTTAATCAAAACAACATCTCCCCGTCCGGAAATTTTTAAAATTTTCGATACCAGCTGGGAATTAGACAAATTTACTTCCAGCCTTTCAGAGGGAAACCCAAGTTTTATCAATTCATCACCAATAAACCGGGCATCCCCTCCTCCTAACAGTACCAAATCAACTTTGTCTTTGTAAATCTTACGCGCCAACTGCCGGTGTAATTGTTCAGAATAAATTCCTAATTCCCTCATCTCTCCCAAAACCGCAACTCTTCTGCGGGCTGAGATTTCGTTTAAGACGTTAAGCGCCTCTTCCAGTGCTGCCGGGGAAGAATTATAAGTATCGTCTAAAACATACCAACCATCCAAACCTTCAAGCAGCTGCAAACGGTGCGCTGCCGGTTCCATTTTCTCCAACCCCTTCTTAATATTAATAAGGGTCAAGCCATTACTTATCCCCAGGGCTGCCGCTGCCAAAGCGGCATGGACAAAATGGCGTCCCAAAAGTTTTAGTGAAACTTCCACCCTTTCCACACCATAATTTAATTCAAACCTTGTTCCTGAATTTTCAATCTTAATTTTATCCGCCCAAACATGACAATTTTTTGAATCCGTGCCATAAAAAATCACTTCAGCTTCTGTTTCTTTTGCCAATTTCCGGACATATGGGTCATCCCAGTTTAAGATGGCAAAACCGGTTTTAGGAAGCTGTTTTACTAAAAGGGATTTCTCTGTACTAATCTCGTCAACATTGCCTAAAAATTGACTATGGGCAAAATAAATCCTGGTGACAATTGCGGTTGCAGGCCTTACCAAGGAAAGGTAAAATTCCATCTCCCCGGGGTATTCAATACCCATTTCCAGGATAACTTTCTCTGTTTTTGGCCGCAGTTTAAATAAAGTCATGGGGATATTAAAGATTGGGTCAATATTTTCTTTGGTGGCAAGTGTTTGAAATTTGGGAGATAAGACCTTAAGACATAGTTCTTTGGTCGTAGTTTTACCAACTGAACCGGTAATACCAATAAAACGTGAGCGGGGATAAAGGGCGGCAAATTTTTTAGCTAGAAAAAAACTAAGTAAGTGGGCAGGTTTTTTATACGAGTTAACATTATTCCAAATCGGATGTTTTTGGATCTCCATCACCGTCATTATATCTCATTTTCGCGATTTCAGTTTAAAAACAACCGAGAGAATAATATCTTCTTTGGCTACCCGGATCGACTCTTTGACCAATATTTCGCACTCCGGAGTTAAAACTTTGACTTGATGGGCTTTTTCACGCAAAATTGGCAGTACATAAAAAGACCCTCCCACAGTCCCTAAGGTTGAACGCAAAATTTCAAAACCGCCTAACCCTTGTTTAAAAGAATTCTCAGCCAGCCTATCTAAAGTTACCCCAGAGTCAACTTCTAAAAAGGCTTCCTCAATACCCAAACCGTCCCGGGACACTTTACCTTTAATGCCAAAAATCCGAATACTATCGCTACGGTTTTTGATAGCAATAATATCTTGGCCATGTTGGGAAAGGGCAATTTTACTTCCTGATCCCACAACTAAAAAGTCAAGTTTTAAATCTTTGCAAATTTCAATAACCCGGATAAGTTCCCGTGTTGTCGTAGCAATATAAAAAGCCTTAACCGGGCCACCAAGTCCGGTTTGAAGGTACTCCGAAAGGTCAACGTTTGTTTTAACGCGATCATCACCAAATGTTTTGACTAAAAGCCTGATACGGTCTTCCATTTTAAGTCTTGCTTAGAGCTTTAAGTACCACTTCCCTGTCTGACCAAGGCTTTTCTATGCCTTTATAATTCATTGTTTCTTCATGCCCTTTACCAAAAATTCCTACCACATCACCCTTTTTAGCTAAATTTAAAGCTAGCGCAAGTGCTTTCTTCCGGTCCGGTTCCTTAAATAAGCTACTGCCTTCTTCTGCCCCCTCACTGTAAGACCCCTGGGCAATTTCTTCGATAATTTTGTTACGGTCTTCAAACCTGGGATCTTCATCAGTCAAAACAGTGATATCGGCCAATTTACCGGCAATTTCTCCCATTAAAGGCCTTTTTTGAATATCCCTTTGGGAGGCACAACCAAAAACGGCAATTAATTTGCCGGAGGCCAAAGGTCTGAGGGCTTTTAAGGCATTTTCCAAAGCATTGGGGGTATGGGCAAAATCAACAAAAACTTTAATCCCCTTGTTATTTTTTATCTCCTCCATCCTTCCGGGCAAACCCGTAAAATTTTGCAAACTGTTTTGAATAACCTTTTCCTCAAGACCTAAAACCTGCCCCACCAAAGCTGCAGCTAAGGCATTATAGATATTGTATTCACCCGGTATTTTTAACCTTAAAGGAAAATTCACTGGGTTTAAATCAGCATCTTTATCCAGACCAAAAGTTTGCACCTTACCTGAGGCCATATCTTTCAGGCGGTTAAAATTTTCATCATCCCGGTTTAAAAGTGCATATTTTGCATTTTTTATCAATTTTGCCTTAGCCTGTAAGTATTTTTCAAAGGTGCCGTGATAATCTAAATGTTCATGGGTAATATTGGTAATTACCCCAACCTCAAAATTTATCCCCCAAACCCGGAACTGTTCTAGGGCATGGGAGGTAACTTCTAAAACAACAAACTCATCACCGGCCTGTTGGGATAATTTCAAAAACTTTTGGATATCCCGGGAGGCCGGGCTGGTGACATGGAAGCCGGTGTCATAGGTTTTGTTCCCGATAACGGCATTGATTGTGGAGATCATGGAGACCTTCTTTCCGGCATCTTTGAGAATTTGGTAAATTATATTAACAGTGGTGGTCTTGCCATCAGTCCCGGTAACCCCAATTACTCTCAACTTTTTTGATGGAAAACCATATTGGATATTGGCCATCACAGCCTCCGGTAAATGTTTGCCATAATTGATTAAGGAATGGGGAACCAGTTTCCTGATTTTTCTAATCATCAAGGGTATTATATCTCAATTAACTATTCTTAGTTTATCATATTTCTTTCACTTTTAGCCTTCCACCTCCGAGGTGTCAGGTTAAATTAAGCTAAATTACGTATTGGAGATATACTTAGGATTATTTACCTTCACTCGGCCACTTTCTTTTGGGTATTTTTAAACTTCTTACACCATAACAGAAAAAATTACGGGCTGATAAAGAAAGATTGTTTATGGAATATACAAAACCCTAGCTTTATAAACTTTGCTGGACTTGGGGTCTAAATTTGTTTTCTGCTACAACTTGTGTGCTTTTTAATTCCTTACTAAGAGTTGCCAAGACAGCTAAGAAAATCAAGGCAAAGAAGAAGATGATGATAGTCATTTTAGCTCCAAGGTTTTGTAGCATAATACCTGTTATGGCCATCCCCAATGGGATAATACTGTAGATGATAAATCTAAAGACACTATTTACTCTGCCTTGAAGCTCATCAGGAATAAGTGTTAGGCGGTAATTGATTTGCACAATAGCCCAAATAGAGTTAATAAATGTTATTACTGCTGTAATTATCCCAATGAAAATAAAGTTGGGGGCAAAGATATAAAGCGGCCAAAGGAGTGCCTGGATCCAACATGCAGTAATGATTATTTTACCCGGGCTAATCTTGTCTTTTACCTGGCCAGCCAGTAAAGAGCCTACAGTACTGCCAATCGCTGAAATAGAGATAATAGAGCCAATTTGTACAGGAGTAGAATGTTGTTCTTTGGCTAGAACTATCAGTATTAAGTATAAATCAGCAAAAACAAATGATACTCCGGTATTTAAAAGAGACATGAACCTCACCACTTTGTTTTTCAGCAACCAAGATATACCCTCTTTAATTTCCTTTTTGATATTTGCCTGATCGTTATTTCTTTCTTCTTGAAACTCAGTTTTTATGGTGAGCAAGGAAAAGACAGAAACAATATACGAGATTGTATCAAGAAGGAAAGGGAATGACTGTTTTATTTGATAAAGAAAAGTACCGACTGATGGGCCTATTAATGAAGCTAAACCATCAGTAGTGCTTGATTGAGCGATTGCGGTAGTAAGATGTTTTTTACCGACAACTTGTCTAATTGAAGATATTTCTGCAATATCAAAAAATACAAAAAAGAGGCCTTCAAGCAGGGCGACAATATATATTTGGATCAATGATAGATGGTGAAAAAATAGAGCTACAAATACACTACCCAAAGCCAAAGCTCTTCCAATATCACAAATTACCATCACCTTTTTACGGTTAAGCCGGTCAACCAAGGTTCCGGCAAAAAGACTTAATACTACATATGGAACTGTGGTAAGAGCTCCGACAAATCCTGCCTGAGCGGGTGAATGAGTTAGATCCAATATTAAAAGGGGGAGAACAATATGAGATGCCTGTGAACCAAAAGCTGAAATCGCTTGACCTGTCCATAAGCGAAGATAGTCAAAATTATGCCAAAGGGATTTTTCTTTTTCAAGTAAGATGTTTTCCATAATCTTCTTTAAGTAATACTATCACAAGATTAGCAATTCTTTGTATAAACTTCTTATTCACTTGGGGCGATATTTAGGTAGGGTAAAAGTTCTTTGGCTATGGAAAAAAAGGTAGGGGCTGCAGTTTCTGCTCCATAAATCGAAGCTGAAGGTTGTTGATAAATTACCAGCATCACAAATTTAGGATTATCAGCCGGAGCAAAACCTACAAACGAAGCAATTGTTTTATTCGGGTCATAATGGCCGGCTACCGGAATTTGCGCAGTCCCGGTTTTCCCGGCTATTTTAAAGTCTTTGATAGCAAATACTTTGGCCTCCCCTTTTTCTACCGCATCAACCATCATTTGGGTCACGGTTTTGGCTGTCTGGGAGGTAATCGGATGTCCTACAATTTTAGGTTTAATCGCAGTCACTTTATCGCCTACTTGGATGGCTTTAACCACTTGTGGTTCCATTAAAAATCCGCCGTTAGCAATTGCCCCTACGGCCCGGACCATCTGAATAGGGGTAACAGCAATACCCTGGCCAAAAGTAGAGGTATCTAAATCTATCTCCTTCCAATTATCTTTAGAACGGATATCCGGGCTAAACTCATCCTGAAGGTCAATCCTGGTAGGCATACCGAAACCGAAATCCTGGATATATTGGTACATTTTATCTATACCTAGCTTCTTACCGACAAAGACCATTCCGGTATTATCAGAGTGGACCAAAACATCTGTCATTGTCGAATCGGGAAAATAGTGGTTATCCCAGGTGCGGATCTTGTAACCGTCAATTTCTACCGGGCCGCTACAAATATCACATTTTGTTTCCGGTGTAATTAGATTTTCATTTATGGCGGCGGCCATGACCAACGATTTAAATGTGGATCCAGGCTCATATGAATCCGCAACTATAGAATTTTTAAAATCATCCCTTGGAAAATCGGCATAAGAGTTGGGGTCGTAGTTGGGAAAAGAAGACATGGCCAATATTGCTCCGGTTTTAGGATCCATCACTACCGCCGAGCCGGACTTAGCGCCATACTTGCTAACCCCATCTTTTAATTTCTTCTCCACCATATATTGGATTGTCCGATCAATATTTAAAATCAAAGTGTGGCCGTTTTCCGGTTCTTTCTTTAAAAACTTACCCATGGCAATCGGCAGTCCCCGGGCATCCTTTTCCTCCGTTAAAATACCTCCTACCCCTTGTAACTCTCCATTATAAAAACCCTCCAATCCGAAATAACCTTTTTGCCTGCCTAAAGAATCGGATCCGGCAAAACCCAGTACATGGGCGGCAGTAGAGGCTTCAGGGTAAAAACGGGAGAGTTGCTCTTCAAACCCGATGCCGTCAAGATTCAATTTTTCAATCTCCGTTTTAGTTGGTAAATCAACACTTTTGTCTAGGGAAACCCAATATAAATCCTGTCCTAGCTGTTTGGTAAAACCATCTTTTGTCGTTTCTATCTCTTTTGGGTCAGGTACTATATTTTCCTCGCTACCAGAAGAAGAAGCTTCCTGCAACCTGACATTTACAATAATCTTAGCTAATTTTTCCGCTACCTCGTCTTTATCTTTGATCACTTTAGGCAGGCCGTACATTAAAAATGTCGGCTGGTTCATAGCCAAAGGTGAGCCGTCGGAAGCGAGTATAAGGCCCCGCGGAGCATCCAAAGCATAAGTAGTTAAATGTTGTTGATCGGCCAAAGCGGACAAGTCATCAAAACGGATAATTTGCCAATAAAAAAGCCTTATTAAGATTGCAGTCAAAGTGATGACATAAAAAATTTTTAGAGCCCGTATCCTCATTATAGTTATCGTAAACTTTGTCTCTGTTTTGCGCAAGCAAATATTATGGGGTAAATATCAGTTACATGGCTGAGGCAATATCAGCAGTCGGATTGATATATTCAAAATTTTTAACAGTCTCAAAACCCAACTTTGAAGATTTAGTCTCAACAGAGATTAATGAAGATTGCCGGGCTATTTGATTTTCCAAAACTTGGTTTTCTAACTCTAAACTGGCCTGGGCATCTTTTAATTGTTGGATCTTGTCACCATAAGTTGAAAGACGGTTAGCCATAAAAATCTCTATAAATAAAACTACTAAAAAAATAGCTATAAAGACCTTAAAAGCTTTCCATACCTTTTTTTTAGGCTTGTTGTTTTCTTCTTGCCTTAAACGCTTCATAAGGTTACTTGACCGGCGATACCCAAAGCTTTAATAAAGCATTAAGTAAGGTAAACTTTTGTATAAGTTTTAAATAGTTCATACTACCTCCTTTGTTAAATTAGTTATCAAATTTTTCCAAGACTTTTCATTCCAAATTTCGAAATGGTCACCTGCACCTATAAGTACTACATTATCTTTAAGGTTGGCATAGACTAAGAGCGTACCTGGAATAATAAACCTTCCCTGCTCATCCAACTTGACGCTTTCAGCAGCAGAAAATAAATATCTTCTTAAATCCCGCGCCTCTTTTTCTGTTACCGGTATCTCCATCTGCTTGTTAGCCTCCTTTTCCCAATCCTCTGGGGAAAATCCCCAAATACAACCCTCAAAACCCCGGCTTAAAATTATTTCATTTTTACCTTTTAGTTCACTTCGGAACTTTTTTGGTAAAACTATCCTATTGTGTCCTGTAAATTTGGTATGATATTCGCCCAAAAACATGAAAAATCTTTCTGGGCAGTCCCAAACTATTCACTTCGTTCAAGTTTAGGATTGTAATATCAAGTTATCGATGGAAAAATGCACCGTTCTGGTGCGTCCCCACCTTTTTTCACCATCTATAACCATAATGAACCATTTTTCACGGCCGTGTCAAGACCCGATTTTAAAAAATCCACAAAATGTTATTCCGAACGTAGTGAAAAATCTCTAAACTTGTTTCTGATTAAATTAGTTGCTTTTTTGAGGAGTTAAAACGGCGAATATTCCTCCGCCATCTACACTGGCCGTTAACTTGCTTCCGTCAATTTTAGTGTCATATTCCACCCATTTATTTTGGGCATCATCAAATTTAGCAATTTTACTGTCTGGGGTAGGATTATCTGCAAGTTCAACCGTGACCGTACCCGCGGGCAAATCTCTGGCAGAAGGAGCGTTGACTGCATAAACTTTACCTACGACGGTTTTATTGCTTTCCAGCTTAGGCATTCCCGATAAGTCATTAATAATAGTGTATTTAATCAAGGAAAGGTCAGTAGAATCAGGATCAATTTTATAAGTAAAATGGTTATCCCCGGAAGTTAAAACCCCCAAAACCACATCCGGTTGTTGTAAATGCCACTGGGTGACCATCCGAAAAGCTTGGTTGTCTCTTTTGATATGTAAAGTTAGGGTTCCGTTTTCTACTCCCGTATCATATTTGCATATATTTTTGCTGCAGGTTCCAAATAAAATTTCCTGCTGATACTCACCCCTTTTTTGGTTGGTATCAATTTTGCCCATTACTCCCCGGTCAATACCTTCGGACATGTAAGTCAACTCATAACTAATTTGCTGATAAGAGGCCGTTCGTTTAAGGTCTAACACAGCGGCATTACCATCACGCCTAGGAGAAAGTAAAGCATAAGCCCTTTCCGGATCAAAGGCTAAATCAGTTTCCTGGACATCACTATCTGCAGCCTGGGTAACTTGTTTGTTGAAAAACTTTTGATAGGCAAAAAACCCACCAGCAATGAAAAAAATAATGCCGACAATTAAAATAAAATTCAGTCTGTGTTTAGTAAAATTATCGAGCATGATCTAGCGGTACAATTACTTTAATTTCAGGCCAAATATTACCGTTCTTATCTCCAAATGGAAATGTCTCAAATAAAGGGGCATACAGTGCCTTAGGTAAAACCTTTGCTAATTCTTCTGCTGTATATGGATGACAATTACCCCGGCCTAAACAAGGATTACATCTGTGTCTAGTTAGGGATCGACATTCCCTTATATGTGCCTCTGCCTCTTGGAAAGAACTGAACCCGGTACAATAGCTCACGGTGTTGGCTACAACAACAGGACTCTCTACTTCTCCAACAAAGGTTTCAAATGCTTTTACGGAATTTTCCAGCTCGTTACACATTTATTTTATCAAAAATATATTTGTTTAAATCCTCTATTTTTACTCTTTCTTGTTTAGCACTATCCCGGTCCCGTACTGTCACCATCTCATCTTCCAGGCTTTGAAAATCAACAGTAATGCAAAATGGGGTTCCGGCCTCATCCTGGGAGGCATACCTTTTCCCAATATTTCCCCGTTCATCCCACGCTACCATAAAATCTTTCTTCAGGTCAATATAGATTTTTTTAGCCTTTTCTACCAGCTCAGGCTTGTTGGCCAAAAGCGGAAAAACAGCTGCCTTGTAAGGAGCCAGTTTTGGATGTAGCTTTAAGAAAGTCCGACCCTCTTCCTCATTGTAAGCATCAATTAAGAAAAAAAGTAATGACCTGTCAACCCCCATGGATGATTCAATATCCCAGGGTGTATACTCTTCCCCGCTCACCTGATCTTTATATTTCATATTCTGGCTGCTAAATTTTTCATGTCTTGATAAGTCCCAATCCCCCCGGTGATGGATTCCCATAAACTCAGCCCATCCCCAAGGGGCATTATATTGTATATCCGTAGCTGCCCGGGCATAATGGGCCCGCTCTTCCGGTTTATGGTCTTCAAACCTCATATTTTCTTTTCTGATACCCAGGCCCATATACCAGTCCATCCAATACTTTTTCCAATATTCGAACCATTCCATGCTCTCTTTTTCCTCAGGTTTAACATAATACTGCACTTCCATCTGCTCGAATTCCCGAGACCTAAAAGTAAAATTACCCGGGGTAATCTCATTACGGAAAGCTTTACCTACTTGGGCAATCCCAAAAGGAATCTTTATCCTTGTAGAATCAACTACATTTTTAAAATTAACATGTACGCCCTGGGTTATTTCTCCTCGGAGGAATATTTCCTGCTGTCTGCCTTCAATTACTCCCAAATAAGCTTTAACCAATAAATTAAACTTTTGTGGCTCGGTCCAGTCACTTTTGCCTGGGTGGTGTTTTTTTTCATGGGCGGCAATTTCATCCTCGTGATCGGCGCGCAATCTTTCATGATCAATCCGGCACTCTACCAGAGGATCGGTAAAGGCCTCCACATGTCCGGAAGCCTCCCAAACCCGGGGATTCATCATAATAGCCGCATCCAAACCTACAATATCTTCCCGAAGTTGTACTGCATCCTTCCACCACTGGTTTTTAATATTACGTTTCAGTTCAGTGCCTAATGGACCATAATCCCAAGTTCCGGCCAAGCCACCATAAATCTCCGAACCTGGGTAAATAAACCCCCGCCTTTTGCACAAAGCCACAATTTTTTCTAATAAATTTCCATTACTTTCCATCTTTAAACCTCTTTTAATTTTTTAATCACCTCAACACTTTTTAAAGGTGATTCCAAAATCTTCTCTATATAATAGCGCAGTATCCTTTCCAGTTCCAGAGCCTGTTGTTTGTTGATATCCATTTTTTCTATCTCTTCCCAGCTTAAAACCTGTAGTTTTTGTAAAATTTCTTTCACCTGAGGTGAGGTATCAACTTCATCCAAAGACCAAAAGCCTAAAACGGTCAAAAGCTTAACCTCAAAGCTTCGGATAAAAATCTGTCTCGGATTATTTTCCAGCAAACTCAAAACTACAACTAAGAGGTTATAGGCTTGGGGATTAGTTTGTTCCTCGGGAAGCAGTCGGTCGGCAAGCTCGGCAATATGGGATCCATAAGCAGATAAAATAAGTTCGCCCTTGATTTTGGGAAAAGTTTCCAGGCTTTCGGCTTCGGTCAAGATATCCAAACCCTGCCTACCGACAGGCACGGCTTTACCTTGAAAAATCTGCAACTTTACGTGATTTAAAAGCTCAACATTACCACCGCGTCTGGAAGTAATCCTTCTGACTCCTTTGGCAATAACCTTAATCTTTCCCTTAAAAGGAGTAACAATAGTCAATATTCTATCTGCCTCCCCAAAATTACTCCTTTTTACAATAATCCCTTCAGTACTAAATACAGGCATACATGGCATTATACTATGAAGTTTTAAAGGACTTTAGATATTTAAGTTTAAAAACAATTAGAAAGAAAGGTTGAACTGTTTATCCGAGGTTAGGTCAAATTCAGCTTTAGTGGAACCATTTATTTTGACGATATATTGATAGTCTTTAGCTCCTGGTTGCTTTTGTATCAAAAGAGGATATTTTTTATCAGTGATCTTATTAGGCAAAGTATATTCAAAAGAAAGTACCCGGGAATTTTGTGGCCGAACTGTAATGAAAGCCTCAAAATAGGTTTTATTTAAGTCCTCATCCCCCTGGGTGTTAACCTTTTCATCAGAGCCTTTTGAAGAGACTAAAGTGCTTCCTTTTGGCACATACAGTCTGACATAATCCCTCAAAATCCCGTTTAACCAAGTATTAAAGGGCTGAGGATTTTTATATTCAATGGTAACTGTATTAGTTGTCTTGCCCTGGGAATCAACTTTGATGTTATAAGTTACTTTCTCTTCCACATATAGGTTTGACTTGCCTCCGGCAAAATTTGAATCATTAATATGTAAATAATCACCATCAGTTTGTTTGATCTCCCCTGTCCAATTAACCTGGGAAAGGGCCTGTTGGGCCTGAGGATCATGCATATAAAGCATGATATGTTTATCAGATGCCAATTGGATGCCGGTATTAATAAAATCAGGCAGTTTATCCGTACCGGAACCGAGTAGCTTGGCTAATAATTGCTGCATCAGCGTTCCCAAAACAGCTTTCCTATCAGCCTCACCTTTGGAGGCAATCTCTGCGTAGTGTTCAAGCTCGTAGATAACATTGGCACAGTTACACCTAGGGTCCGTATTAGCACTGTAAGTAGTCCCGAAAACATCAATTGGCCCAGTTAATGCAATAAGCTCCTCTACCACCTGTGTATCAATAGTGATAATGCCGTCAAAGGAAGTCCCATCACCAAGCATGGAATACATATTTTCAAACTCTTTTGCCGAGGTTGGAAAATCAGGAGAAAGATTGGAATCCCTCATCGACCAGGCTGTCCGAGGCTTACCGTCTGCTTCCGGTAAATATTTAACAATCGGGGCTGGAGGGGCAAGTGGACAAATTCTACTTTGGCAGGCTTTCAGCAACCTTTCATCAAGCCGATAAATATCATCCGAGGAAGTAGTCGATAAATGGCCCTGGTCAATCTTTAAGAAAGCATAAGCGGTAATAAACCCGCCGGTAGCCCGAAGCTCCTTATCATTCTGAAAGAGAAGAAGGTAATTTTTAGAACCTTTAGCCCCTAAAATAGAAGGGGCTTCCTGAATCAGTTGTTTGTTATCTGTAATGGCGATATGGGCACCGATAATAAAATTCTTCGCCTCTTCCATTCTGCTTCTTACCGATGTGGAACCAAATTTCTCTGGATACTTACCGGTATCTATATCCGCAACCTCGTCCCTGGCTTTTCTTAACTGTGGTTCAACCTTATCCACATTCGGCAACACCTTATCTAAGATTTTCACTGCCTGGGCTACCCTATCCTGTCCGGCAGTGGCCTGTCCTGTTAATCCCAGTTCATCCTTGTAAGGCGTTAGGGAATCGGTGATAATTTGTGCCGCCTCCAATTCATCAGAAGCTGCGGAAACCAAATGCTTCATGTCGCTATAATAGCCTCCTACAAATGGAATAGCGCGTAACCAAAAAAGCCAATTTAAAGAACCGTTCAAACCATCAACAGAAGCTTTAGTCGCAGTGATACCTTGTTTCATCTGGTCCAAATTTTCCTGTTTAGCTCCGGCAGATAAAAAACGCGCATTCTGCATTATCGACTTGGAGTTTTGATAGGCACTTCTTACCGGAAGATAAATAGCTACAAATAAAACAACAAGGGTAATAACTAGCCTCACTACCCATTTCTTTTTATTTCCTTTAGAAGAATATTTAGTGCTTTTTAATTGCTTATTTAAATTTATAAAAGCCATAGTTAAAGAATATCGACTATACAGCACCCTTGCCCGAGATAACAGCAGGAACAGTCTTGAGGATAATCCAAAAATCGTAAGAAATTGATCTTTTCTGGACATATTTAGCATCAATTTCTACCCGCTTGTCAAAATTTATTCCTGATCTTCCAGAGACTTGCCATACCCCGGTGGCTCCTGGTTTGGCATTCATAATTATTTTAACAAATTTTTGGCACTGAGGGTATTTTTTTTGCTGCTCTTCCAACTCGAACGGATAATATGCCCGCGGACCCACCAAACTCATTTCTCCTCTTAAAATATTAAAAAGCTGTGGGAATTCATCTATGGAAAACTTTCGAATAATCTTGCCTACTCGGGTTATCCGTGGATCATTTATTAACTTATAACTATTCTTTTTATATTCTTCCATCAGCTTGGGATTTTTCTCTAAAATTTCCAAAGCGTTAATATACATCGAGCGGAATTTATACATTCGGAAAAGCTTTCCGTCTTTACCCACCCTCATCGGAGTTTCGGCAAATATGGGTCCCGGAGAATCTAATTTGATAAAGATGGCAGCTATCAACATAACAGGAGATAAAGCGATGATTCCAATAATTGAACCGATAATATCAATAGATCTTTTAAAATATTCGTAACCCATATACTATGCTATTTTTTAACTTCAATCATTGAGTATGAATTAAAAAAGAGAATCTATCAAGCCCTTAAATTTTATTATAAACTCTTCTTTTGAAAAAGTAGATGCTTGCTGTAAGCACCTATTTTTATTATAACCTTTTTTGTCCAAATGAACTAATGTCGGGATTAAACTCTCTACGGACTGTTCATTAAAAAAGTATCCAGTTTCTCCGGGTATAATAGTTTCCAAGACTCCTCCCTTTTTAAAAGCTACCACCGGCTTCCCCAAAGCCTGAGCCTCCAGTGGCGCCATGCCGAAATCCTCTTCACAAGCAACAATTAAGGATTTACAGCCTGCTAAAAGTAAGGTTAACATTTCCTCATCTATCATGTCTAAAAATTCAACCGTTGGTCCGGCTATTTTCATAAGTTCATGTTTTTGGGGGCCTTTTCCTACAATCTTTAAAGGTATCTGCAGTGTATTAGCCGCTTGAATCACTAAATCTATTCTTTTATAAGTGTTTAACCGTGATACCACCAATAAATAACCTCCATCAAATGATTGAACTCCTATAAATCTTTGTAGGTCTACAAAAGGATAAATAACCACGGAATCTGCCTGGTAAATTTTTTTAATTCTTTTTTGTACATTTATGGAATTAGCTATCCAGACATCAACTCTACTGGCGGCAATTTGATCGTAAATTCGTAAAAACCCCAAGTAAGGCTGTAGTAATCTATTAATTTTTTCCTCAGAGAAGTTCCACAAAAACCTCGGTGGTGTCGGACAATAACAGACATGTTTTGTCTGTGGTTTAGTAATAACCGATTTAGCAAATCTGGTTGCATGAGAAATAACTAAATCATATTCTGAAAAATCGAATTGTTCAAAAGCTAAAGGGTAAAGCGGAAGAAGTGCCTTATACATACTTTTCCAACCAGGAATCTTTTGAATAAAAGAGGTAATTATTTTTTTTGAGGAAAAATACCTTTTTAATAATTTATTGTTGCCATCATAAACTGAAGTATAAATTGGAGCTTGGGGAAAAATTTCGGAAATTACCGCCAAAACTCGTTCCGCCCCTCCCCATTGGACCAAGTCATCATGAACCAAAGCTATTTTTAAATCAGCTTTCATGCACCAATTGTAGCAAAAAGAGGTGTAAAATATACCCATGAGTAATTATCATGTTCCGGTGATGTTAAAAGAGGTAGTCCAACTGCTACAGATAAAAAAAGATAGATGGTATGTAGATTGCAACTTGGGCGGCGGCGGCCATACGGAAGGTATCCTCAAAGCTGGAGGAAAAGTACTAGGAATCGACATGGATCCGGATGCTATTTCGGAGGTAGCTAAAAAACATGATTTAAAAATCGAACAAACAAACGATAATTTACAAGCTATTTCAGATAACCTCATTTTATACCAATCGAACTTTTCCAATTTAGAAGAAATAGTAAAAAAATTTTCACTTGATCCGATTGAGGGAATACTTTTCGATTTAGGAGTTTCCTCCTTTCAGCTTGAAAGCCCTAAAAAAGGTTTCAGTTTTAATATAGAAGCACCTCTGGATATGAGAATGGACCCGAAAACTTCGGTAACAGCTGCAGATTTGGTTAATGCTTTGCGTGAAGATGAACTTACCAAACTCATCCAAAATTTGGGGGAAGAAAATTTTGCTAAGAAAATTGCTAAGAAAATTGTGGAAGTACGGCAAAAGAAAAGGATCGAAACGACAAACGAATTGGCACAAATTATTACTTCTGCCAGACCACGAAGTTATACAGATCGGACACACCCCGCAACCAGAACTTTTCAAGCTCTGCGCATTGCTGTCAACGATGAACTGAATAGTCTAAGAATTGCTTTACCTCAAGCGGTCACAATATTAAATCCCGGGGGTAGGCTTGTGGTTATTAGTTTTCACTCCCTAGAAGACCGCATTGTCAAACATTTTTTCCAGAATGAACAAAAAAAGAGTTCGATCACAATTATTACCCAAAAACCACTTACTCCGACAGATGAAGAAATAGAAAGCAATCCCCGCTCCCGCTCCGGTAAACTCCGGGTAGTCGAAAAGAATTAAAGCTAACTTTAAATAAGATCATTGTAAACTTCCAAAGTTTGTTTGGCCATTTTTTCCCAGGAAAATTGTTGGTATCTTTTTTCTCCCTTTTTGATCAATTCTTTTCTTAATTTTTCATCTTTTAAAACTCGGCTGATTTTTACTACCATATCTTCCTCATTTTGAGGATCAAAGTAAATGGCAGCATCCCCTCCTACTTCCGGTAAGGATGCCGATTTGGAAGAGATTACCGGACATTTACAAGCCATAGCCTCCAAAATAGGAATTCCAAACCCCTCTTCCATTGAAGGCATAATAAAAGCTTCAGCATTTTTATATAAAGCAACCATCTCTTCATCACTTACAAAACCTGTAAAAACAACTCCTGTCAATTTTATGTCTTTTCTAATTTTTTGCCAGAAATAATTATTAGGTCCAGAAAGTACCAATAAATATTCAGGGAATTCTTCTTTAATTTTTTTAAAAACATTAATTAAACGCAATACATTTTTGTGGGGATGGGCATTACCTATATAAAAAAGGTAGGGTTTATATATATGGAATTTCCGTTTTACATCGGAAATTTTTTTCAAACTAATTTCTTTTGAAAAATTAACAATTGATTCTTCAACAGCTTCCTGGGTGACAATTATTTTTTCCTGAGATAATTTATATTCATTTATCAATTGTTCCTTAACAAAGCTTGAGGGAGTTATTATTTTTGCCGATTTTTTTACTGCATGATTGAAAACTCTGCCATAGCTAAATTTTTTAAAAGTGTAAGTTAGTAAATCCCTAGTTGTAGCTTTTTTATTTTGATGGTGTTGATGGATTAAATCATGGATTGTAATAACAAACTTACCTTGATAAAAAAATGGCACATTAAAATGAGGAAAATGGACTAAATCGGGCCTTAACTTTCGAAGAAGTAAAAGCATCTTTACCTGTTCACCGATTCCATACCAACGAAAGTCTGCCACAACTTTAGTAAAATTACCTGTAAATTCAACTTTTCCATAATCTTTTTTGAGCAAAAGGATAACATAAGTGTTTTCCTTGTCTAACTGTTCCAAATTGTTAATTAAATTCCGGATATATCTGCCGATACCGCTTTCTGCCCAAAAACGCGCATCTATTACTATCTTCATACCTTAAGCTTTCTTTTGGCTAAAGACCAACGGGTATTAATCCCCAGAAAAACCAACCAGTTAACAAAAAATGGGTAATGACCGGCTAAATTTTTTCGATAAAAAATTTTCATTGTTTCATAGAAGGCATTTACGGAACGCAGCTTTGCTGTAAAATCTGCCGTAGTCAACCCCTCGCTGTGTTTTTTTATACCGGAACTGATACCTTTATAATGGATAATTTTTACCTTGGAAAAATAGATTATTTTGTACCCGGCTTTTTTTATCCGAAAACATAAATCAATATCGTCAGCATACATATAATATTCTTCATCAAATAAACCTACCTTGTCTAAAACCTCTTTTTTAGTCAAAATAAAAGCACCTGTGAGAGAATCAACTTCATGAGGCTGGGAAAAATCCCGATTGGTTAAATGATAAAGGCTATCGTTTTTAAAAACATAATATAAAAGCGAAGCTAAAGGAGTAGGAAACCCCCGATGGGAAGCCCAGTCTAAGGAACCATCAGAAAGCTCTACCTTTGGACTAATTGCTCCAACTTGGGGATGGTTTTCCAAATAATCTAATAATGTTTCCAATGTTTTTGGTAAAACTTCCGTATCAGGATTTAAAATTAATATATACTCACTTTTTACCTGGCGCAGAGCTAAATTATTTCCTTTTGTAAACCCTACATTTTCCTGGTTTAAAATATAATTTAATTTTGGAAATAATTTTTGGGCTTTTTGTAAACTATCATCACTGGAGTTATTATCCACTACCCAAATATCCATATCCGCTTCTTCTTTCGCAGCCATTAAGGATTTTAAACATTTAATAAGGTAATCACCTGTATTATAGTTAAGAATCACAACCGAAAGATTTCTCTTACTTGCCATTTTTTACCTCTTCATAAATAGCATCCAGCTTTTTTGCTATTGCCGGATAAGAGTATTTATCTTCCACTAAAGTTCTTGCATTATTGGCAATTTTTTTATAAAGGTCTTTATCTTTTAGCAGGCGGACTGCCAGTTTGGCGAGTTCATCTACATTTTGACCATATAGAACAGACTCCTCGTTCAACGCTTCAATGCCTTCAATTCCTATATAGGTCGTCACCACAGGCAGTCTTGCAGCCATCGCCCCTAAAATCTTCAATCGAGTGCCTCCTGGCCCATATAAAGGAGCAACCAAAATTCCACTCTCCCGATAAGCTGTTCGTACCCCTTCAATATCCTCAATATCCAAGTTCCGCAACTCAACTTTTTCCGACCTTAAATCAGCAATTTTTTCGGTATGCTGGCCTGCTATCAACAGTCTAGCATCTGGAAGCTCTTTCAGAATTTTTGGAAAAACCTCTTTTGCTAAAATCCTTGCTGCCTCACTATTTTGCATCCAGTCATAGTTTCCTTGGAACAGAATTGTCTTAGAAAAATGCAGCGGAACCTCTTTCATTAAATCCTCACCCACTCCATTGGGAATGACTGACACATGAAGGTTGGGAGCTGAAGAGGTCATCTTTTTGGCATCGGATTCAGATACCGCTACCGCTCTGGCTGATTTTTTCCAGTAATAAGTTTCCCAAAATTTAATCTTTAAAACATCGATCCATAGAAGTGGTTTTAGAACTTGCCAGCGAAAATTTTTAACAAAATGTTGATAAACTTGGTATTCGATTGTCTGGTCTACTAAAACAATCGGTATACTTGTTTCGGGGATATGTGGACTAACATAAAATGTTTCAGCATGAATAATATCAAACTTTTCTTTTTTTAAAGTTTCAGCAACATCCTTTTTCTCCTCCTTAGAAAAATTTCTTACAACCAAAAAGGGGTGCAAGCTGAACCCTGTACTAAGTATATTTTTTAATGTCCAGGGTTTTTCTGCTCTTTTAAAAATTTTAACTCTTTCACAATATTTTTCCAGTTCACTTACATATTGCCTTTCCTTTTCATCCTTTATTAAAGAATACAGAGTAATTTGATGCTTTTTTGAAAGCTGCTTAATTAAATTATAAGAACGTATCTGCCCACCAGAAGAAGGAGGATAAGGCAGGTAAGGAGTAAGCATTAAAATTTTCATAAACTATTGTGGCGGCTCAAGGTCATGCAAATTGTCAAAATTTGGATTTTTTTTTGTTAAATCAACAATAACAAATTTTGGAGTAGCAAGTAATACCTTATATTTACGCATCTCCCAATTAGTTTTAGCATCGTAATTTACCGATACATAATCAGTCACCTTAAACCTCTGTACCATTTCTTCTGTCGGAAAAGCCACCTCAGGCCAACCCGGCCGGTTAGTTTGATATAAAAATGAAGTATCTCCCCCATAGGGGGCAATCACTATTGCATCTTTAGGGAGAATCCGGTCAGCCGCTTTTCCTGCTTCCACTATTACCGGATTATTAATTTTATAAAATCCCTGCACTTCCTCCCAACCTAATATAGGTACAAGAGATAAGAATAAAATTGCCAAAGGAATTGTCCAAACTCGAGGCACAAATCCCGGTATCCCCTGGAATAAAGAGACGAAACCCCGCGCAACAAAAATTACTAACGCCGGAATAATTAATGTTTGATAATAATTGTGCTGGACATTACCGGTTGCAAAAATTATCAGAAACAAAAAGGATGATAAAGCCAAAAAGTGCAATAAGTATGTTTTCTTGGAATCAGATTTTTTCAGAAGGCCAATAAAGAATAAAACTATACCGGGGACTGTTAAAATTTCCCCTCCCAACCGCTCACCCAAAATCCACTTCCAAAAAGCCGGCTTAAAACGAATGCCGTTACCGTTTAATAACCAATTTGAGGCCGGGATACCTTCGGGGTATTGGGTCATCCAGACCCTCCAAAAAACTAAAGGTAGAATTACCGGAACCAGGTAAAAAAGGTACCTTTTAGGAATTGGCCAAATCTTCTTTTCTTTTTTTAGGTAAGAATAGCCTAATGGTAAAAGATAAAAAATCGCCATCGGCTTTACCAGCAATGCTAAAGCTGCAAAAGCAACGCTTAAAAAGTACAACCCTCTAGTGTTTTCAAAAATCCATCTATCTGTAAAATAAAACATCCCTAAAGAGAAAAAGACCAAGGTAGGCTCGGGCAAGACAGTTCGGGAAAAATAAACATTAAAAGGTAATATCGCAAAAAGCAAAGCAGCACACATCGCTACCGCTGTTCCAAAATACCGCCTCGTTATCAAATATAAAAATATAATCGATCCCAAAGAAAAGACAACCGAAACCAGCCTGGCTAGTTTGTCATCAACCCCCCCGTTCAAAAGGTAGGTAAAATACACCAAGGAGTTATATATTGGAAACTCGACAAAACGGAAACGTCCAGGGTTAGGAACCGGCTTTTCCGCCCACCCTGTCATATCATCATATTTGGGAACCAAAGGATTAAAACCTTCTTTATAAAAATCCCGGGCAACGGCAGCAGTATCGGCTTGCCTCCAGGCATGCCAGTCAGCGATAGGGTTATCAATTTTATACAACCTCAAGGCAAAACCTAGTAAAATAATTATCCCTAGCCAAAAAAATTGGTTTTTAAAAACTTTAAATATCATATTTGTGCTAAAAATTTAGGTCTTGAATTTTTCGGTAGCAAGACTTACACCTAAAATCATCCAGAAAATAGAGGCTACCTTAGAAGCTTCAAAAACATCAATAAATAAGGCATTTAAGACAAAAGCGATAATGATCGACAAAGCTCCCGCAGAAAAATACTTTATAAATTTATCTTCAGATCGAAAATTTTTCCAAACCCTTTTACTAATTTCAATTAAAATTAAAGCAAAAGCAGCGCTTCCCAAAAGACCCACTTCCCCCAGTGACCTCAAGAAATCATTATCCGTTGCTAGTCCCAAAGAGGAATATCCGGTCCCCAGAAGAGGATTTTTAATCAAAGCTCTGATTGCCCTAGGCCATTCCTGGACAAGACGGATATTTAGCGAACGAAATACATCCAACTGGTTTTTGTCGACCGGCTCTCCGGCCACAATATTGGTATAGGGCTTAGCAGAAATGGTGGCAGCAGCTTTTGCAGACTCGGTACTTGCTGCAGAAGAAGTAGCGACAGGATGTGGTAAATTCGGAATATTAATCTGATTCTTAGCAGTCAAGGTACCCGCAGGAGGTATATATCTTTGCGTCTGACTGGGAATAAGTATTTTTACTGTTGAAAATAATCGATCCCTTAAAGGTGATGGGATAAGTACTCCCAAGACAACAATTACCATAAATAAAATAATAAATATTTTTTTACCCGTTAAAAGCAACGAAACGATGACTCCGACAACAACTGAGGCAAAGGAAAGTCTCGCGGCAGTCAAAACCAAAACCACGGACGAAAGACCGGCAAGGATAATTGATAAAAATTTTAACTGAATCTTCTTAATACTGAAAAATACCGCCGTAAAAGCAGCAAGGAACATCGCCAAAAACACCGCCAGATCATAAGGGCCTGCAAACGTCGAATTAACCCGGGCATCTGGGGTAAGATAGGCAACTATGCCCCTGGAAAATTCCGAGTTGTCCGTGGAGATAACCGGCCAATGCAGATATTTTTGTCCCACAGCATAAACATCGACCAAAAACACCGCAATTGCCAACACGCTCAATACCACAACAACCTGTTTCTTATTCTTAATGATCGAATAAGTTAAAGGTAGAAGCATCATCAACTCGATTCGACGGAGAAAATGAAAAATACCTAAACTCGGCACCACTGTCTTGGTCAAAAAAATTGCTGAGAAAAGTGAAAGTGCTCCGATAAAGAAAAACAGTAATAACGACTGGTTTAATCTATCGTTAAAAAATTTCTTCACACCTCCGGAGACGACAATATACACAACCCATAAAAATAAGGCAAAGGCAATAATCAAATCTTCAACCCTGACAGAGACAAAGGTTCCGTTTACCCCGATTAAAGGAAATTTCGGATATAAGGGAATAAATGCCAGTAAAAATACAACTATCAAAAAAATCCCGTTTTCAAATACTGATAAAAACTTTGGCATAAGTTTTTGCATACTCCTTTCTTCCTAGTACAAAAAAACCTAAAATCCGGACGACAATGAAAATATAAAATAAAAACCTTAAAAATAATGCCGGCAAAAAACCGTAATACTTTTTATAAATATATAATAATCCTTTAAACTCCCCCGTCCATTGATTGAATTTAGGGCGTTTTGAGCTTCCTCCTCCTAAGTGTATAATCTCTGCTCGGTCGGTCCATCCGACAGAAAACCCTGCTTTTTTTGCCCGCAAACAAAATTCTACATCCTCACCATACATAAATATTTTTTCATCCAGATAACCAATTTTTTTAAAAACTTCGTTTTTAACCAGCATAACTGACCCCGAGATCCAGCCAACTTTTCTACCGTCGTAATAATAACTTTTATCAGTTGCCTGATAAGAAGAAACAGGCAAAATTTTCTTTAAAATATCATCAAGCCCGGATATCCATAACATCACCGGTATAAATATCGGCAGCTCTCCGGCATTAGGCTGAAAGCTACCGTCAGAATTTTGTAACTTACAGGAAACAATATCATAATTCTTATCCTCAGCAAATTGTACTAACTTTTCTAAAGACCCCGATAAAATTTCGGTATCTGAATTTAATAGTAATATATATTTTGACTCAATTTTCTTCAGGGCTAAATTATTTCCTCCTGCAAAACCTAAATTAGTTTGACTCTCCACTAAATGTACTTGAGGAAACGATCTCTTTATAGCCTCTACAGAACCATCAGAAGAGGCATTATCTACTACCCAAACTTCATATTTTATATTCCATTTTTTTCCAAAAATGCTTTTCAGGCATTTACAGGTAAGTTCTTTGGTATTGTAGCTTAAAATCACTACTGACAAATCAAACATTAAAGGCTATCCTCCTACCCAACTTCCACAAACCAATAAAGGCAATGTTTATTCCTAACCAAACAGTGCCCCTTGCCCATAGAGGTGAGGGGTAAAATCTTAAGGTGGCCTTGGTTTCCCATGCTTGACCAGCCTCTAAAAATTTTATAGCTCCTGCATAACGAGGAAGTCCATTTTCAAAAGGTTCCATCCCGTTAACAAACAATGAATCGCGCAACGGATAAACATATTCTTCCAAATAAGTACTTTCGGTTTGGTCCTTAATTGCCGTGTAAGCAAATTCCGGGGGATAATTTAACCTTATAGGGAGGAAGAAAAATTTTGTCAATTCCTGATAATGCTGTCTGTAAAAGTTAGTCGTGAAATTTCGATACTCATCAGAATAGTAAGCTGAAACATTAGGGACTTGAACAGTATCACCGGATAAAGTTGACTTTGCCGAGGCGGGAAGCGGAGAAAAATCATTAATGGAAGAGGGACCAGGAGCAAGAAGGTAAACTAAAAGTAATAATGAAAAAATAATAAAAACAATTGCCCTCATGATTTAATGCTTACTATTGAAACAGTCGAGCTCTACCAAGCTTATAATGGGGATTTTTTAGGCTTCTCTCGCCAATAACTTTAGCAGGCACACCTCCCACCATGACAAAATCCGGGACATCCTTGGTAACCACTGCCCCCGCCGCAACAATAGCTCCCTTACCAATTTTCACCCCAGGCATGATGATTACCCGCGGGCCGATGAATACATAATCCCCAATTTCCACAGGAGCACTGATAGCTCCAAAATCCTCGGCGTTAATATCATGCTCCGAGTTATAAATCATGACATCTGAAGCAATATCCACAAATTTTCCTATTTTTAATTTTTCCCTGCCGTCTAAAAACGCGTTTTGACCGATAATCGTCCCCTCGCCAACCTCTACTCCTGTCGGATTAAAAAATTGCGTACCGATATGAAAATGGACTTTGGGACCGATCTTTACTCCGCAAAGCGCGTAAATTAACCATCGAAAAAAATGAATGGGGATAATTCCCACAAAGCGGATAATCAGTAGTTCAAAATCTAAAAAATAATTATAAAAACGGTTAAAAATTTTGGCCAAAGCCTGGTTTAAGGCCAAAGATCTACCCATCCGGTCTCTAAAGACCACATTCGGCAACCCCTTTTCCAGTTTAATTTGGATATTCTCAGAAAATAACATTAGTTTGATTATAACCTAGTTTTGGGAAAAAATGCTAAATATCTCCTCATCAGTTAATTTGGATTGCCTTTTTTCAACTTTTCTTTTAGCTAAAATTTGGGGTAACCTTTTTAAAGCTTCATAAACTATTAATCCATATTTTGGATGCTGCAGTACCATTTTCATTAATGCTTTTTTATGATCAACAATCAATTTATCACTGGTAATATTTTTCCAGGTGAATATTAAAAGGTTTCTTTGGGCGGTTTGGGAAACCATTGTTTTGGAATAGTTTGTTTCGATCACTCCAGGTTCTTTGTAATGCTCAACTAAACTTTTTGGTTCCCAAAGATTAGTATATCCTCTTTTCCAAGCCCGGTATCCTAAATCCAAATCCTCCAAATAAAAAGGGTCATAAAGAGTGTCTAACCCTCCCATCTCGTCCCACAAAGCTTTCCGGAAGATACCGCTGCCTCCGGAAACCCACAAAGTCTTATGCGTCTCCGCCTCACAGGTGGACGTCTTGCGTGCCTGGTTGTGCCAGAAGTAACCATTTTCAAACTTTCCGATTGCCCAAAGACCCCCGGCGTTACAACCTACACTAAAAACCTTCGGATCCTCAAAATGGAGTAAAACCGATTTCAAAAAATCTTTTGCAGGGACGGCATCAGTATTTAGTAAAACTACCAAATCTCCAGTTACCTCTTTGACACCTTTATCCACATTCGAAGAAAACCCTAAATTCCTAGAAGCTTTACTTTCTAAAAGCTTCACTTGTGGAAACCGGGATTTTATAATTTGGACACTTTCATCGCTTGAAGCATCATCAGAAACAATTACCTCCTCAACTTTATTGAAACGTGCCGCTTCCAATACCTGGGGTAAATTTCTTAGTAATTTTTCTGCCCCATTCCAATTAGGAATGACAATTGATATTTTAACCATTCTTTGCCGCCTCTTCCAAAGTCTTTAAAACCGTTTTGGCCATCTTTTCCCAGGAAAATTTTTCTGCCTGTTTTAGGCCTTCTCTAGCTTTTTGGGTCCTCAATTTTTTATCAAAAGCTACTGCTCTGATTGTTTGTTCAATTTGTCCTGGGGAATGCGGATCTATCAAAAATCCTGCTGAACCAACAACTTCGGGTAATGAAGAGATATTAGAGACAATTGCCGGTGTACCGCAAGCCATCGCCTCGAGTGGGGGTATACCAAAACCTTCCCAAAGGGATGGTAAGATAAAAGCTTCAGCTCCGGCAAAAAGGTAAGGTAAGTCCTCAGTTGGAGCAAAACCGGTAAAAATTACCTTTTCTTCAATCCCTAACTCTTTTGGTTTATTTAAAATATTTTCAAACATCCACCCCTGTCTTCCCAAACCCCTTGTCTTTCCTACAATTACTAATTTTAAGTTATCAATATTTTTAAAAGCTTCTATTAAACAAATTAAATTTTTCCGCGGTTGAATCGTTCCAGTATAAATAATATAGTCTCCATCTATCTGATATTTTTCTTTGGTTAATTTTATCTTCTGCCCATCTTTTATCGGATGAAAAATGTCCGAATTAAATCCTGGGTAAGCAACAGTTATTTTATTTTTATCAAAATTATAAAATTTTTGAATATCATCACAGGCAGATTTGGAAATAGTAATAATATGTTTTGCTTGTTTTACTGAAATCCAGGTCCAAAGTTTCATTTGCCATAGATCCCGGGATTTAAAATATTTAGGGAAACGCAAGTAAGATAAGTCAAAAATCATCATCACTCTTTTAATAGGTGAGATTGCCGGCGCATAATGGGTTGGAGAAAAAAATATATCCGGTTTTTCCTTAGCGGTAAATAAAGCCCAAGGTAAGGCTAACCAAGTCTTAAATTTACTCGGTTTGATTATTTGATATTTCCAACCATCCCTTTCTTTGGGTAAATCATCCATTGGCAGATTTGGTAACAAAATTGTGTAGTTATTCTTGTGATCTATTTTTTCTAAATTTTTTAAAAGCTCAAAAGCCACTTGGCCGGAACCAAGCCTTTGGGGAACATTTGCCTCAAAACCATCAATCCAGATTTTCATCATTTAAAATTATATCCTTTGTAATAATCAGCTGTACACTTGTTCACTTTTGTAGTATATGCACCTGAATATCTCCCTGGCAACTATATTTGTTAATTTCTTTTATAGGGTTAAATTCTGAAAGTTCTAAATACTTTGTCTTTCCCAATTCAAAAGTTGATTGGTCAACAACGACCGCCATCTTTTGGGCAGCGTTTGGATCTTCTTCGATTGCTTTAACATCACAACCGTCTTTTTCCATCAAATAACGGAATTCCGGGCCGGTATGATAAGGATGAAAGCCAGCTTGGACACTAACAAACAGAGGATCTTTTTCTTGTTTACAGACATTTACAAAACAACTTTCAAGTTGGGCAATTGTCCGGGGAGCAGGTGTAAAATAACTTTGAATAATGTTAGGCTGTAACCAAATAATTAAATATATTGCTGATACAATCAAGGCAAAACGCAGCGGTAAGGCTGCTATTAACACAAAACCCAATATAAGTATGCCGAATATATAATGGGATTGAATACCAAAAGGAGATATAAGAGTAAATATCAGTGACAATAAAAATAATATTAAAGCTGTACCTTGAATTTTATCAAAATTAACTAAATCCTTTTTACGGCTAACCCTCAACTTAAACATCCAAATTAGAGACAAAATGGCGGCAATAAATATTCCACCCAATATCAAATTGATATTGAAGGAAGGTCCTTCAAAAATGAAACGTAAAAGATCAGAAATTTTTTCCATTATTCCTAAACGGGCTTGAGAAGGAAAATTTCCTCCCAGAAGAGCTTTGGTAAGTAAAAAATCATGTTTGAATTCAAATAAAATTGTCGGGATGTTTAAAATTACTAAAGATAAAATGGAGTAAAGGATAAAATAAACACCTTTTCTTTTAAAAACTAACAAAGAAACCAAGAAAAAAGCCAAAACAACAGGTGCCACGGAAAAACTCATAGAAACAGCGGCAGCTAAACTAAAAGCAGCTATTATTAAAATTGAGCGTGACCACTTTTGCAAAAGAGATAAAAACCCAATTGTAGAAAGCAATAAAAACGGTGGGACAAGTGAAGGGTTCCAGACATAACGGTTTTGACCAATAATTAGGGGATGAAAAATTATTAAGACAAAACTAATCAAGGTAATAAGTTTTAAGTTTTTTGTCTTAGCAATAAACAAAGCCAAAACGAAACAAAATATATAAATAACAGCATTGATATAGAGTGAAGAGAAGGGGGACATATTTGTAATAAGGAAAGCGGGATAAAACAGATAAAAGTAAACAGCACTTTGGTTAAAAGGTAAGGCGCTATTTTGGGGACCTAAAAGAGGTGGCTTACCGGAAATTTTCCAGTTATATAAAACTAGAAAATCCCGACCAATGTCATTTTGGAAAAAAAGTGAAGAATCAATTTTATAAAAACGGAGGAACAAAAAAATACCGATAAAAAGCAAAATTATTCCGGCAAAAATAAGCTTTTTGTAGATAACTAACTTTTTATTCATGAAGTAAATCTTTGTATAGTTGAACAGTTTCTTCGGCGCATTTTTCCCAGGAAAACTTTTTAACGTTATCAAATCCCTTTTGAATTAGTGATTGTCTTACATCTGATGATTGATGACTAACGATTGATGAAATTGCCCCGCTTATCTCTTCAACGTTTTGCGGGTCAACAAGTATCGCTCCATCGCCTGCCACTTCAGGCATTGAAGAAACATTACTAGTAATGACTGGCGTACCGCAAGCTTGAGCTTCTAAAATCGGTAAACCGAAACCTTCGTAAAATGAAGGATAAAGTAAAACTTGAGCTGCACTATATAACAAAGGCAATTGCTCATCAGCTACCCTTGAAATAGTTTCACCGGTAATTACTAAATCGTAGCCTTTGGCAGCCTCTTTAACTTTTGATAAGTTTCTTCTCTCTCCGATTCCTCCTATTGCCAGGATAAATTCTTTAGGTAAATTAAGTCTGCTACGAAACTCCTCCACTTTTTCTTCTGACTGAGGTTTAAACTGTTCTCCTACCCCTTCATAAATCACTGAAATTTTCTCTTCCGGAATATTTGAAATTTGAAGTAAATCTTTTTTTGTTGATTTCGACACAGCGATTACCATATCGATTTCTTTTTCTACAATTTGCAGTCGCCTCCTGTGAACTTCTACTATTTTAGGCTGCGACCACTGGGGATATTTTAAAGGGACAACATCATGATAAGTGGTCACCTTTTTTGCTTTTGTCTTAGGCTGCAACCAATCAGAAGAATGAAAAATATCGATATTACCAATAAATGTTTCTATGGGCAAAACTCTAAACCGGTTAAAAAATATTTCTAATAAAGTAGGCGGTAAAGGGAAAGATTTAACATTCAATAAATCATCCTTGTATGGTTTTCGTAATGAAGAATAAAAAAATCTTGCCTTTATATCAGGATTTTGGGAAAGTTGATCCGCTAAATTTTTGGTATAAGTGGCCACTCCTCCGCCATGGGCTATTTGAGAAATATCCAGACCTAACTTAATTTTCATAGTTTGTATATATCCAATTATACAAATTATTTCTTGTTAAATTAATAAAACCAAGGTTTGTAATTTCTTCTTCTGACAAACCATTTAAGTCATACACTTTATATTTACCCTTATCAATTAATATTTTAGCTTTAGGACAAGCCTCCCGGATTTGGCCGGTTTTTTCATCTTTCAAAGCTAGATTCTCACAAGCTCCTATTTTAAAACCTGAAGTGCTGATTTTCCCCTCCCAGTCATAAAGATAAAACAAAGGGATACTAAACATATTTCTGGCAGGTGAGGTAGTATAAAAATTTACGTTATCAATGCCACTTTTAGCCATTTCGGCTTTTATTGAAAAAATAAATGGTGCTTGACCAAAAGGGTTATTAATTATTTTAAGATTCGAGTAGCCAGAGATTAAAAGTACCAAAGAAAGCAAAGTAAAACCAATAATTTTTCTTACTTTTACAAAAACCCAAATAGCCCAAGCAGTAAAAAATATTATAAAAGGATAAACAAAGAAAAAGTATTCCGGGGATCTCGGACCTTTATAATAACGGATCAATAAGATTTGCAATATTAAAGAAAGACAAAAAACCCACCAAACTTTAGGTAAGGGTATTTTTTTCTTAAAAGAAAGTAAACAAGCCACAAATATGAGAAAAATAATGGTGTATCCTGCTTGGGCAATATTTATAGTAACAATTCCAAAAAGGTGGGGCCAAAAGTCTCTTATTTCCGTAAGCCATCTAATCGGTACATAAAATTTATCCTGTCCATGCAAATAATAGTCCAGTACGCTATTGTGCCAAACGCCGTTATGAGAAAAATCAAAAGTCAAAAGAGGAACAAATGCCGTAAGTAGCCCTAAAAAAATAATTATTCCTGATAAAAACTTTTTCTTCCAGTTAAGATCATTAATCAAGACAGCTAGAGGCAGAAGTGTTAAAAGACCCAGTGCCTGAAAATGGGAATTTATAGCAAGTCCCACACCAATTCCTAATAGATACCCATAAATCAATTTTTGCTTTTTTAAAAACAATCCAACCATTAAAAAAGAAAGTGTGGCCAGATAAGCGACAAGTACAGTATTTAACATATCTGGAGCCTGCACTACTAAAGAAACACTAAAAGCGGCAACAGCAGAAATGATTAATGCAAAAGTTTGATCGAAAGTAACTTTCCCGAAGTAATAAAATGCAAAAACCGCAAGAGTCGACAAAAGTGTAAAACCGAGCCAAGGTCCTACAGCCCCAAAAGGTAAAATGTCAAAAGCAGCCGTTAGCCAAAAATAAATTGGCCCAAAATTAAAAGGTCCTGCCGAAGAAGGAAAACCAATTAGTGGAAAGTTACCTTCCCGCGTTTCCTGCAAAGCAATTACTCCCGCCCAAGCCTGATCCGGATTTAATATCCAACGGTTAGAATAATTTGCAAACCTAAAAAACGAAGCAACAAAAACTATCAATATTAACAGTAACGATATCCGCCATTTTTTTAACCTTAGAAATGGGATATTTTTAGTAATTTTTTTAATCATTTGATAAAAAAATTGACCACCTAATCCTATCACTTTTATCTCTAGTCTTTATTGTCTCTGCGGCAGTAGAACTATCAACTGAACATGTATAACTTATTGCAACCCCTGACAGCAATTTGTCTTCTTTAGGATTAATACATCCGTTAACAAAGCGTAAATTTCCGACCAAAATATCTGCATTAACATTATTTTTATCTAAGGCTGCTTGAGCTATTTGGGGATCCATTTGGCTAAAGAAAAAGTACTCCATAAAAGCCTCTTTCCCTTCTTTGGAGTAAACAGTCATCTTCTCATTTTGATGGTTCATTAAATAATAAGAAAGCTGCTTCTCAGAATCAAACCAAATTTCCCGGGCATATACGGGATATCTAAAATAATATTGATGCTCTAGACTGGCAAAAGTAAAAAGATAGACTCCAAAAAATAAAATAATTAATAGTTTTTCTATGAGGGGTTTAAAGTTTGTAGTTATTTGAATGAAATAATTAAGACCTACGCCACCTAAAATTATTAAAAATGGCCACATTAAAAACGCCCTTGTGGCATATACCTGTCCGCTAATGCCGGATGTTATTGGAGCAATTAAAATCATTGACGTAATTAAAAAGGCTTCCCTTTTGTGTTTTTGATAAACTAAATACAGGCCAGCTAAAATAAGCGGTAAATCTAAAATTGCCAACTCTCCCCGACCCCAAAGGCCGTAAATTGCACTCGGATCTCCTGATACAAAAATCATGACTGGAGAAAACGCTCCAATATAATTTGTTAAAAACTGTTGAAAGACATAGGTTGCCTTATTTACAAAAATATTATTTAAAACCGAGCTATCAGATGAGTTAAAGCGTGCAAAGATGACTTCTGCCGATATTTTTTGCGTATCCGAAAATATTAATTCACTAGCTCTGGCAGAAGCACGACTGTTGTTTGCGTTATGAAACAACATCTGGAATAAAATAAAACCGGAAACCAGTAATGCTGCTCCTCCCATTAGAAGAATTTGTTTATTGGATTTAATAAAATCTAGTCGATAAAAAACTAAAGCTAAAATAACAAATGGAAAGAAAAATATGGCTCCCTGGTAACTCAATAAGCCCAGTGCCAGCACAATCCAGGCAAATAAAAATCTTTTTTTAGTCTTCGCTGTTAAAAATAAATAGATACCTAAAAGAAAGAAAAATAAAGATACCGGAGGATCAAACATAACCCTTGATATTTTAATTCCCCAATTAGATAAAGCGAGGATAAAAGCTGACCATAGTGCCACCTCTCTAGATTTAAAAAAAGTTTTAGCGATCCCAAAAATTAGTAAAATTTCGATTGTTCCAAGTACCACCGGAACCAGTCGCACAGACCACTCCGAGAGTCCGAGAAAAAACATCGGAATCGCCACAATATAGGCGGGTATAGCAACGTTTCCCACACCCCCGACAGTTAAGGGTAGAAAGTTACCATATAAATCCCTGCCGGTTTTTAAGATAGAGTAACCGTTATTTATATAATCCAGTTCGTCATGGCTTACTCCCGGTGGAATTTCTCCAACCTTATAAAATCTAAGTATAAATCCCACTAAAACTATAACTATTAAAATCCAATTACCCTTAATTGCCTCTATCGTCTTTTTCATACTAAATCTTAACCAGTATACAACTAAATTTTAGATTAATCACAACAACAAATACATGATATTATTAAGAAATTAAGAAACGGCTTAGGAAAAATATTTTAATCTTATGATGCTGCAAAAAAACACTAAGTCTAAAGAAGGAAATATTATCATTATCGGAGCGGGTCCGGCGGGCTTGGGCTGTGCTTATGAGCTGGGCAAAAAACAGACACAACAACAGCTGCCAAAAATTCTCCTCATTGAGAAAAACGATATGGTTGGTGGACTGGCGAGGACTAACTCTTACAAAGGATACCGCTTTGATATCGGCCCACACCGCTTCTTTACCAAGAATGACGAAATCCTCGATCTTTGGAAAAATGCTTTAGGCAATCAGTTCACCGAAGTTCCAAGACTCACCAGAATGTTTTATAAAAATAAATTCTTCCTTTATCCTGTTCAATTTAAAAACGTGTTGCAAAAATTAGGATTTCAAGACAATATACAAAGCTTTTCCAGTTTTCTTTATGCCAAAATATTTTTAAGAAAAATGCAACCAAAAAATTTTGAGGATTGGATTACTAAAAATTTTGGTAAAAAACTTTTTACAGTTTTCTTTAAAACATATACGGAAAAACTTTGGGGAATTTCCTGTCGGGAAATCGGTGTGGAATGGGCTGATCAAAGAATTAAAAATATGGACTTTTGGGAAGTTTTAAAAACCGCTATTCTAGGACAGCGGGTCAGGCAGGCTAAAAGCTTAGTTGGCAAGTTTTATTACCCACTCCTGGGTGCCGGACAAATGTATCAAAAATTAGCGGGTACGCTTAAGGAAAAGGAATGCTTATTAGAACTTAACAGTAAGGTACAAAAAATTTATCACCAAAAAAACAAGATCATCTCACTGGAATATCAACAGAGAGAAAAGGTTACAAAACAAGAGGTTGATTTTTTGTTTTCCAGTATGCCCTTAACCAAATTTATTCTTTGCATGGCACCTCAACCACCAAAGAATGTTGTAGCAGCCGCAAAAAAACTTTTGTTCCGCGATCACATAACAGTAAATCTTATCATTAAAAAAAATCCCTTTCCTGATAATTGGATCTACATCCACTCTCCTGAAGTGAAAATGGTAAGGGTAGTAAATTACAGTAATTTCTCTGATAAAATGAGCAAAGACAAAAAACATTCAGTTGTTTCTGTCGAATACTTTGCTTTCCAGGGTGATGAAATTTGGACGTTAAACGATAAAGAGCTAATTAAACTTGCCAAAAAAGAATTGGAACGAGTCAAATTACTTACTGAATCTGATGTTATTGATGGTTTTGTAGTTAGAGAAACAGAAGCTTATCCTACTTACTTCATAGGGCATAAAAAATACCTTGATACCATTAAAAATTACTTGTCCAATTTTACTAATCTCCAGCTTATAGGTAGAGGCGGTATGTTTAAGTATAATAATATGGACCACTCAATTTATAGTGGAATACTGGCAGCACGAAACTACCTATCAGGAGAGAAAAAATATGATCTGTGGGAAATTAATGAAGATGCGGAATATCTTGAAGAAAAAAGATAGTTTTACAATTTGCGTGTATACATTCTTACAAATCCTACTCCTTGAAAGTTATAAATTTTAGACTCCTTAAAACCTAAATCATTTAATTTATTTTGAAGTAATCTTTGTGGATCTGCAATATCCACTAAATATTCAAACATAAAAATATTTTTCTTCCCAGAAATTATTTTATCTAAATCATTAAAGTCATTAGTTGTTTTGGCAGGAATCTTTTTAAAAGCCGGTAGAGCTTTAGTTAGATCAGAACTGTAATAGACAAAAGGAGCTGCTACCTCACTATTTTCAAATAAAATAATTGAACTATTATCTGCTTGTTGATCGACAAACTTTACTGCCCCTCTCCAGTCTTCTCGTTGATACTGAGAGTTTGCCAAATAAATTCCGGAAAATACGATTTCTGAGAATACTATAAAACCAACCAGGATTTGCGACCATTTTAAGGAAAACTTGTTAATCAGGACTGCTGTAAAAAGATAAAAAGCCGGGAGAATAAATATAAACCGAAAGTAAGAAAAAACTGGGACGAAAAAAGATATAAGAAACGCCGATAATGGAGGTATCAATAGCCAAAATAGCAGTAGTTTGGTTTTTGGGTTAATGCTTTTCCTGAATTTCAGCAGTAATACTAAAAAAGGGCTGGATGCTAATACTAAAACGCTTGCATAAGCCATTTTGGGATCAAAGGAAATCCTGCCAATTAAAATCTTAACAACCAAAAGGCCGGCTGTTTTAATATTCGCCCCTCCAACCACTTCTTTCCATCCGGGAAGAGAAATGGCCGTTGATCTTCCCGCTTGAAGCTGTTGAGGAAAAATTACCAACCAAGGCAATACTGATAAAAGCCCCAATCCTAAGGCGGATAAAAATTGTCTTATTTTGTCTTTTTGATAAAGAAAAATATAAATAATTTGTACCGGGATAATCAGATAGGCAATGTAATCTGAATACATAACTAAAAATATGGACAAGATATAGCCTTCCCGGGCAAACTTTTCGCGATTCAACAGTTTAATTAAAAAGTAGATGGACAAAGTGGCAGCAAAGGCAGCGAAAGAATACATCCGGGCCTCCTGGGAATAATAAATATTCAATGGTGCCAAAGCCATCAAAAGTGCTCCCATAAGAGCTACTCGAGAGGTAAATAATTTTTTTCCTATTAGGTACGTTAAATACACCGTTAAGATCCCGAAGATCACGGAAGGAAGTCTGACTGAAATTTCAGAGAAACCAAAAATGTGTCCCCAGAGCCAAAGAATTGCAAAATATCCCGGAGGATGAAAATCGGCCAAAGCATATTTGGTGACTAAATCCCAAAAACCGCTATTTCCAGCAGCCATCACATTAATGGCCTCATCCCACCATAAACTCTGGTTAAGACTTGTAACCCTTGCAAGCAAGGCAATAACAATTACAAAAACGATGGACATCTAAATTACCTGTTCATTAAATTATATGACTATTTCTTCTTATTTTTCTTTCGATAATCGGCGATAGCTTTTTTTAAGCCCTCATCGGCCAAAACTGAACAATGGATTTTGACAGTCGGTAGGCCCTCCAAGGCCTCAACGATCGTTTGTTTGGTAATTTTTTCTACATCCTTTAAAAGTTTGCCCTTGACTAAAGTTGTGGCCATACTAGAGGTGGCAATGGCAGCTCCACAACCCAATGTTTGAAATTTGACATCTTTGATATATTCCAAGCCACCTCTTTTTTCTACTTTAATATAAAACTTCATAATATCCCCACAAACAGGGTTGCCTACTAAAGCCATGCCGTCGGCACCCACCATCTCTCCCATATTTTTGGGATTTTTAACATGGGCTAAGACTTTTTTAGAATATAATTTAGAGAAAAGATCCATGATATTCCTCTCCTAATTTTGGCGCCATTTTCCTTAAGCGTTCGATAACTTTAGGTAGAATAGATAAAACATAATCAATATCTTTTTGTGTGGTGTCTTTACCTAAAGAAAAACGGATTGATCCGTGGGAAATTTCCGGGGGAATACCCATTGCCGTAAGGACATGAGAAGGGGCTAATTTATCACTGGTACAGGCAGACCCGGAGGAAACATAGATGCCGTAAGTTGAAAGAAGCAGAACTATTGATTCACCTTCTGCCCCATCAAAAATAAAGGAAGCAATGTGCGGAACGCGCTTACTAATACCTCCGGTTGATCTTACCCGGGGGATTTTTAATACTCCCTCAATTAATTTATCGCGTAGGTTTTGCAATTTATTTATTTGGTCAGGAGTTGTATTAATTATTTCTTCTACTGCCTTGGCCAGTCCGACAATACAAGGAATATTTTCGGTGCCTGCTCGCATTCTTTGCTCCTGTCCACCTCCGTCTATTTGCCTGATTAAGGGTATTTTTGTTCTTACATATAGAGCTCCAACCCCTTTTGGTGCGGACAATTTGTGTCCGGTAAATGAAAGCAAATCAACACCTAAATAATCTGCCTGACAATTTAAATAAGAAATTGCCTGAGTAGCATCAGTATGGAAAAAAATTTGGGCTAAACCTTTTTCTTGTCTTTCCCGGTTAATTTTTTTTAGCATTAAACCAATTTCCCTGATTGGTTCAATAGTCCCCACTTCGTTATTGGCATACATTACTGAAACAAGTACAGTTTGTGGGGTAATTGCTTTTTGGATATCTTCTGTTTTGACTAAACCGTTTTTATCAACCGGTAAATAACTGACTTGGGCTGCCCCTACCCTTTCAAGATGTTGGCAGGTTTCTAAAACTGCCTTATGTTCTATTGATGAGGTAATAATATGAGGTTTTTGATTTTCAAATTTTTTAGCCAAAGCCTCAACCAACCCTTTATGAGCCAGGTTGATGGATTCGGTAGCCGAACCTGTAAAAATAATTTCCTGTGGTTTGGCTCCCAGCAGCTTGGCAACCATATTCCGGGATTCTTCCAGCGCCATTTGGGCTTCCTGTCCTGATGCATGAGGCTGTGAGGCATTACCGTATTTTTTCAAAAAATACGGTTTCATCGCCTGGAAAATTTTTTGGGAAACGGGAGTTGTTGCTGCCCAGTCAAGATAAACTTTTTTCATGTTTAAACAAAAATGTTGCAATCTTTTTTGCTACACTTTTGATGAATTGAATAAAAAATTTTTCTTCCTTCCCTTTCTGATTTTAGAACTCCGGCTTCCTCCAAATATTTTAAATGATGGGTAATGGTAGACTGAGTTACCGAAAAATGACGGGCAATTTCTAAAACGCTCATCCTCTCTTTTTCCTGCAAAAGATTTATTATCTCTGCCCTGGTAAAACAAGCAAGTCCCGCAAAACAAGTTGAACAATCCTCTTTAAATTTCATAATTTAATATATTGACAATAGTCGATATATTAGTTATTGTCAATAGTACATAAATTTTCCTGATTATCAATATGGCTAAACAAAAAATTGAAGATTATAAAAGAGAAAAATTAACTATCCAAATAGACACGGAGGCCTGTATTTCCTGCGGCTCCTGTACTGTTGTTGCGCCGAATACTTTTGAACTTGATGAAAACTTGAAATGTCAGATTAAACCCGATCCAATAGATTCTACTGAAGATGTTGTTTCCGCCGGACAAAACTGTGCAGTAGGAGCTATTACGCTGATTGACAATAAAACCTCCAAAAAACTCTGGCCGGAAGAATGATCTTGATTTATCCCAGGCTAAAACATACAATCAAAATTGATAGAAATTAACGCAAACCACATGAATATTTTCCAAAATATTACCAAATATAAAGACCTCTTTTATCAGCTAACCCTTCGGGAAATTAAAGCCAAATATAAACAGTCAGTTTTGGGATATGCTTGGGTACTACTCGTTCCCCTTATTAACTTAGTAGTTTTAAGTATCGTTTTTTCTTTTCTTTTTAAGGTACCAACCGGCAGTATTCCCTACCCTATATATTTATTTGTCGCCCTTGTTCCCTGGACTTTTTTGTCTAATGCCATTGCTTCGGCCACCAGCAGTATTGCTGCAAACGGCTCGTTAATTACAAAAATTTACTTACCCCGGGAAATTTTTCCATTCTCAGCAATCGCCGCCAAATTAGTAGACCTGGCCTTAACGAGCATCCTCTTATTATTCTTTCTTATTATATACCGGGTAGAATTACACCAAACCTTATTTTTTGTCCCCTTAATATTTTTAGTCCAGCTAGCATTGATTATGGGAATTTCTTTAATCTTATCATCAATAAATGCTTTTTTTCGCGATGTGGAAAATATCTTAGGAGTATTTTTAACTGTCTGGATGTATTTAACCCCGGTTATTTATTCCCCGGAACTTATTCCACCTCGTTTAAGGTTTCTCTTTGGACTAAATCCGATGACAGGAATAATCAATGCCTATCGCAATACAGTTCTTTATGGAGTAATGCCTCCGGCTCAGTCATTTATTTTTTCAGTAGTAATTTCCTTTGGGTTACTGATTATTGGTTATGTATTATTTAAAAATAGGGCTAAATATTTCGCTGATGTAATTTAATATGGAAAATAATACTGCAATCAAATTTGATAATGTAAGCAAGAAATTTCGGAAAGGAAAAAAGCTTCTTCTTAAAGAAGCCTTAATTGATACTTTTAAACCGGAAAGGCAAGAAGATTTCTGGGCTTTAAAAGATATCATTTTTGAGGTTAAAAAAGGGGAATCAATTGGTGTTATTGGAACTAATGGTTCCGGCAAAAGTACTATACTAAAATTAATTGCCGGGGTTTTAACACCTACTAAAGGAAAAATTACAGTTAACGGCCACATTAGTCCTTTAATAGAACTTGGGGCAGGATTCCATCCGGAACTAACCGGTAGAGAGAATATTTATTTAAACGGGACCATTCTTGGACTTTCTAAAAAAGAAGTTGATGAAAAATTAAATGACATAATTGCCTTTTCTGAACTGGAAGAATTTATCGACACTCCTGTAAAACACTATTCTTCAGGCATGTATATGCGTTTAGGATTTTCTGTAGCTATCCACACAAAACCTGATATTTTATTAATAGATGAGATATTGGCAGTGGGTGATGTTGCATTTCAAACAAAATGTCTCAATAAAATGGAAGAGTTTAAAAAAAGTGGGGTCACCATCTTTATTGTCAGCCATAATATGGAGATGATCAAAAAATTCTGCCATAAGGCAATCATGTTATCTGCAGGAAAAGTAACTTTTAATGGAGATTGCGCTCAAGCTCTTGAGGAATATGAGAAAAATTTACAAAAATAATATCGAAATATCTATGATATAATCATACAGATATGACAGTCGAACAAAGTATCGGATTAACAGATCAACCAAGAGTAGACACTCCCGAAACAGATATTCAAGTTCTTGCTTCGCGCGCAGAGATATCTGGCAAATCTGTCTATCGTTACTTAGAAGAAACTAAAAAAGAAGGTTTGACTGTTGATGAACATGACCCTGAGCTACAACAATTAGCAGGGGAATGGGATAATAATCTTGCAGCTAAATACCGTGCCGAGGGTCGAGAAGATCTAGCAAGATATATCGAACAAACCCCTTTTCTTAGCTATTAAAGATTCTGTCCAGTTTTTAATCTTCAAACTCTTGTTCCAAAACATTATTTATGATATTAATTACTACAGGAAATTTTTAAAAAATGGTGGTCGAAGCAACCCGTGAAGGACAAGAATTACAAATACCACAATATGCTCAAAGAAAACGAGCTAGGATAGAAACTCAAACTCCTATGAGAATTACACTCGCAGGAGGAGGTACAGATGTCCAATGGTACAGCCAGCAAAGAGGCGGGGCTTGGATAAGTGCAGCCATTGACCAATATGTCTTTGTCTACTTACACCGCCCTGAAGACTGGAGAGATATCATCGCCCCAGCGACCAGAGAAGACGGCATTGTCGAACAACAAAGAGTCAGAGATTACCGAGAATTAAGAAATCCTATTATTCGAGAATCTTTGGATCTCACTGGAGTAACCTGTGGAATTGATATCGCTATCCAAGCAGATGTTTCCGCCCGTTCTGGTCTCGGAGGATCAGGAGCATTTGAAGTAGGTTTACTTAATGCACTACACACTTACAAAAACGGTGGTGCCAGCACCGATCCAGAAACTCTGGCTCGTGAAGCTTGCGAAATTGAGATGCAACGACTAAAGCAGCCAGTCGGGCCACAGGATCAATACATCGCTGCACTAGGCGGAATCCGTTATTTTGAAATGGACCAGTTGGGAAATGTTGAATCCGAACTACTTAATCTTCCTTATAGTACAGTCGCGGAGTTAGAGGAAAATTTACTATTTTTCAGAACCGGTTTACACAGGGATGCAGCTTCAGTACTGGCGGATCAAAAAGAAAAAGTTGGCAAAAAAGACCCCAGCGCAGAGGATGTAATGTGCGCACTTGATGATATTAAAGCTCTAGGCCTTGATGTTAAAAGATGGCTTCTAGAAGGAGATGTAGATGCTTTTGGAAAATCGCTTGATGTTCATTGGAGGATAAAACAACGCTTATCAAGTAAAGTTTCCAATCCCCAGATTGACGAATGGTACGAAGAGGCTATAAAAGCCGGCGCACTGGGTGGTAAAATCATGGGTGCCGGCGGAGGCGGATGGTTTGCTTTCTATGTTTCTAGCCACAAAAGAGGATTCCGAGAAAGAATGAGCGAAATTGGATTAGAGGAACGAAAAATTAGTTTTGAGCCAGAAGGAACAAAAGTAGTATATAATCACAGCTAATATGGCAAAATCAGAATATTTAGATTCATATTTGGAAGGTATCAAAGAAGTTATTGACCGTCTTCCTGGTGAAGAAATTGATAAAACTGTAGACATCCTTGCTGAAGTTAAATCAAGAGAAGGTCGGCTTTTCCTACTAGGTGTTGGCGGCAGCGCTGCTAATTGTTCTCATGCAGTTAATGATTTTCGTAAGATCGCGGGAATAGAAGCCTACGCCCCAACTGATAATGTTTCCGAACTGACAGCCAGAGCAAACGATGAAGGCTGGGATACAATATTTAGTAAATGGCTGATGGTAAGTCATTTAAAACCGATTGACGCACTAATGGTTTTTTCTGTCGGAGGAGGAAACCTAGAAAAGAATGTCAGTCCTAATATAGTAAGCGCTTTGCAATATGCGCAAGAGGTTGGGTCACCAATTATGGGTATCGTTAGTCGTGATGGTGGATATACCAAACAGGTAGCTAATGCTTGTATCCATATACCCCCATTTTCAGATGAGACAATTACTCCATATGCCGAAAGCTTACAGGCAGTAATCTGGCATGGAATAGTTACCCATCCAAAATTAAAATCTTAAAATTTCTTTTTTGCTTCTTCTAAATTTTCCGGCGTACCAATATCAATAAAATATCCCGAAGAAGGATAAACATGAGTTCTCTTGGCAGAAGAAATCAGCTTTGGAAAAACATCCCTGCTGAAGTCCACTTTTTGATTTGCCGGGATGAAATCAAAAATTTCCGGTTCAAAAACATAAAAAGAGCCATTAGACCAAACAAAGCCCTCTTCCAATACTATCGACTGAGGTAATTCGGTAAACTTTAATAATTTGTTATCATCACCAAACTCTATGGAACTTTTAAAATTCGACCCTCGATGTTGATAAACATTTAAAGTAGCAAAAGTTACTTACCCGAAGTAATAACTGATTTCTTCTCTCTGTGATGGTTAATCATCTGACTCACATCTAGTTCTCGTAAAATATCCGCATACGTCACAATAAAAGTACTGTTAATCTGACTTTTGGCAGGTAAAATCGCTCCGGCTGTCCCCAGTGGAATTGCAGGATGCTCAAAAGTATAAGTAATATTTACCCCAAATTTAGAACCATCTCCAAAATAATCAGTTATTACTTCGGGTAAGTAACATAGTGCAAAAATGAAATCTTTAATACCCTGATTTTTAAGTAGATCTAAAGTATGCTCAAGAATTGATTTTCCACCCACCTCTACCATCGGTTTAGGAATAAAATCTGTTACCGGCCTTAACCTTTCTCCCCTACCACCAGCAACTATAATAACTTTCGTTTTAACTTTATCGTTCATAAGAATGTTAATTTAAACAAACAAAAACACTTCTTTAAGGATAGGCTCCATTTCATCTAAAGAAGTTATCTTATAGTCAGCAGTAGATGCCTTTGCTTCCTCCACTTTATCAGGAAGATCTTCATTATGTAACAAAATAGCTGTTTTACAACCTGCACTCTTACCGGCTACAACATCAGTAGCCTTGTCACCCAAAAATAGACTTTTGGTTAAATCAGCTCCAAAGTCACGAGCTGCAGTTAATAATAACCCTGGTTTAGGCTTTCGACAATCACAATCCAGCTTCCATTCTGGATCTATTCCTAATGGATGATGCAAACAGCGGTAAACTTGGTTCAATTTAACACCATTAACTTGCAAGAGATCATGCAGCTTATTCTCAATAGCATCTAGAGTCTGTCTGCTCATTCTACCTTTAGCTATCCCCGGTTGATTGGTGATTTCAATAACTGGAATTCCCCACATGTTAGCCAAAGCAATCACTCGAACTATGCCGCGGACGAGATGGACGTCATCTGGACATCTCGGCTGCTCATAGCAACCAGAATCTCTATAATAGATCATCCGGTTCATAGTTCCATCCCGATCTAAAAAAAGTGCTCTTCTTTCCATATTAATATATTTTAAATTCCCTCTTGCAAATTTATTATAAAGTATTATAAAGTATCCTCGTTAAGTCTTAAACACACAAAATGATAGATCGCTTACGTGAACAATCAATTTATCTAGATACTGCTAACCTCAAGGAAGTTAAAAGATGGAGTGATCTAGGTGTTATAGACGGAGTGACAACCAATCAATCAATTATGGCTCAAGAGGGAGTCAGTGTAAGCGAAATCCCCAGTCTAGTAAAGACTATTTGCGCGACAGTCGCACCAAAATCAGTTTCGGTGGAATTAAGTAGCAGTAAAGCCCCATTAGAAGAAATGCTCGAAGAGGCAAAAAAATGGAAAGATTTGGGAGAGAACATTACCTTAAAAGTTCCGGTCATTCCCGGGTCAACCAAAACTTTAGATGCAATACAAGCTTTAAAAGAGATGGGTGTAAGTTTAAATATTACTGCCATCACTAGATTTGGTCAGTCCCTTTTGCCAATTGTAGCTTTAAGAGACTACCACATGCCTTCCTTTGTTAGCATATTTGGAGGCCGTTCAACGGAGCAATACTGGAGATTTATTGTACCAAGCGAACAGACAGCCGAAAATACATTAAGGACACAGTTGAAGGAGGCAGGTAATAACGATGCGGACATACAAACAAGGGTTAATGAGACAGTAAAATCCTCCGTAAATAGCAGCCCAGTAAATATTATTCGAGAAACTGCGGAATTTATTAGAAAGGGTAACGAGCGTAATCGTAATTTACGACTGATTGTTGGGAGTATCCGCAATGCCACCGCAGTGGAAGAATTTTTTGCCGCCGGGGCCGATATTGTAACCATTCCACCCAAAATTCTACTTCAAATACTGGACAGCGACAGAACTAGACAAACTAATAATGAATTTGATGGAAAATGGGAAGAAATTGTGGCCCGAGAGAAAGCAGGCATTCTTGAACCAAGCAAAATCTAAGCCTCTATTTAGATTCCCATAAAATTCAAACTTATAATTAGATAACATGAAAGTTCTTATTACCGGCGGTGCTGGTTTTATTGGTTCCCAACTAGCAGATTTTCTTCTCAAAAAAGGATATTCCGTAACGGTTATAGATAATCTTAGTTTTGGCCACAAAGAGTTTATCTCTCATAATCTAGATAATCCTAAATATCAATTTATAAAACTCGACCTCCTTAATTATCTAAAATTAGAAAAAGCTTTAAGCCCTGACATTGACACTGTTTTTCACTTGGCTGCAAACTCTGACATTAGCAAAGGAGCGACTGATCCAGATATTGATGTGAAGAATACTACCCTTGCTACCTTCAATCTGCTCAAGGCAATGAAAGTAAATAATATTAAGAAAATTTTTTATACTTCCGGTAGTGGAGTTTATGGAGATGTTGGATCCACATATACTAGTGAAACTTTTGGGCCACTACTCCCTGTTTCTTTATATGGGGCAACCAAACTCTCCGCAGAAGCTTTAATCTCTGCTTTTGTTAACCTTCACGAAATGAGAGCTTGGATTTTAAGGCCTGCAAATATTATTGGTCCTCGAGCAACTCATGGAGTAATCTTTGATTTCATCAATAAGCTTAAAAATGACCCCACAAAATTGCAAATTTTAGGAAATGGCGAACAGAGCAAGTCTTATCTTTATGTGGCAGATGTGATAGCTGCCATAGATTTAGTCTTGAAAAAGGGTAAAGATAGCATCAACCTTTACAATATTGCCTCAAATAGCTTTGTAACCGTCACTGAAATAGCAAAGATTATCTTAGAAGAGATGGGTTTGAAGGATACAAAACTAAATTACACCGGAGGATCGATTGGATGGAAGGGTGATGTTGCTATAGTAAGAATAAAAAATACTAAAATTAATAAAATCGGATGGAAAAGTAATTACACTTCGAAACAAGCTGTACGCAAAACCGTTAGAGTTCTTTTAGGTAAAGAATAGATGTATGAGAAAATGCAAAGTTACTATTGTCATACCTTGCTTAAATGAAGAAAAGGTTATCGGAGACGTTTTAATTGATTGTAAATTGGGGTTAAAAAAAGTTGACCCTAAAGGACAAATTCTTATTATTGACAGCGGAAATGATAAATCCGGGAAAATAGCAAAAAGTTTAGGGGCAGAGGTCATTAAAGTTCCTAGACGAGGCTTGGGACAAGCGTACTTAGATGCTATTCCCCATATAAAGGGTGACTATGTAATTATGGGCGATGCAGACGGGACTTATGATTATAAAGAAATAGACAAGTTCGTTAAAAAATTAGATCAAGGTTATGAGTATGTCATGGGGACCAGAATCAAAGGATGGATTGAAGATGCTGCCATGCCAAAACTTCACCGTTATTTTGGGACTCCTTTAACTACTTTGATTCTAGACAAATTATTTAATTTAAATTTTTCTGACATTCATTGCGGAATGCGGGCAATGACCAAAGAAGCTCTATTAAAAATAGACTTAAAATCTCGGTCATGGGAATACGCATCAGAGATGGTTGTTAAGTCAGGATTATTGAAGTTAAAAAGTACAGAAGTCCCCATTCATTTTTATAAAGATAAAAAAGGCAGAATGAGCCACCATAAAAGAGCAGGTTGGTTCTCTCCTTGGTATGCAGGTTGGATAAACTTAAAGATTATGCTACTTTATGCGCCTAATTTTATCTTTTTTATACCCGGATTTTGTTCCTTAACTTTAGGAATTTTAATAACCATAGTCAGCACTTTTGGATTACTAAATCAATTCAAGTATCACTTTGCTTTATTAGGTTTTCTACTCACCACCATTGGCTATCTGATCATCCAACTTGGAGTCTTTTCAAAAATTTTTAGTGATTTGAATAAATACTACAAAGATCCCATAACTACCTTTATTAACAAATACCTTAACTATAATCGAGGGGTTATTAGTGGCCTATTAATGTCTTTAATCGGCATTTTCTTTGACTCGTATTTGTTAATACAATGGTATGTACATAATTTCAAATTAGCAAGTATTTCAATTTACGGAACTTCCGGACTTACACTAATCATCCTCGGATTTCAAACCATATTCTTTACTTTTATTTATGAGCTCTTTAAACTTTCTAAAGATGAGAAATAATTCATACGGTCAAACATACAATTTCACTCTTATTGATAAACTAGGGATATATTTATCTACTAGTAAAATTGTGGGCTTTGTAAAGAGAGAACGGCCTAAAAGAATCATTGATATCGGATGCGGATATAACGCGGTATTACTTCAACAATTGCGCGGTTACTCATCTGACCTTACGGGAATTGATATAAAAACAAACAAAAAAATTAATGGGATTAAGTTTATTGATAAAAAAATAACTACTAATTTATCATTTCTTAAAAGCAATTCAGCCGACTTAATAGTTATTAACTCAGTTTTAGAGCATTTATCTAATCCGGAAATCATTTTAAAAGAAATTTATAGGATTTTAGATAAAAACGGAAATCTAATATTGAATGTCCCAAGTTGGAGGGGAAAATTCTTCCTAGAACTTTCGGCATTTAAACTCGGACTCTCCCCAAAAGAAGAAATGGATGACCATAAGATGTACTACGATAAAAAAGACCTCTGGCCATTATTGGTAAAAGCAGGTTTTAAACCTTCTAATATTAGAGTACAATATCACAAGTTATATATTAATACGATTGCATATGCCAAAAAATAATCCGTTAAAAAATAACGATCTCTATGATAGATGGTGGACAAATTACAAGTCCGCCAACGAAGAAGATCCCGGCACGCTTTACCGGTCAAGCCTCATTATTAAAACTATTAGCAAGTTAAACCCGAAAAATATTGTTGATGCAGGTTGCGGTGCAGGTGAATTAATTGATCATATCCTCAAGCACTCTCACAAATCATTTAAGATTACCGGGTTAGACGTTTCTCCAAAAATTATAGAAATCAACAAAAATCGGTTTAGGAATGTCCGCTTTAATACTATAGATTTAAATAAAAATCAACAAATCACCAGGAACTATGACCTTGTGATAAATAGTGAGGTAATTGAGCATATAAAAAAATGGGAGATTGGAATTACAAACTTAAGTAACTTAACAAAAAAAGGTGGGTTCTTAATACTGACAACACAAAGCGGAAAAATATTTAAACACCACAAAACGTTAAGCCACCTAAAACATTTTAAAAAAGTAGAATTAGAAAGAGAATTGATTAGAAATGGTTTTAGGATTGTAGACTCTCATTACTGTGGCTGGCCTTTTATGGATTTAAAAAATTATCTAGCAACAATTTTTTATCAAAGTATAGAGAAAAACTTATTAAAAGCAGAAAAACAGAGTTCTTTCAACAAAGTAGTGCTCCAAATTTTTAAAGTTCTATACGCGATATCCTCAAAAAGCAAAGGACCTCAAATATTTATCGCAGCACAAAAAGTACGATAGGCCTTTCCTTACCCATGATTCAACTGCATAAATAAAATAAATAGAATGAAAAAATTTACCATATTATTACTACCAATAATAGCTTTCCTACTACCGGTGCTTTACTATGGAGGAATTTTTACAGGACGATCATTTGGCCTAGAATGTGCAACTGGCTTAATGGGCTTTAAACCTCCCTACAACCAAACTTCCACCTCGCCTAACCCATATTGCCTTGATATTGCCGATATAGGAGCTTACGCTTGGAATCATTATCCCCTGTGGGTCAAAACAGCCAATCAGTACCTCAATTTTCAATTTCCACTTTGGAATCAAAATAATGGCATAGGTGCTCCCCTTGCAGCTAATTTTATTTCTACCGCTTATTTCATCCCTAATATATTATTTGCAATCCCTAATAATGTTTTTTCCTTTGATATCTATTTTCTTCTAAGATTCTCAATCGCCTCTCTAGGGATGTATTTATTCCTCCGCACCTTTAAAATCCCCGAATTTCTTTGCTTAATAGGATCTTTAGTCGTCTTTCTAAACGGATATGTTACTTATATTCCCACCATCTCGCATCTAGATGTTGACATATTATTGCCTTGGATTGCTTATCTTATAAACAAAAGCTTTGCGACAAGGAAGATTAAATATTTTATAGCACTCTCTCTTGTGACTGCGCTCTCAAATCTAGGGGGTATGCCTGAAGCCAGTATTTTTATAGTGTTCTTCTTTGTTTCCTATACAACATTCTTATCTCTGGTAGCAACCAACAAAGAACTTCGCCGTAAAACCTTATTATCTTTTGGGGCAGTTTTTGTTCTAAGCATACTTCTTTCCGGTATTCTCATTATCCCTGGGTTTGAATATATTCTTCAAGGAACTAGTTACCACCAACCTGGAATGTCTCAAGCAGCTTCAGTAGATTTTAGAAACATTATCTTCTGGCCTTTCCCTAGATTATTTGGGGAATTGTATAGATCCTATTCTAATACTCAACATTTTTTAACATTTGGAATATGGAATATGGAATATACAGGATCATTCTCCTTCTTTCTTTTAATCTCCTCCTTATTTTTAATTACCCTTAAACGCAAAACGATCAAGGCTTTACCTTACTACAAACAATATCTATTTTTCTTTTTCTTTCTAGTAATTATTCTAATTCAATATTTCGACTTATTGCAGAATCCGTTATTTACAAAATTACCAGGATTCTCGCAAACGAATTTTCCTAAGTATAGTTTAACAATCATTAACTTTTCCATTGCAACAATCGCTACCTTCACTATTTATTATATAATTAAGAAAAGACTAAACTCGGTTTTAATCAAGTCTGTGCTTGCAATGGCTATACTTACAATAGTTGTATACCGCGCTTTTGGGAATATAGCTATTAATGCCGGCATATATAATCATTTTGTCAAACAATTATTTCTTAGCGACAGTATAGTGCTTTTATTGTCAGGTCTGATTCTTTTTAAAAATATGTTTAAGATAAAGCCGACGTTGTTGTATATTCTTCTGTTTTTCATTGCAGCCGTCGAATTCTATCCATATATACCACACAGAGGAGACCTGCAACGACGCGATAGCTTCAAAACACCTCCCGCCATTAATTATCTCTCTTCTCTTGATTACAAGGAAAGTAGAATTTTTTCTCCAGATTCTATTATGTACCCTAATTTATCAGCTATGTTTAATATTAATGATATCCGAAACCTGGATGCAATCTGGCCTAAGAATTACTACAATTATCTAAAATATTTTATCGTTCCTGATATTGATAACAGAGGAATGCGATTTACAGGGCTGCAGGACAATGGAAGTACTGAAGATGCTAAAGTTGTACACAATGTATTTTTTGATTTAACAAGTACAAAATATATTTTGTCCTACAGCGATGTACGCGGGTATGAAGATCTACAAAAATTAGCACCGTATTTAGCTCAAATCAAACCAAGTCCCGCATTAAGAACTGATATCTTTACAATAAATAATTATCCAAGGGGTGTTTTATTTGAGCATCCTCCTGCAAAAATATCATTATCGGTCAATAAACCTGAGGGTGCTAAATACTTCTATTTATATCCGGGGATATCTCCTCAGGCCTTCGAGAACACTGATGGCGTGGGTTTTAAAGCGACTGTCATCTCTGATGGAAAAGAATTATTTGAACAAGAGCTCGAAATCAAACCAAAAGATAATCCAGGTGATCAAAAATGGTTTGATATGCAGTTTGGCCCTTTTGATGACAATATAAAAAGCTTTGATCTTGTCTTAGAAACTGATCCACTACAAAATAACGCTTCAGATTGGGCTGGATGGGGAGGATTTGAATGGGATACAGAAAAAGGAGTAAGCACTACCTCTCAATATAAAAAAATTTACGATAAAGAGATGAAAATTTTTGAAAATTCTAATTTTGTTCCCAGATTACACCCCATAACTTCTATAAAATGCGCAACAAATAGCGGGAACATCACAGAACAGATGAAAGATTCTGAATCCGAAATAAGGAATATAGGCATAGTTTTGTCAAAAAGCTGCAAACCCGAACAATTTGCAACAAATAATATTTCCTTAATTGGTCAAAATTTTGACGATCAAAAAGTTTCTTTCACTTATTCCTCTCCTCATAAATCTTATATTATCCTCTCGAATAACTACTACCCAGGGTGGAAGTTAAAAATCAATGGCAAAGAACAACCTATTGATTTAGTAAATTATACTTTTCAAGGACTGAGATTACCAAAAGGAGAAAATTTAAAAATCGAGGTGGTTTACGAACCTTTATCATTCAAAATAGGATTTATATCCACCACTCTTGCTCTTGGCTTGTGTTTCTTTGGCTTGGTGAAATATCGAAACAGAAAAATTTAAACTTTTATACTAAAATCTTCTTTATATAATGTTAAGTTGGAATTATAGAAAGGATCCTGCTGCAAAAGATTTCCCCATTTTTTGTGCATTAGATTTATTTCTTTTTGAAACTCTTCCAGATCTCTAGTACCTGCTTCTGGTTTACCTACCGAGACAGACTCATGATGGCAAAGAACTGCAAATGGAGTATACACATTAAAAAATCCCTTTTTGTGTAATTTAAGGCAAAAATCAACATCATTAAAAGCTACCCTAAAAACAGGATCGATCCCACCAACTTTAAAATATTTATTTTTCGAAATCATAAGACAAGCCGCCGTAACAGCTGAATAATCCCTGACGGAATGCATCATTTGAAAAAACTCTCCATGGTCTCTGTTTGTATAATATTTAAAAGCGTGTCCAGCTACACCCTTTTGTATCGAACCACCTCTTATACCAAGGATAACTCCTGCATGTTGTATTTCTCCACTCGGATATAACAACTTACAACCAACCGCGCCAACCTTAGGACGTTGAGCATGTTCAAGCATAGACTCTAGCCAATCAGGAGTAGTAACTTCTGTATCATTATTAAGAAGCACAATATAGTCGCCGTTGCTTTTTTCCACTCCCAAATTAGACACTGATGCAAAATTAAACTCTTTTTGCCATTTTATAATTTGTGTATTATTGTGACTATTTTTTACATTTTTATAAAGATCTAGAACCTCTCTATCTGTAGATCCAGTATCCACTATAACTAGTTCATAATTCTTGTAGATAGTTTTTTTAAGGATAGAACTTAAGCAGCGAGAAATATATTCATACTTGTCCTTTGTTGGGATAATTATAGAAACGAGTGGATTCTCATTAATTTTATATTTGACTCTCCAAAGTCCTAAATATTCAGTTGGGACGACTCTGCCAGTATAATTACGTTCCTTTAAGTCATCTTCCAAAGCTTTCTTTTGACTTTTCTGTGCATAGATTTTAACCTGTCCCACATATTTTCTTGAAGCGGTGGAAGATGGTGATTTCCGCCAACTATATAAAATAGTTGGAATATGGAAAATATTTTGCGTCTCCCTAGTTACTCGCAAAAACAAATCCCAATCTTGTGCACCTTCATATCCAGCCCTAAATCCCCCAACCTTATTTACTAAATTACGTTTAATTACCGCAAAATGGGTTATATAGTTTACGGATCTTAAGTAATCTGGGCTCCAGTTTGGTTTAAAAAAAGGGTCTACATAA
>JAMDBX010000002.1:0-21712 GCA_023487645.1 Patescibacteria group bacterium | reverse complement strand
CCGAAAATTTCCATAATAACTCCTACATCATCATGGTCTAAAAGACCAATAAAATCACCTGTTGCAAGACCTAAAGCATCATTTGACGCCTCGCTAATATGCCCATTCTTCTCTCTAAATTTATATTTAATTCTTTTATCTTTGCTAGTATATAACTTAATAATATCCCGGACTCTTTGATTTTCCGATGCATCATCAACGAGGCACAGTTCCCAATTATCGTAAGATTGGTCTATAACAGATTCTATACATTCCTTTAAAAATTTTTCAGGTGTATTATAAGTAGGAGTTATTATGGAAATTTTCGGTCTGAGAGTAAACCTTTTACTTTTTTCTCGTTGTGCAGCCAGATCACGAACTTTAGGAAAATTTTTCTTAAACCAATTTTGATATTGAAAATTAACATTGGCCTCAATAACAGACCTTGAGTTAATTGATTTAGATTCCTTTACTAAACCGGCAATACCTTCATTTTTTAATACTTTATAAACTCTAATAATCTTTTTAGGGTCTCGCATTATTATAGCTCCCAACCTCCTCAACCTACAGTAAGCCTGCCAAATCCTAAAAACCTTAGCAGCCTTAATATCATGTTCTAAGATATGCTGTAAATTTTCTACGGTTCGCGTTAGTTGCACTAATTCAATTTCTAATTCCTTTATATTCCTCGCGCCAGAATTATTTTTTCCAGAATAATGGTCTCTTTTGTTTGATTTATAAAATTGCATCATTTTACGCATAAAATCAGTCAGTCACCTTTTCCACCTTTTCATTAATAAACTCTCCCTAATATTACAATACCATCTCCATATTTTATAAAACTTTGCAGAGGTAATTTGATTTATTATAGTCTGTAGGTTATTTACCTCTGTGAGATATTTATTATTATTACTTTCAAGCTCTAAAATATAACGCAGAGGTAATTTGATTTCTCTGGCATAATCCGCCAACTTACTTTCTAAAATATTTTTTTCAGACACAATAGAATAATGGTCCTCCCAGCTTAATTTATAATTATTAAGATTAAATTTGCTATGAGATTGTTTTATTAACACGCCTAAACCATGAGAATGATAAAAGTCGATATTCACATACCTTTTTTGGAGCTCATTCCATAATTTATATACTCCAAATCCTCTTTTTCTTTCATGGGTGTCATGAAACAGGATAATTCCGTCTTTTTTAACCTTTTTAAACCAATTATCGAAATCATGTTTTACAGCCTTATATGTATGCAAACCATCTATATGTAAAATATCAATTGATCCATCTTCAAACTCATCTACAGCTTCGTCAAAAGTCATTCTTAGTAAATGAATATTTACATCTTTATAGTATTTATCTTTAATCTCATTTACCCTATTAAAAACATCTTCCCCATAAAATCCAGCATGTTTATCCCCTTGCCAAGTATCAACAGCAGAAAGCCTCGTTTCCGTTTTTCCATCCTTAGCACCCTGACTAAAACTAAAAAAGGATGTACCCCAATGTACCCCTAGCTCAACTACTACTTCAGGTTCTGTATTACGAATCAAATCATATGCAAAATATTTATGCCCCGCCCAAGGCCAATCGATGTCGGGAAACACCTCTTCGTAGTTAAATTTTGGTTTGTGATACTTCCAGTTTTTCGTCATATGCAATTTTTTCTAAGGGGCGCTGCAAAGTCTCCTTATATTTTTCTTTATCTTCTCTAACGGCCAATTCCACCACGGATCTTCAAGAAGTTTTTGAATTATTTGATCATCAAATCGCTTCTTAACTTGCCTGCCGGGATTTCCAACTACAACTGAGTACGGATCAACATTGTGAGTAACTACTGTTCGAGCACCTATTATGGCTCCATCTCCTATGGTTATGCCCGATAGAATAGTTACTCCATACCCTATCCAAACATCATTTCCTATAACGACATTGCCTTTAGTAGCTGGGTGCCCGCTTATACCTTTTGCCTCTGGCCAATCCAGGACATTAAAAGGATATGTTGTAACCCAATCAACCCTATGATTTCCTCCTAGAAATATTACTACCTGATCTGCAATTGAACAAAATTTTCCTATCTTTAATCTCGCACCTTCCCCCCATTCAAGAATTTGTGGATTTCCATAAGTATAATCACCAATATTGGAACGATATTTTTCTGGTATTAAATCTTTTGTATACAAATTATTCATAAAAAAATAGTTACATTATGAGATTATCTAGCTTTCACGCTTTTAAGATATCCAAAGATGTTTTTCGTACGCTCCAAAAGTATTCCCGGCAAATATTTTATTAAAGTATTTTTATCCCAATCCTTCATGATTATTTTGATCCAGTTTACTACGTCTTGCTTTTGTTTAAAATTTCCCATTTTAGATGAAGTAGTCATGTGGTTATGAATTACTTCAGTAGTATAACAAATTCCAAATTTTTCTCCTACCTTCTTTAATCCTAAAAACAGGTCGACATCCTCAAGGTAAGCAAAAAACCTCTCATCAAAACCTTCTACCTTTTCAAACACTGCTTTTTTTATAAGAAGACAGGCTGCTGTTAGGCCATCTATCTCTCTATCTTTATCAAAGTTTAGTTCTACCTTACCGATAGGTAAAACTCTGTACCCCAAATTTTCTATCTGCCCCTGTGAGTTCTTTAGTACAGGAGAAACGGTACCCAGATTATTCTTGACCGCATAACCGATCATTTCCTCAAATATCCCAGTATCTTTGATCTCAATATCATCATTTAATATAACTAGCCACTCTGTTCCTGCTTTTTTTGCTGCCAGATTAATCGCCCTCGAAAATCCCAGATTCTTCTTTTGGGGGAGGTAAAGAATATTTTGCTTGGTAGATAATTCCCTCTTTTCCGCATCCGGTTTATTGTCTACAACCACTATCTGTTGTTTTAAAGAAGACAGCGAATTTAAGAGTTTTTTTAAACCGCTGGCATTTGTATATGTGGGGATTAAGAAAGTTACCGCAGTTTTATTTTTCATTTTCTAATACCTTTTTATATACTTCTATTGTTTCCTTAGCTGCCTTTTCCCAAGAAAACTTCTTAATATTTTCAAAACCCTGTTCAATTAAACTTGTTGAAAGTTTCTTATCAGAAACTACAGATTTGATTGCCTGACTTATATCCTCCACATTGTATGGATCCACCAATAAAGCCCTCTCACCGGCCACTTCTGGCATAGAAGATATCTTACTGGTAATTACCGGAATTCCACAAACTTGGGCCTCCAAAATCGGCATTCCAAAGCCTTCTTTAAAAGAAGGCAATAAAAGCATTTTTGCTAAATTGGTAATAGCTACCAAATCTTCATCTTCAACAAATCCCAGAATATGCACCTTAGGATTTGCCTCATATCTTTTTAAAAACTCCGCAAAACTTTTTAGTTCCGGGTGATCTAAATTTTCTCTTGTTTCAAAGCTTTTGCCTACCAAAACAATATCTATACCGGATTTTATAGCTCCTTCGGTTAAACTAAGCAAATTTTTATTATAATTAACACTTCCGGTAAATAAAGCAAAAACTTCCGGCAGACGATACTTATCTTTTACCTTGTTTAAAGAGTTCCGGTCTTTAATTTGATGAAAGTGCGATGCAGGAGCTAAAGGGATAGGACAAATCTTATCAGCTGATACCCCCAAGTATCTCACAATATCTTTTTTGGCATCATCAGAGTCGGTAATCACGGCAGCTATATTTTTTAATGACAACTTCTGTAAAAAGAGATTGGCAGAGCCTTTGACGCCGGGAGGATAATTTTCCGGAAAAGCTAACGGGATTACATCATGGATAGTTACAATTGTTGGAATTTTTTTTACAAAAGGAAGCGTGTGAGCAAATAAGTCAAAAAAAGGATAATGGACTATATCAGCATCTTTTACCTCTCTAATATCCGAAAATTCCTGGAGATCGAAATCTTCTTTTTTTAACACTTCCAGTAAATACTTTGTATAAAACCCAATACCTCGAGTTTTATGCCCTGATTTGAGAGGCGAACTGCAAAAAGCAACTTTTATTTTATTCATAAAGATAATTCAAAATTCAAAGGTCAAAAATTAAAAGTCCAAGTAAAAAATCAAAAGCTCTTCTGTTTCAATTTTAGAACCCCTGCTGCTAACATATTAGCTAGTTCTGTAACCTCTACTAACAAAACATCCACGGTTTTATTGTCTGCTAATTTTGCATCTTTCAATAGCTCCAACCAGTATTTTGTTTCATTAGCACTTTTAAGTGATATTTCATGAAACTTTTTAAATTCTAATCTAGAGCTAGCAGCTCTTGCCTCAATTAGATTAGCACCTATTGATGTTGCGGAGCGAATTAGCTGATCTGATATTATCCAAGCGCTTCGTTTGTTGGGCAAAGTATCCATTAAAGCAATGACATTCAAACCGAATCGATAACACCTTTCTTTTAAGTCACTTTTAAATTTTGAGTTGTAATTTTGCATTTTGAATTTTGCCTTTTGACTTTACTTACTCACTAAGTATCTCCAATATGCCCTGGGAAACCTTAAGGCAGAGAAAAAAGAAAAAACTATTCCCGGAAAACCATCAAGTAGGCCTTTATGTCTGATTTGGGTCAATAAATACCACCAAAGTGGTTTGAATAAAACATAATCTACAAATTGGAGAGGATTTTTCCCAGTCTTATCTTTCTTAAACTCCGACACAATTAGATCTATATATCTACTATTTCTCATCAAATACCTATTAAAAGTCGGGTCAGCCATGTGGAGCAGATCATTTTGCAGCCAACCAACTTTTCCCTTTACCGCAATCTGCTCATGAACACTTTTACAAGGGAAAAAAGCTTTTTCTTTTTTAACCAACCTGATAACTCCATCCGGGTAAACACCACCATACCTCAAATATTTACCCAAAAAATAATTAAGCCTCGGGACAAAAAAAGCAGCATATTCCCCATCCCTTTCCCCTACTGCCCCGTCCCTTTCTTCTATTATTTTCTGGTGTCTTAAAAAAAGTTTTCTGTTTCTAAGTTTTTGTTGATATTCTTCAATAGCATTATCATCCATAGTAATAATTTTTTTTATCTCCTCAGCTAATTTTTTACTCACTCTTTCATCAGCATCCAGTTGTAAAATCCACTCCCTTTTTGCCAGACCTAAGGCTTTTTGCTTGTTAATGTGAAACATTTGCGGATTATCGGTAACGGTTACTTTTGCCCCAAAGGACCGGGCGATTTCCACAGTTTTATCAGAAGAGGCACCATCAACAATAATAATCTCATCGGCCAATTCTTTTACCGATTGCAGGCAATCGCTAATATTTTTTTCTTCGTTATAAGTAGCTAATACCACAGAAAGTTTCATATTTTCTTTTTACAATCAATTATTATTCGGCTTAAAGTGTCTCTACAATTCTAAAGACGACTGTTTTCCCGTCAGGCATAAATATTTCCTTAATTAACCGATATTTACTAGAATCTCTAATATCATTTTTAGGAATGGATTGGTCGGTTCCTACAAAAAGAACGTGGCGTAATTTTTGGTCTTCCCGCCAATTAATATTTCTAAATTGATACTTTCCAAACCCATGCACTTCAACCACTTTATACTTCGGGACATCTTTGCGCAATACCGTCTGATTATACAACGTCGGATCGTATTGCTGATAAAACAAGAAAAAAATATAGGGATTTCCATAAATCGGAGGGACGTCAATCACGACTTGCTGAAAACGGTTCTGCTCCTGCGCCACTGTTTGCACCACCTGCTTATAACCATATTGCCACCAGTCAGCCCGCTCAATTGGCGTGTAAACAAAATAGCTTTGCAAAAAACGCAGGAAATAAATCGGTATGACTATAGCTAACAATAAAACACTAATAACTACCCACTTTCTGTTTATATCTTTGAGGTACTTTAAAAAAGTTACCAAACCAAAGGCTTCGATGATATACAAAGCAGGTAAAGCAGCCAATGGCCTGATAGTATGCAATTTATCCATAGTGATCATCGCCGGAAGCAGGCCTGCAAACAACCAAATAATTAATAATTTTTCATATGAATTTTTAGATTTTTTTATAAGAAAATATCCCCCCAAAAGAATAAAGAGAAAATCAAACGGATAAAGGACGCCAAACCCGACTACACTATGCCTTCCTACCTCGTCGCCGTAAGTAAAAATATTGGCAGGAGAAATATAAGCATAAAATTTACTGGCAATATCGGTAACGGACAAAGATACTCTAGAATGCTCAATCCACGAATAAATAAAATTATCCGGCTCGGCAAGTAAATTTGCAGTTAAGGCATAAGATTGGTCTTTTGTTGAATGAAACAGATAGTCCAATGTTAAAGATCCACTGGCCCGGGACTGCCCCGAAGCGTTGGTCAACCCCACAAGCAATGGAATGGCAAAAACTACTAAAATACCGCCAAGTAGAAAAAATTGCTTCAGTGAAAGCGCAAGTTGTTTTTTAAATAACAGCCAAAATGATACCACCAACAAGGGCACGACAATTTTCTCTGAATGGTAAGTATAAACAGCGATAGAAAAAAGAATAACTGCCGGATAGAGCCATTTTTGCCGCTTAAATGACAAAAAAGACAAATAAAGGGCTAAAGTGGTAATAAATAGAGCCAGCATCGCTTCCCATCCACCCCGGGAAAAAATAATAGCCCAAGGTGAAGTTGCGACCATTAAACCCGCAACAAGCGCAATAATTTTCGAATTAAAAATTTTAAGACTAATAAGATAAGTTACCAATATTAAAAGCGTCCCGGCGACAGCAATCGGAAACCTAATAACTATTTCCGACAGACCGAATATGCCGGTAAGCGGCGCCAAAAGGTAGACAAAGACCGGTTCTTTATAATCGCCGAATGATTTAAAAGCTAAGGGTAAAAACTGACCATACTCATCTTTGAGCGTTTTAAAGATCGCAAAGCTGTTATAGCCAAAAGCCGTCTCGTCTCCGGTTAAAGCAACGGGTACCTTTTCCAGATGATAAAAACGGACAAAAGCCCCCAAAAGGATGACGCATAATAAGCAAATAATAATTTTATATCGGTTAACGATTGCCATAAATTGTAAAATAGTTTTGCTTATCCGGCAGGTCGATCCGTCCAATTCCCGAATCCGGGATTTCCTTGTCGTAACCAACCATTAAAGTATTTGTTAAATTTTGATCTTTATCCCAATTAATCGACCTGAATTCATATTTACCAAAAGCAGTAGTGGAAATAAAGGCTGATCCTCCGCGTTCCTTATTCAATTTTTGATAAGAGGCAGGATCATATACCTGGTAAAAAAGGAAAAAAACATACGGCTCGATTGCCGTCCGGTCGGTAATAATAACATGCTGATATCTGTCCGAAAACAATTTTAATTCATTGCTAATTTGTTGATAACCATAGTGCCAGTCAACCGATGATTCCAGCGGATAATGAATAAAATAATAATGGTAGAAGGTCGCTACCTGGGTTAAAAAAATGGTGGTTAATGCAAGCATTACCGCCAAACTCCTGGTATTTATTTTCAAGGTTCGCGTTAGGCTAAAAACCCCAAAAGCTGTAAGCAAGTAAAAAGGTATTATCAAAAAAAAGATTGTTTGACCGAAGTTAGGAGAACGGTCAAAAACCATCGGTAAAGGGGATAAAAATAATCCCGCCACAAGATACTTACTGCCGGAAACAGGCTTTTTAATTAACTTATAAACCCCAAAAAAGAAGAGGAGAAGCTCTATACTATAAAATTTCCCAAAATCATTTACCAGATACTGGTCTTTTATCTGGGCTGACGAAAACAAGTAATAAAAATCGAAGCCCGTAAAATAGTTTCGGGTTAGTTGGTCGGCTAAAAACACATATTTATTTTGTAAGACCTTTCCCAAACTGGGTAAAAAATTGCCTTCTGCCACATATCCTCTTAACTGATTCGTCTTGTTGTCAAAACCGATTTCATTAAAAAATGCATTATGAAGATAAAAATAGTTCAGGCTATTTTTAGTCAAAATCCCTGCGGACAATATTACTATCAAAACAATAACCCCCAGTAATTTATATTGTCTTAGAAGTTTTTTCCTATTTTGTACCAGCCAAAATAGGAAAAGCGGCAAGCTGACTACAAAAGCGGCAGGATGGGATAAAAGTAACAAGAGTTGAACAATGGCAAGGATAATTAGTTGACGCTTCTTACCAAAGTCCAGCAGGAAAATCAGCATTTCCAAAATCAATAAATCTATACTTAAAACTTCCGGTAGAGCAAAACGGGAAAGTTGGACATGCCAAGGCGAGACAGCTAAAAGCAATGCAGCAATCAGTCCAACGAAATAACTTTTGAAAGTTAGTTTAGCAAGAAAATAAATTAATGCCACACCCAACGTTCCCCAAAAAACTGGCACTATCCTTACGGAAAATTCATCAAGACCAAAAATTGCCAGTGAAGGTACGGTTAAATAAACTTGCAGGGGAGGTTTATAATCCCCAAAAGAACGGAAAGTTAAAGGAAAAAACTTACTTTCCTCATCCCTACCGGTTTTTAAAATCGAATAAGCATTGTAACCCACAGCAGCTTCGTTTTCCGAAAATCCTACAGGGACAGCAGTTAAATTATAAAGGCGAAAGAAAATAGCCAAAATCAGAATGAGAAGAAGATAACGGTTTTGGGAAATTAACCTTAAAATAGGGCTTGAGTAAAAATCGTTCATTCTGCAAAAATGAAGGCAGGTTTACCGTTGGGAAAATCTACCTTGTCAACTATTTTAGCATTATTTGGTATCTCATCTGCAGTCCCCACAAATAAAGTATCTTTACTGCTTAAAACTTCTTCCGGACTAATTTTCCGGAATTCAAATTTGTCGAAAGAGGCGATAGTAGAAAAACCAAAATTATCAACAATTGTGGGCTGAGCGATTTGTTGGTACCTTAATGGATCATACCGGGAATAAAATAAAAATAAAATATATGGTTGGTCATACCTGTTTGTCACGACAATTTTTTGATATTTATTTTCGTTTTTTATTACATACGGCACTACCTGGGAAAAACCATATTCCCATTCCAGGGCATACTCTTTAGGAAGATGCACAAAGTATTCATGTAAAAACTTGAGAATAAAAAAAGACATCACGCTGATGGCCAAGATAGTTACCGGAATTTTAATGGCGTTGCGGTGACGCCACAATTTCCTAATTAATATTCCCAGCCCGAGTCCGGAAATAAGTTCTAAAGGGATGACCATATTCTCTGCCCTTAAGGCGTGCGGGGTTTGATAGGTTAAAGAAGCGGCAAGTGGGGCAATAAATAACCAGATTAAAATAATCTTCGTGTTTTTATAAACGGTGGTCAAAAAATATAGTCCCGCCAAGAGAGTAAAAATTTCAAACAAATATAGCTGTCCCATCTCCGGAGTTTTATCCCTGCCTAAAGGATCACCCTGAGTAAACAAAAATGCCGGACTAAAATGGTCAAAATAGTGATTTAGAAAATTTAAACCATATCCAATAAATTTATTATGAAAAGTTAACGCTACCAAGTCATGAGGATTTTGATGCTCCCCTCTTTCTTCGTTAGTCCTATTGATTATTCCAACATCGGTAAAAATCGACACTCCTTGAAATCTGGCCAATCCATGGTCTGTCAAAGTACTAAACATCAGCGGAATGATTAATAAGCCCCCCAGAGCAACCGGGCCGATAATTGCTTTTTTAAACGAAAACTCTGTTTTCAAAATCTGCTTATAATAAAAAACCACTAAAAAGAATACTAAAAGCGGTGCTATCAGCCGGGTGCTTTGATAAGTGTACATACTGATAATAAAAGCAGCTACGCTTAAATAAAACCACTTCATATTCTCCAAGCCTTTAACAAAAGCCAGGATGCCAATCAAAAGAAAAGTCGTCGCCACGTTAGTTTCCCAAGCTCCCCGGGAAAAATGGATTGCCCAAGGGGAAATAGCCAAAAGAAAAGCTGTCGATAAAGATACAATTTCATCCTTAAAAAATTTTTTTGCCAGCAGATAAATTAAAAAAATACTCAAAGTTCCAAATAAAATTGAAGGCAGTCTAACAGCAAATTCTGAAAGCCCCAGGATTGCTACAAAAGGCATGGCCAGATAAACATAAACTCCCGGTTTGTAATCGGAAAATGATTTAAAAACTAAAGGAAAAGAGACACCCCATTCATCCTTACCTGTATGCAGAAGCGAATAAGCATTATAGCCCAAAGCCGCTTCATCAGCGTTAAAACCGGGAGGAGATACGTTAAGCTGCCAAGTCCTTAAAAATAAACCTAAGGCAATAATAATGATCAAAATCCACTTCGGACTAAAATATTTCATTTTATTTTGTGGCCGCTATTTTAAAAGCCGTCTCCTTATCTAAAAATTTGATAGTTTCCAAAAGTGTCGACTGTTTTGGATCAATATCCTGGTCGGGCAGTTCCGGACCAGTGCCGACAAACAATGTATCTTTTATCGAACGGTCGTCCGGCCAATAAATAGGCCGAAACTCAATATTATCTATTTTCGGCACTTCACCCACATCAAGTCCGTTACCCTTGAAAGTAGCCTGTTGCTGGAACTTCTTAGGGTCATATTTAGTATAAAACAGATAAAAAATATACGGTTCATTATACTTTGTGGTAAAAACAACGCTTTTATATTTCCCCTGATTTTGCTGCACGAAATTCACCGCTTCCCTGTAGCCGTGTAAATAATATTGGGAAGAAGCGATCGGAAAATGGACAAACAGTTGGTCTAAATAAAAGCCCAGGTTAAAAATTGTCACTAACGCCAATGTTAATCCCGCCAGATAAAAAAATAACTGCCGATTTTTTAGGGCGGAAAAAACGTAAAAAATACCAACGGCTGAAAAAAATTCCAGCGCAAAAACAAGCGGCAATGACCGGACAGTGCTCACAACATCCCGGCTTAAGGCCGCGGGAATAGGGGCAAATATCGTAAGTAAAATTACGGCTATTGCTTCTTTACGATGTTTCCTCAAAAGAAAATAAATTCCTGCCAAAAAAAACGGCAACTCAAAAAGATGCATCACACCATACCCCTGCACCCCTTGTCTGCCATCCTGGGGGCCGTCAGTAAAAAGAAATTTCGGGGAGAAATAATTCAGATACCGGCCGGAAATTGTCCTCAGGTATTCCAGTTGCTCTGAGTGAAAAAATTGAAACTGCAACACACTGGTAATATTTTCTTCCTTTTTAATCCCCGAAATTTCAGTATCGCTTCTGTGATAAGAATATTGGTTTAATACTGCCAACCGTGATCTGGCTATCGGGTCAGCCATGCTGGAAAATAAAATAACAATAAAAACGATGAGTAAAACTGTGTTAAAAACCAAAACCGATTTTTTCAGGAAATACTGTCGGTAAACCAGGATTAAGCTTGCCAAAAGCAAAACCGCCAAAAGTTTTGCCGATTGATATGTATAAATGGATAAACCAAAAAGAGCCACCGACATAAAGAGATAACCTTTGTTTTTATGTCTAGCTTGAAGTAAAAAATATATTGCCAGTAAAATTTCTACAAAAGCCACATTCGCTTCCCAAGCTCCCCTGGAAAACTGAATAGCCCAAGGAGAAATAGCTAAAAGAACGGCTAAAATCATACCCACCCCTTGTTTATCCTTCGGTAGCAACTGCCTGACCAGAGCAAAGGCAATCAGCGGCACTAGACTGCCTAAAATAATTGAAGGAAGGCGGGTGGACAGCTCATTTAAGCCCAAAAAAGCGACAAAAGGTATATCCAAATAAACATAAAAACCGGGTTTATAATCTCCAAAAGATTTAAAAATCAGAGGAAAACTTTGTCCCCACTCATCCTTACCGGTTTGTAAAATAGAGTAGGCATTATAACCCAAAGCCGCCTCATCCCAGGTAAATCCGGCAGGATTACTACCAATATTTACGGTTCTTAAAAACAGGGCAATAATAAAAACAATGATTAAAAATATTTTTTTCGTCATCTTAAAGCTCAACAATATCAAAAGCTACCTTCCTGTCTAGGAAATATATAGACTGCAAAATCCGGGCATGAACCGGATAATTTCCGGGGGAAGTAACTAATAAACACTTCGCAGGGCTCGGACATTTAACTTTTTCTTTGACCTCCCAGTCATTGACGAACCGATATTTAGCGAAGCTGTCCACCCAAAACCAACTGCTCTTTTCATATCGTACCAGGTTAGGGTCAGTCCGGTACATATTTGGATCATACTTCATATAAAAAAGTAAAAATTCATGGGGTTCACCGTATTTTTTTGTGATAAAAATCTCTGCATATTTGTCCTGATTTTCTGCTATGTAAGTTATAGCCTGTTTGTAACCGTACTGCCAAGCAGAAGAATACTCTTTGGGATAAATATTCCAGTAATTATAATAATATCTTCCAAAAAAAATGGCTAATATTATTAAAAATAATGCTATAAAGCACTTGCCCGAAAACGCTCCCTTCTTTTGCAGGAAGGTAAATGCAGTAACAAAACCGTATATTGTCACTACGTATAACGGCGGCATCATCGTCATTGACCGCACAACTTGGCTAGGGTCACGGGTTATGGCAGCCGGAAGTGCTCCTATAAAAAGCCAAGCAATCAAGACTCTTTGTTGTTTGGTCAACCTGGGTAAGGATAATAGTAAAACCGCCAGTCCCAAATAAAAAAATGGTAATTCTATCGGATAGATAATCCCGAAATATGGAATACTAAACTGATATTGGGTTCCTCCGTCAAATCCCAGGTATAGGGGATTAAAGTAACCAAGATAATTTTTCGTAAGAATCACCCCGGAATAAGTTATTTTGTTATACATAAGCCGGGATGCCACCGCCGGAAGCAAGGATTTACCCCGAAGTTCATCAATTTGATTGATTGCCCCCTGATCGACAATTTCCACCCAAGCAGCCCGGGCGGAACCTTGTGGGGACAAAACGATGTAAACAAGCGGGACAAAAAAAAGAGCTCCCACCACCAGTATTTGCAAAAGCAGCTTTTTGTATTTTAAAAAAACTTGCCGGTAAATAAGGATCAGTATTAAAAAAAATACCGGTGCCAGAATACGGGTATTATGGTAAGCATAAGCGGAGAGTCCGAGGCTGACAACTCCTAGAATCAGCCAAAGACGTTTTAGTTCTTCAACTCCTTTTAAAAAAAGATAAACCCCTAAAGTCATAAAAAATATCGCCGGAGTAGCCTGCAACACCTGTCTGCTGGTAAAAATACTCCAGGGAGAAAGAGCCACCAAAAGTGCTGCCATAATTCCTGCCAAAGAATTTTTGGAAATTCTTTTGGTTAAAAAAAAGATAACAACCACCAGTAGTGATCCTAAAATTGCCGAAGGAAGTCTGATAGAAAATTCATTCAGGCCAAACAATAAAATTCCCGGCATAGACAAGTACATATATAAAGGTAAGGGGTAATCACCGTAGGCCCGAAAATTGGCCAAGGGAAAACTTTGTCCCCATTCATCCATACCGGTTTTTAAAATAGAGTAGGCATTATATCCATGACTTACTTCATCCCAATTCAGGCTCGGGGGAAGAGAAGATAAATTAACAATCCTTAAAACCAGCGCTAAAATAAAAATTAAACCAAGTGTCCAATATTCTTTTTTCATCTATGTTTACCTTTTGACAATAAATTAATTATTAACCTTCTATCATAAAAAATGAAGATTCCCAAAAGAGAGATAATGGAAAGTAAAGAAATTAGGTTAGCTACTTTTCTTAAAGGAGTATCTGTCAATTTACCCTGGACAATGAATTTGCCCGGGGCCACATTAATTTCCATTAACCCAGATTGGTCTTCAGTGAGAGCAGCCGGTTTACTGTTTGCCAAAACTTGCCAATTTGGAAAATAAAAAATAGGTATCTTGATTTGAGCTTCCTTCCCCCCAGAATTATCCCCACTAAAATACCACCAATTGGATCCTTTAATAATTTTACTAAAACTTACACTTTTATCCGAAGCAGCGGGAATATCGGCAGCTTCTTTTTGGGGTAGATCTTTCACCTTTTCAGGAACATAATCTAAAAATGTAGTCATTGATTGCCTGAGAAAATTCTCTCCGGACAGCATTTCCTGGTCCGTCATGTTTGGATAATACTTGTCTGCCCTAAAATATTGGTAATTTAAAACAATTGCCGCAATTATCAGGACGAAAGCAAGGACAATTTTTATATAATCCTTTAATACAGACACAAAGCTGGCTGCTAAAAACGAACTCGTAAAAATGATAATTCCTAAAAACCGCCAAGGAAACTGTACAAATTGTAAAAGAGAAATTTTCTCCCAAATAAACACTGATTTGGAATGACTCATAAAAATTGCTGTGATGCTAAAAAATAAAAATAGTAAAACTGTTCCTGCAAAAAAATAATTTTTTTTCCTAAAAAAATAAATTACAACAGCTGGAATAATAAATAAAATCAGCCAATGGGGCCAGCCAATTTGAAAAGACAGTGTATCGTTAGGGCCAAGGATAGAAGGGCCATAGCCAAAATTACGGTTAATAAATAATTGGTTTAAAGTTACAAAGTGATCACGAAAATTATAATACCCCCCAATTTGCCGGACATTAATTAAGGGTAATTCAAAAAACGAAGGGAGAAGAAAAAAAGCTGCCAGCCCGGTAGCCATCAGGAAAATTAGAGCAATACCGTAAATTTTTTTTATCTGCCTGAGAGCAATACTCCAGTATAGGACAAGAGTTAATACAACCGGGACAAAAAGCATCGTCATAATATTATGTGATAAAAATAGGCCGGCCAAAGAAAGGGCCGAAACTACGAACCAAATCGGTTTTCTTTCACGGAGGTATTTATACAAACCGAGGGTAATCAGCGGAAAAAAGGCTATCCCCCAACTTTCAGTTAAATCTCCCCTGACATAAATATCTACCGAATGATACGGGGCATAAACAAAAAAAATTGCTGCAACCAGCCCTGCTAATTTACCAAAAAATTCCTTGGCTAAAAGATACATAAAAATACCGGAAAGAACTAAGCTTAATAGAAATAAAATTTTGGTGGTATCGATAAAGCTAAATGAAAAAATGCTGAAAACTTGTCCCAAATAATAAGGAAACACAGGATGATAATTAAAAAGAGGGTGGCCGTATCCTCCTCCCATGTCCGGCACCCAACGGCATGGAATTTGCCCGTCCTGAAAACATTTATTTATTTCAAAAAACCTCATGATCTGAATATCATCATGCATAGAGAAATATCCGGGTTTTAATAAATTGCTAACCGCCAGGAAACTTAAAGAGATGGTGAGCAAAATAGTTAGTAGATTTGTATGACTTAAATATTTAGAACTAAACTTCATAATACCTTTACCCTGGACAAAGAATCTCATTCAGGTAATAATTATCTATAGTTTAGCCTAAAAAAAGTCTCAAGGCAAAGAGAAAATGAAAATAAAACAAATAATATTATGGGGTATCATTATCAGGCTTATTATTGCTCCATTATTTTTTCATCCGGATATAAAGGATATTAATCTAAGGGTATCTTTTCTTTACACAGATAAAGTAACCAATATTTATGATTACTTAGGACAAAATCCAATTACCAAGGTTAATGCTCCTGATTTTGTCTACCCACCTCTCACCTATTTCTTCTTAGGAGGATATCAATTTTTAGCGCAACCGCTTTTAGGAAACAACTTCCATAGCTGGCTATTTGACTTCTCAGGATTATCTTCTACTACCGAATATATTTACCGCTATTTGCTAATTCTAAAATTACCTTATCTTTTCTTCGACCTTCTTGTGGCATATCTTTTAATCAAGATTTTTCAAGATTACAACAAAAGAAAACGGGCATTACTATTTTGGTTTTTCAACCCAATAAATTTGTATGCCATTTACGCCATCGGTCAATTTGACATTATTCCTGCTAGTTTAGGTTTTCTTTCATACTACTTATGGGAAAAGAAGAATTTTAAACTCTCGGCTGCTTTTTTAGGAATAGGCGCATCTTTTAAAACTTTTCCCCTCCTTATACTACCCTTCTATCTTCTCACCGATGCAAAATTAAAAAATAAGGTACTCGCCTCCTGCATTGCCCTCGGTATTTATTTTGCTTCCATCTTACCTTATATTAATTTTCCAGCCTTCCAAAAGTACGTCTTATTCTCGTCACTGTCACAAAGCATTTTCGAACTTCATTTGTCATTTTTTAGCAAAGACATCAGTGTTTTTATGATTTTTTACATTGGATTACTGCTAACCCAACTTCACTTTAAAAAAATTCGACTCTGGGCATTAATTTTATCCGCATTTTTACTTGTCTTTGCGGTCTCGAATTTTCATCCTCAGTGGATAGTTTGGATGACACCGTTTTTAACTTTGGCATTTATTAATGCCCGGGTAAAAATCTGGCAGATTTCTTTGTTCTGTTTGAGTTATTTTATAATCTTTGCCCTTTTTGCAGACAGATTTCTAACAACTGCGCTTCTTTCTCCCATATCAGCTGTATATTTGGATATCCCAACTTTTACGCAGCTTTTCTCGCTAGGAAAATTAACTTTCTTAATTAATTTAAACAGAATTTGTTTTGCTCTAATAAGTATTTATTTATCTTGGAAATCATTGAGGATTAGATGAAAACAATCTTACCTATAATTATTTTTATAATCTTACTACCGGCAATTGCCACTTTCTTAATCCATAAAGAGATGGGCATTGATATACCTGGTAACCAAAAGATTTTTTACTTTTACAAAGATACCAGCTTTAACCAATCTTTTATCTCCCCAAAAAATAATTTAAATTCCGTGCTTTTAAGATTGAAAAACAAAGGACTAATCAACCATGAATCCGTAACTTTTAATCTTTACTCAAATAATCAACTAGCACGGACCATCACAGTTAATGGAAGTAATATACCAGATGATGATTGGGTACGTTTTAGTTTTGACAAAATTCAGGATTCCAAGAATCGTTCTTTCAAAGCAGAGCTATTATCCAGTAATTCAACTAAAGAAAATGCAATAGGAGTGGAGATGAATAATAGCCAGGCAGCCTTAAGGACTTATCATAGCATTGATTCATATCCACAATTCATCAAAGGTATTTATCCGCATTTTTACTTGTCTTTGCGGTCTCGAATTTTCATCCTCAGTGGATAGTTTGGATGACACCGTTTTTAACTTTGGCATTTATTAATGCCCGGGTAAAAATCTGGCAGATTTCTTTGTTCTGTTTGAGTTATTTTATAATCTTTGCCCTTTTTGCAGACAGATTTCTAACAACTGCGCTTCTTTCTCCCATATCAGCTGTATATTTGGATATCCCAACTTTTACGCAGCTTTTCTCGCTAGGAAAATTAACTTTCTTAATTAATTTAAACAGAATTTGTTTTGCTCTAATAAGTATTTATTTATCTTGGAAATCATTGAGGATTAGATGAAAACAATCTTACCTATAATTATTTTTATAATCTTACTACCGGCAATTGCCACTTTCTTAATCCATAAAGAGATGGGCATTGATATACCTGGTAACCAAAAGATTTTTTACTTTTACAAAGATACCAGCTTTAACCAATCTTTTATCTCCCCAAAAAATAATTTAAATTCCGTGCTTTTAAGATTGAAAAACAAAGGACTAATCAACCATGAATCCGTAACTTTTAATCTTTACTCAAATAATCAACTAGCACGGACCATCACAGTTAATGGAAGTAATATACCAGATGATGATTGGGTACGTTTTAGTTTTGACAAAATTCAGGATTCCAAGAATCGTTCTTTCAAAGCAGAGCTATTATCCAGTAATTCAACTAAAGAAAATGCAATAGGAGTGGAGATGAATAATAGCCAGGCAGCCTTAAGGACTTATCATAGCATTGATTCATATCCACAATTCATCAAAGGTATTTATCAAAACTTTTTAATTAAGATCGAAAAAGATATCTTCTTTATTTTTCTATGGCTGGCACTTCTTTTGTCAACCTTAATTGTTACTCTGTTGTAGCTTTCTTCTTAAGTTAAGCAGCGTAAAAAGCGCCTGCAGAACGGAATATTTTATAAGACCGCAATACAGTCTTGCAGAAACTTTCAACCACGCTGCTCTTTGGGGAGAATAACCAGAACTTTCACCCACCTTATGGATAAAAGTGGCCTCCGGTAAATAATAAATTTTCTTATTCTGTTTTAGTATTTTCCGACACAAATCCAAATCCTCAAAATACATAAAATACTTTTCGTTAAAACCCCCCACACTTTCAAAAAGATGTTTTGAAATAAAGATCGCTGCCCCCACTACACTTTCTACTTCTAAAGCACGATTTCCTTGTGGGACATAAGCTTCGTATTCATTCGCTTGTCCAAGAAAATACTCCTTAATCGCCCCCCAAACAGTTGGTAATTTTCTAACTGATGGCTGAACTTTTCCCCCTTGTTGTATTAATCTGGGAGCCACAATTCCCGCCTCTTGATGAGTTTTGATAAACTCTAATAACTTAAGAATAGAATTATCTGTAATCTCAGTATCAGGATTTAAAAATAATAAATATTTTCCCTGAGCATTTTTGACTCCTAAGTTATTACCCCTCCCATATCCTAAGTTCTTTGTTGCTTCGATTATTTTAAATTGTATTCCTACTTTAGATTTTATATCTTTTACTATCTTTACCGTTTCATCTTTAGAGTTGTTATCAACAACGATTATTTCCCCTTTATCAGATAAATTTTTTATCAAGGAGTTTAGGAAAGCGGTAATAATTTTACTGCTGTTATAAGTGACAGTAATAACCGAGAAGTCCATTTATGCTTCCGCCTTTTTAGGAAAATAATGATATATATAGTAAAAAGCGCTCCCGACAAAAATTGTCTGAAAGATACTCCTCATCAAATTATAATCAGGATGCAAGCCTAGTATTCCCCATAAACTTGGTAAAGTTGCCAAATTCGGCCAAACCGGAGCAAATATCCCAACCGTCAAAGACGGATCAAAAAAGAATAGCAAGACAATAAAGCTTATTAGGGATAAAACGGTAAGCGGCCAATGACGAAAATTGGATTTTACCAAATCAATAATTAGAAACGGGGTTAACCAAATAAACCATTGAGGATGGGTATGGGTAAAAATAAAAAATACTAACAGGATAAAAAAATAATTAATCCACAAATTAACCTTTAAAGTTGGCCTGAAAAACATTATTAAATACAAAAAAATTAATGCTGCAGGAAAAAGTAAAATACTTTCACCTCCGGAAACAGGAATTTGTGCATAAAGGCTCTTTAGAGATTGATTCGCTAAAAGCGCTGTTGCACGATACCCCTTTGAAGACAGATAAGGAAGAACTGTTATCAGATACGGTAGCAGCCCTAGAATAATTAACTTAAATCTGGTAGCCCAATTTTTCCCGACTAGAACTAAAGGGATAAGTAAAAAAATTGGGGAGATTTTAAAAGCAATCCCTAAACCCAAGGATAGAGCTGCTAAACCCAGCTTATCTTTTAATACTAAAAATAAGGATAAAACTATAAAAAAGGTAAGAATAATATCAAACTGTCCCATTACATAGGTTGCATATAAATTAACAGGATTAAATAACCATAAAAGCAGTACCCAAAATTTATCTCTTTTGGTATCGACAAACTTAATCAAAAGCCAGGCAATCAGTGCATCGAAAATCAGATATGGAACTTTAAGTAAAAGCATGGAAAAATTCAGTAGTATGTTTCCAAAAGAATTCTGGTTAACAATAATAAATTGGTTGATAAAAGATAATCCAAATACATTGACCCATAAAAAATGAAAGAACCCTTGAAAAAGATAAGCTAAAGGAGGATAAGTAAAAACATTTAAAGCAAATGCTTTCAGTAAAGGATCGCCCGGTGGAAGATGAAATAAATAATCATAAAAAGTTAAAGGATGTCCTGAAGAAATTATATAACCGGCGAAATTCAAAGCGTTTATATCCGGATGAAAGGTAGTAAAAGCTATTACAACCCTTATTAAAAATCCGAATATTAACAGCAATATTAAAATCTTTTTATTCATGCACTATTTCTTTAATTTGTTTCTGAAAATTTTCTTTAGAAAACTTCCGGGATCTTTCCCTGGCCTTTTGTGCCAACTCCTCTTTGTAACCAGGATTATCAATTAATTCCAAGGTTTTACTTTTTAATTCTTCTATTGTATTCCACAATAACCCCGAAATTCCATCTTCAACAATCTCTTTTTGCCCCCCCAAATTAATAACCACAGGGACGCACCCCCCGGCCATTGCCTCCACAGTAGTAATTCCAAAATGCTCCATCTTCGCAGGGTCTGTTTCACCCAAACCCGCAGCGTGCCAATAAATGGAAGATTGCCCATAAAGTTCCATCAATTTATCAAAAGATAAGTTGGGATAAAAACATACAGGCAGATCCTTAGCTAATTGTTTAAGCTCTTCAATATAACCTTCATCGCCCTCTAAAGAACCGGCCAAATGTAAACTCCACCCTTTTATTTTGCTACTTTTGGTAAGATTACCAAAAGCTTCAATCATCTCTTCATGTTTTTTAGACTTTGTAAAACTGGCAAACCTGCCGACACTCAGAATATATTTTTCCTTTTTTAAAGGTTTCATATTTTCTATATCTACAGGAGGATAAATCACGATATTTTTTATCGGCCATTGTTGTTGGATATACTCTCTGGTAAATTGGGAATTGCAAACAGCTAAATTCCAGGTGGAAAGCTTTAATTTGCCCAAAAAACCATGTGAGCTATTTTTAAAAGGGACCTGAAAATGAATAATATTTTTTTTAGCGGTAGAATAAAAAATACTGCCATCAGTTAGATAAAAGATGAGGTCATATTTTCTTAAAAAAAATAACCTCTCTAAAAATTTACTTCCTTTCCCAATGGGAGCAGGAACCAAATTGACCCGGGAAAGATCAAGCTTGAAACGCCCTGCTAAATCCTCCACTAACTGCTTTGGATTAAGGGAGTTTAGGTGATTATCCAGCAGTAAATCAACTGAATTTTGAGAGGAAAAAATCTCGGCAACGGTCAAGATATACCTCTCTCCTCCGCCAAAACTATCTAAATATGGAGTATAAATTCCAATTTTCATCAATAACTCAAGTATAGCATGTAAATTAATTAAGCTTCAGATAAAATTATTACTATAAATTCATAGATTTCTTTTTATCCATAAAGTATAATATGTCCATGAAGCAAAAAATTCTTCAATATGATGCAGTGTTTGAAAAAGAGCAGGATAATGGCTATTCAGTCTGGGTTCCCGATCTTCCGGGCTGCACCTCCCAAGGCAATACCTTAGAAGAAGCGATCGAAAATATCAAGGAAGCCATGGAGCTTTATTTAGAGGATGCTGACAACAACCAAATAAAAGAGGGTAAAGTCCACAAAGACCGTTTTATTGTGCCTGTTCAAGTCCCGACTCCGTAAATGTCAAACATCCCTCAAGTCAGCGGCCAAGAAGTGGTTAAAGCTTTAGAAAAAATTGGTTTTAAAGTTGGCAGGCAAAAAGGTAGTCATATTCGTCTTGTTAGAATACAAAAAGAATTAAAACAGCTAGTTACTGTTCCCAATCATAAAGTGATCAAAAAGGGGACTTTACTCAACGGTATTTTAAAGCCAATCAATAAATTTGTAGCGAAATAATTCTGCTAAAATTAAAGGCAGAGCCTTGGAAAGCCTGCCTTTATGTACCAGTATCTTCTCAAACATCCTGAACTTTTTCAATATGCTGTTGGGATTACTTACTGCCAG
>JAMDBX010000053.1 GCA_023487645.1 Patescibacteria group bacterium | reverse complement strand
TCAGTCAACCCTTTAGCAAACTGCTGAGTTGCTATTCTCCCATAACCAGTGATTTTTCTAGTCCCGACAACTGCAATCGTTTTTTTATCAGTATCTTCTAAATTTCCTTTAAAATATAAAACCAGCGGCGGATCGTAAATTTGAGAAAGCAGTTTGGGGTAGTTGTCATCAAAAACCGTAATCCATTTGATGCCGCTATCAGCAATTTTTTTGGCATAGGTTTCCGGCTCTAACTTCTTTCTGGTTTCCACCAGCCTTTGTGCTACGGCTTCCGGAACCCCAATCTTCCTAATTGCCCCAACATCTGCTTCCCAAGCCAGTTTCGGATCTTTAAAATATTCCAAAACCGCCCGCAGCCTAATCGGCCCCAAGCCATCAATTGAATGAAGCGCTAATAAATATGGAATATTATTCATAAATACTTGTAATCAATCTTGATCATACATAAATCATATTTCTCTTTTCATTATATTCTCGGCCGAGAATTTTATGAAAAGAGAATTGAGATACTTGATTCAAACACTTAATTCATCTGATTCCACAACCTTGACCCAATCCTCTATCCCAACTTTTTTAATGTATTCTCTTAAAAGGAATGTACAATTTTTCTTTGAAGCCCAAACACTTTGCTGAAATTTTTTAAATCCAAGCTGTTTTAACTGATACCTTAATAAATCTCTAGCATTCCTCCTTTTCTCAGGAATATCCCAAATCACCAACCTCCATTTCCCATCCCATTTTTCATCCTCTAACTTCATTTTTATCCATAAAGCCTTGCTTCGTCCAGTATCTGCAAGTCTTAAAGCCAGTTCCTTGTCACAAATAAGCTCTACAAAACCATTGTCTCTTAGTCTCTTCAAAGCATTAGCCAGAGCTGATTTGTTAACTTCCCTCATTCCTGATACATAAAATCCAGGGTTGTAGGCAAAATCCTCAAACCTGACATAACCATCAACTGCTTTTTCCAACATTAGAAGGATTAACTTGGACAAACTTTTTCTTTTGTTCATAAAGGGTATATTTTCATTATATTCTCGGCCGAGAACATTTTGTCAAATTATTATGGCTACTACCTACAAAAATATCATTATGGAGTTGCTATATTGCGAAGCACGATAGGAGAATTTACTTTTTAGCTGGCTCTTTATCCTTAATAAACATACCTGGAATACCCTCTTTTTTCATACAATCCCGATAAAATAATTTCAGATTAGCATTTAATGCTGCGATATCTTTGAAATAGTCACCAGCACCATTTTGTAGCATATTTATCAGATTATTTTGGCTACCAATCCTACTAATTTCCTCTAAGGCTTTGTTTTGTAATTGTTGCGTACATAAATCATCTGCTTGTTGATACTTATTACGGACTATTACTCCTGAAACTACAGCTATTAGCAAAATCACAAAGATGGCTAAAAAAATTTTAATCTCTTTCTTCATCCAAAAATATCTTCTCTCTTTATTGGGAGATTGTCAACTGCTCCATCCTGTTATATATTTAAATTATTCCCCTAAAGTTTTACCGGAATCGGTGGCGGTATAAAGGTCTTTTATCAATCTATTTTTATCCGGCGATAAGTACCAACGGTAGGTTTCCTTGGCTACCGGTGCGGCCACGTTTGACCCTTCCCCGCCGCCTTCTATCAAAACCGTTAAAGCAATTTTGGGATCATCAGCCGGAGCAAATGAGGTATACCAGGCATGAGTCCTGTCTTTCGGATCACCATATTCGGCGGTTCCGGTTTTGCCGGCAGTTTCTATCGGGAAATTGAAAAACGGCCAGGCAGTTCCTCCGTCTTTTGGCACCAGCTTCAAGCCATCTTTGATTAATTTAATCTGTTCTTTTGGCAGTAAATTGGCGGCTAAAATTTTGGGCTTGTCATCCCGCAGCAACTCCGGTTTATATAAATTACCATCCGAGGCAATATAGGAAGTAAAACCTAAAACCTGTAAAGGTGTTGCCAAAACAAACCCCTGGCCGATGGCCATATGTAAAGTATCCCCTGGATACCAGGGCTGCCCATAGTTTTCCTGTTTCCAGGCATTATCAGGCACTAAACCTTTTTCCTCTCCCGGCAAATCAATTCCTAATTTCCCGCCTAAATACAGCTTCTTAGCCCAATCGGCAATTGCATTTTCTCCGATAATTTGGGAAATTTTGTAAAAATAAGTATCATTCGACCGCTCCAGAGCTCTTAATAAATTTACCAATCCTTCTGTCTTGCCGTATTGATTAAAATACCAGTTGGTAAATTTATACGGCCCCAAATTCATTACTCCGTTATCCTCAACAGTCATGTCCGCATTAACTTTTCCAGAAGAGAGGGCTGCCAGTGAAGAAACTATCTTAAAAGTCGAACCAGGCGGGTAAGTACCACTAATCACCCGATCCAAGCTTGGTGAATCAGAACGGGAAAAAATCTCACTGATAGCACCGTCATCCTCCACTTTAGTAAATACATTCGGATCAAAAGAAGGCACGGAGACCAAAGCCAAAATCTTACCGTCATTCGGATCCTCCGCCACAGCTGCCCCGCAGCAACTGTTTGCCTTAGCTACTGCATCTTTCAATAAATCATAAAGTTTCTCCTGCAAAGATGCATCAATTGCTAAATAAATATTTTGTCCGGAAATAGGCGGCTGAAGCCTGAGAGTCCGCAATTTCCGGCCCTTGGAATCGACTTCAATAATCTCTCCACCGTCTGTGCCGCGCAAAAGTTTTTCGTATTTTGCCTCTATGCCCGTCTGCCCAATTCTGTCTCCGGAATGGTAATTTTTATAATCGGGCAGTTTAAGCTGCTCTTCGGAAATCTCCCCCGTATATCCCACCACATGGGCCAGTTTTTCCCCTTCCGGATAAGTCCGGACATTATCAACTTCTAAGTTTTCCCACTGGGGATCATTTTTCACTTCCCATTCCAAAGCCTGTTCCCGGGTTACCATTCTGACTTTATGTTCAGTAGAAGAGGGGTCATTTAACCGAAAGGCGGGGGAATTGGCGGCTAAAATTTTGCCGTTGCGGTCAAAGATCACTCCCCGGGGGGCATGTATAATCCTAATTTGGATCCGGTTGCCATCAGCCAGCTCCCGGTTAATCTTACCTTCCACAATTTGCAGGTGAAAAAGCCGCAGAAAGATGAAAAAAAATGCCACCAAACAAAGAATGAAAAAAACTACCACCCTCCAAATACTGTGCTGAACTTCCTGCTCCTGACCCGGGCGGAAATAAGACGAGCTTGTTGCTCCGCAATTAGGCAGTAAAGAATCAACCCACTCGGGCGATTCCCCCTTTTTAAAATGTCCGGTTTTACTTGTAACTTTTGCTACTTCGTCAGAAAAACTAAAGCCTAAATTTCTCCTTTTAGCCATAACTTACATTTTTAGTTTCGCATAAAATTTTTACATGCGTAATTTTATCTCTTTTCGGACAATAAATCTTTCTTCCCACAGTCTCAACAGGAAAAGAGTTGGCAAGGATAAAAAGGAGACAAAAAATACTTTTGTCAGCTCCAGCGTTTGGTGGTTAATAAATGAATTTATGGCCTGGCTGAAGGATAAAAAGACCAGGCAAATCGGCACGATCATTAAAGGATTGCCGGCCAGCCGAATCCTTGATAAAGCCTGGGTGGCTTGGATGGCAGCCAGATAAATTAAGCTCTGAAGCCCCAAACCGGTTAAGTTTAAATGGGCAGTCAGAAGACCAAAAGCAAAACCAAGGTAAAGATTTTGTCTTTCGGATCTGACATAAGCCCGACAGATAAGAATGATTAAAACCAAATCTACCGGCACGATAGTTGATTGCAAAAAAGCGGCAATGATTAAAACAACAATTAAGGTTTTCATAATTACTCCTCTATCACAAACACCAATTCCAGGTCGCTGATATCAAATATCGGAGCAACTTTTGCCTGTTTAAACACTTCATTCTCCTGCTCCAAAACCTGGGTCACCTTTCCCAAAATTAACCCTCTGGGCAAATACCCTTCCGTCCCTTCTGAATAGACCAAATCCCCCATCTCAATCTTTTCCTCATGCAGTATTTTATCAAGCAAAACGTCCGTGCCAAATTGTCCCAGCAGCACTCCTTTAGCCTTACCCTCTTTGTTTTGAGAGAATGCCGCCACCTTTGAATCAGGATCAGTCACCAGCTGAACATTGGCAGCTTGCGGAGATACAGTCACCACCTTGCCGATGAAATTATCTTCAAACACCACTGCTTCCCCCACTTTAATACCGGAATTAGATCCTTTATCGATTTTTAAGTACCGGCCCAATCCGATCGGCCTGGCAGGTAACGTATTATAGGTACCGGGATCAAGGTGCTTTTCCTGCGAAACAAGGGCTTCTGTCTCCGCCAGTTTTTTCCGTAAATTGGCATTTTCGGAAAACAACTTTCCTGCTTGTTCTTTTAAAGCCTTATTTTCCTGGGCGGCAAAACGGGCCCCGAAGATAAAATAAAATTGCCTACTAATGCTTTTATTAGTGTTGTAAATTCCGAAGGAAATGGGATTGGTGATATAAAATGCCAATCCCTTTGGGAAATTTAACAAATTAGCAGTATCCATCAGAAAAATAACTAAAGAAAAAAATATCAAAACCAGAAAAAGTTTAACATTGGGAAGGGCCTTATCCATGGCTCCGACCAATATACCACAGCTTGTGAATGTCCACAAACCTTTATATAATGATGTAACTTCTCGCTAATCGCTCGAAGAATATTGTTCGAGTGCATCCGAGAACATACCATAAAAACTATGATAAATCATTCTTTCCTGGATAAACTTACTGCCAAATGGAACGAGGGTAAATTTGTCTGCGTTGGTTTGGACAAAGGTGATTTTGAATTTGATAAAAACATCATCGATCAAACTTTTGACTTAGTTTGTGCCTATAAACCACAAAGCGCTTTTTATGAGGCCTCCGGAACTGCGGGTTTAGAATCACTTAAAAAAACCGTCCAATATATTAAAGAAAAAGCGCCTACTGTACCAATTATTTTAGACGCCAAAAGAGGTGATATTGGTAATACCAATGAGGCTTATGCCAAAGCTATTTTTGATGATTTGGGCGTTGATGCGGTTACAGTTCATCCCTATCTTGGGAAAGAAGCCCTGGAATCTTTTTTGAAAAGAGTCAACAAAACAATTTTTGTGCTCGTCAGAACATCAAATCCAGGAGCAGGCGAATTTCAGGACTTAATGGTGGAAGGAAAACCTTTTTACCAATTAGTTGCCGAACATGTGGCCAAAGACTGGAACGCAAATGGAAATTGTGCGGTAGTGGTTGGAGCAACTTATCCTGAAGAGCTGAAAAAAGTTAGGGAAATTGTGGGAGATATGCCGATTTTAGTACCAGGTATTGGAGCCCAGGGCGGAGACTTGGAAGCAACCATTAAAAATGGCCTAAACAGCAAGAAGCAAGGCTTAATTATTTCATCCTCCCGTGGTATCATCTTTGCTCCTGATCCAAGAAAAGCTACCGAAGGTTTACACTCTCAAATTCAGGAGGCTATAAAGAATGTCTAATCTCACAAAGTCACAACAGGAACTGGCTGACCTGTTGTTAAACACCAAAATCGAAGCCAAAGTCATCAGGCGCAAACAAAAAGAAGATGGCTCATATTACCTTGAGGAAGGTTCCCGGCCAACCAGCCCGATTGATTTTGCAAAAGACCCGGGAGAATTTGCCTTAAAAGTACATGAGGTAAAAATAGAAGCTCCCTTATCTCCAATTTATATAAATTTAAGAAATTTACCGGAGGAAGTTTTAACTAAAATTGCCCAGGTTCTTTCCGAAGTTAAATTAGAAACTCCACAGGATTTTTGTACCGGAGTCCCTAAAGCTGCTTTAGTAATTGCCCAGAAGTTTTCTGAGGTTTCTAAAATGCCTTTTATGGATGTATTTGAAAAAATCGGCCAAAATACTGACAGAAAAATTGTGATTAAAGAAGGCGTGACCCCAAAACCGAACACTAAGCTTTTGGTAATTGATGATGTCATTGCCCACGGCAAATCCAAATTGGAGGCTTTGGAAGCTGCTAAAACAGTCGGCTTTTATGCCAACATGCTGGTATTAATTGACCGGGAGCAAGGCGGGGTAGAACAGGTGGAAAAAGAAGGCTGCAAAGTTTATGCTGCCATGAAACTAACTGATATTTTAGATTATTACATGGGAAAAAATATGATTACCAAAGAACAATACGAAAAATCTATTGACTACCTCTCAAAATCAAAAGTTTAACCTGCTAACTGATTTTATCTAGGGTAATGCTGCTCGGTGGATCGGTCGAACTTTCAAAACATCATCCATTACACCCCGCCATTTCTGAGCTGCCTCAAGCGGATTCTGTGGTTTGTCCAGATTATAGAGATGGCCTCTCATGAATTCATCCCATTGATCACCAGCTAAAATATTCCATGAAACTTCACTTTCTTTGCTAATACTCGTGCCCAAACACTGCCGCACTCCTTCTATATTAAATAAAAGCCAACGTCGACCATGAACGTTAGTCCATTCACCAATCCCTATGTCTACCTTGGGCTGCCCCTCTCCCTCTATAGTAAGATCTATCTTTCGGCCATGCCGATACACCATGCCACAATAGATGGTGTTGTCGCATAGTGCTCCTAAGAAAGAGCGTAGGTTTCTTGGTCTAGGCTTAAGGGGTTTTGCATATTGCTGGATAACCGCCATACCATCTTTATGGATTCCTGCAAATAACTCATCTGCATGTTCCTAAAGATTCCGTTTGTACATTCATTTACATTAATCCCACGGCCGGATGTTTAATGTCAACGGCCAATGTTATCTGATTCCACCACCATCACCCAATCTTCTATCCCCACACTTTTAATAAAATCCCTAATAGCTTTTGTGCAATTTTTCTTAGTTCCCCAAACACTTTGCTGAAAAATTATAAATCCCCATTGTTTTAATTTAGATCGCAATAGATCCCTTGCTTGTCTTCGTTTCTCCGGCACATCAAAAATTACCAACCTCCATTTTCCATCCCATTCTTTTTCACTAAATTTCAAGCTGGCCAATACTGCTTTCTCTTTACCCTTATCCGTCAACCTATATGCCAGTTTTTCATCACTTAGTAACTCAATTAAACCACCTTCTCTTAATCTTTTCAAAGCTTGAGAGAGTGCCGATTTTTTTACTGGCCTTTCCAACAGTGGATTATAAATAAAATCCTCAAAAATTACGTAACCATCAATTGATTTTTCCAGAGTCAGAAGCACGAGGTCGCTAATCCCTTTTTTTACATTCATTAAAACATTAATACTACGGCCGTAGTATTAATGTCAATAAGAAAATACTAATTAAAATTTGTTCTATGGAATGAACCAGTTATTTATCAAGAGCCTAAAAATATTTAGGGTTTAGGAGATATCTTTTTTATAGCTTCCTCTTTGGACCGAAAACAGACAGAATCGCTGAGCCAGAAAAAATTCCTGGCTAACCAGTAAACAATCCTACTTTGCCTTTTTGAATTCTCTAAGGGCCACTATTTTGGATCAATTCTCAAATTAATTCTCCAAGCTTTCCAACCTTCACACCATCCTATTCCCGTACTACCCATTGGTTGATAATCCGCAATGTCCCCGTAAATATCCGACACTAACTCCTCTCTAAGGGTGGTCTCATGCCTTTGTTAATATGTGGCCTGTGATAATGATATCTGTCTAAGAACTGGTTAACAACTAGGGTAAGTTGAGGT
>JAMDBX010000044.1 GCA_023487645.1 Patescibacteria group bacterium | reverse complement strand
AAGTATAGAGTATATTTCTCTATGCACTTTCTCCTTTTTTTATTTGGTCTTTATTTTTTAAATTTTTACTTTTACTTTTGACTTCTTCCACCTCATCACTCAGAACTATCTTTATATGGCTCAACCTTTTTTTATACATTTTAGCCCGACCTCTTGAACCGGCCCGGAAACGGCGCATTTTCGGACCCTCATTAATCTCCAATTTCTTAAAAATTAAATTTTCTTCATTCAAATTTTTTTGTTTAGCATTAGCTATTGCCGTTTGCAAAGCTTTTGATAATGGTTGAGCAGCTGCTTTGTTGACAAACCCTAAAGTATGCAACGCTTGCAGCGGCTTCATTTGACGCACCATCTGGGAAACCAGTTGTAACTTCCTGGTTGATGTATGTATATTTTTTTGTATTGTCTGTACTTCCATATATTATGTCTTTGCTGTTGATTTATCCGTCATCTTTCCATGTCCTTTAAAAGTCCTAGTAGGAGAAAATTCCCCTAACCGATGACCTACCATTGATTCGGAAACATAAACAGAAATAAAATTCCTTCCGTTATGTACCATAAATGTATGTCCCACAAATTCAGGAGCAATTTGTGAAGACCGGGCCCAAGTCTTAATCGGGCTTTTTTGCCCAGACTTTTGCACCATAACCTTCTTCATTAACTTTTCATCAATATATGGTCCTTTTTTTAAACTTCTTGCCATTAAAAATTATCTCCTTCTTTTAAGAATAAACTTATTCGACTGCTTTTTCTTATTACGGGTATTACCCACTGCCGGTCGGCCGTATTTGGTCATTGGTTTTTTCCGACCTACACCCGAACGGGCCTCTCCACCTCCGTGAGGGTGGGAGCGGGGATCTTGGGCTGTGCCCCTGACTGTCGGCCTGATACCCATATGCCTGACTCTGCCTGCTTTACCGAACTTAACATTTTTCCACTCTTCGTTACCCAATACCCCAATCGTAGCCATTGACTCCAGGGGAACCATTCTAATCTCAGTTGACGGCATTTTCAAGTGTGCAAAAGGTGGTTGCTTGGCTTGAAGCACCAAGCCCGTCCCCGCACTTCTACCGATTTGACCACCGCGTCCGGGTGTCAATTCAACATTGTGAACCACCGTACCAATGGGTAAATTTTTCAATTTCATGGCATTACCCACCCGAATCTCTACTTTTTCACCGGCTCCTACCTTGTCCCCGACTTTAAGCTCTTTTGGAGCCAAAATATAACTTTGTTCCCCATCCGCATATTTAATTAAGGCAATATCTACATTCCTGTTTGGATCATACTCCAAAGCCACCACTACCCCTTCAACACCAAATTTATTTCGCTTAAAATCTATTAACCGGTACTGCCTCTTATGCCGACCACCCTGATGGCGTACAGTAATCTTACCACCAGACCTGCCGCTTTTTTTAGGCAAAATAACCCGCAACCCCTTAGGAGCTTTTTTATTTTTCTTTGGCCTCGCCAGTTTTGAGGCAAACCTTCTTGTTTTTGTTTTTTCTTTGTACTCTATTAAAGCCATATTATTCCCTCTCTATCTTAACTTTTGTTCCTTTAAGTAAGCTCTTTTTCTCTTTAACCTCTTCTTTCCCTTTTTCTTTTTTGGCAGTCTCTTCAGTTTCAAATAAAGCTATTTTCTGGCCTTTCTTCAACTCGACAACTGTCTTTTTAAAACCGGGAATAACAAAATACCCACGTTTGGCCCTTTGTGATTTTTTCTCATCCTTGAAATTAGCCGTTTTAACAGCTACTACCTCAACACCAAACATCTCTTTTACCGCCTTTTCTACTTCCGGTTTCCGGGCTTTTCTGTTAATTAAAAATGTGTACAGACCGGAGGCCGCCATTTGCATGGATTTTTCTGTTATAACTGGTTTTTTTAAGATAATTTTCATAACTATTCCTTTACACTTTCAATATTTTTACTTCGTTTTTCTAATTTCCCGACTGCTTCTTTGGTTAACATTAAGGTTTGATATTTGACAATTTCCAGGGAATTAAGCTGGTCAGCTAACAAAGTGGACATATTCGGTAAGTTTCTGGTTGCCCGGATGACCTTCTCGTTCTTTTCGCCAATCACCAAAAGCACATTCTTTTTGCCAACTTTTGTAAAAAAACTACTCATCTGTGCAGTCTTACCCGAAACCTTGCCTAAGCCCTCAACACCGATTACCTCACCTTCCTGTAATCGGGAAGACAAAGCAGAAATCAAAGCAGCTTTTTTCATTTTTTTAGGCAACTCTAAAACGGTTTTACGGAACTTTGGTCCTAAAGCTATACCTCCACCAACAAAAATTGGAGCTTTCTTGGATCCATGTCTGGCACCTCCCGTACCCTTTTGACGATAAATTTTTCGGGTTGACCCCTTAACTTCCGACCTGGTTTTAGTACTGGAAAAATGGGCCTTCAGATTATTCGAGTATACCCGGATCGCCTGAGCAAGGAGTGCTTTATTCACCTCTGATCCAAACAAATCTTTCGGCAACTCCAATGTACCTCCCTCTTTTCCATCCAGGGAATAAACAGGGATAGAGAGAGTAGTCTGTTGAGGCTTTTTGCTTGTTGCCTTTTTCTCTACTTTTTTAGTTTTAACCTCTGCTTTTGGTTCAGACTTTTCTTTAGGCATTTTCTACTTCCTCCTTCGGTTCTGTTACTTTTTCTTCTACTGCATCCGTGTTCTCTGATACTGCTGTACTTGCCTCACTGCTTGCTTCTTGATTCTTATTGCTTAATTCTTCCTCTTCTTCATCCGGCTTTTCCTCTGGGGGAGCAATATAGCCTTTAATGCGGCCAAGTTTGATCACCGTTAACAAAGATCCGGGAGCCCCCGGGACTCCTCCTTTGACGGTTAATAGATTATTTTTCTTATCCACAGCAATAACTTCCAACCCCCGGATAGACACAGTATCTACACCCATATGTCCAGCCATCCTCTTACCTTTTAAAACCCGACCGGGGGTAGTACCCGAGCCAATGGAACCGGGAGCCCGGTGTCTGTCAGATTGTCCGTGGGTTTTGGGCCCTCCGGCAAAACCGTATCTTTTGACACCTCCGGCAAAACCGCGACCCTTGGAAATACCACTAACTTTCACCGAATCCCCTTTAGAAAAGACATCACCGACTGCCAAAGATTCTCCAATCTTTACTCCTTCGGCATCTTTAACCTCTCTAAACCAGCGGATTTTTTGCTCCACTCCGGCTTTTTTAGCTTGACCAATTTGGGGTTTTTTGACTGATTTTTTAGTCCCAAAACCCAACTGGACAGCCCCATAGCCGTCTTTTTCCGAATTTTTAAGTTGGGTTACAAAATTTGGACCAATTTCAAGCACAGTTGCCCCAACCCGTCGTCCACGAGCATCGTAAGTAGAGGTCATTCCTTTTTTAATACCAATTAAAGCATTTATCATTATGTTTTTTCCAAGAAAAAGAGTGAGTCCTTCGGCAAGCTCCGGATCCTCACTCAGTAAATGTGCTTTTTAAATTGCCGTATCCTTCGGCTCGTTTGCACTCGCTCAGGACGCACAACTTACTGATACTTTATTCTTGTAACGTTAAGTTCTTACCACTTGCATGGCTTAAAAGGAATTTTAGCACGAGACAGGCTCATAATGCAAGAATTAAATAATCTTAACTACTTTTATGATAAATATCAGCAATAATCTCTTCCAAAGGAATTGAAATAACCTCCATATCAAGTAATTTATATTCTGAGGTTACTTTAGCCAACAAGGAAGGCAAATTACCATTTTTTACTTTAAAAAGATAATAATTTTCGCCTTCCTCAATGGTTTCACCCAAGGTTTCAATTTCCGGCTTGGCCGGAAGTTCTTTAAAAACAACCTTAACATACCGATCTTGATTATATTGCCTGGTCAAATTTTCCAAGGAATCATCATAAACTTTAGTTCCGTTATTAATTACCATCACCCGGTCGCAAACTTTTTCCACATCATCCATATCGTGACTGGTTAAAAGTAAGGTTACCCCTAAATCAGCCTGAATTTTCCTTAAAAACTGGCGGATTTTTTGTTTAGAAATTATATCTAAACCAATAGTCGGTTCATCTAAAAATAAAACTTCCGGGTTGTGTAGAATCGCTCCCACCAATTCCAACTTCATCCTTTCTCCTAGAGAAAGCTTCCTAACTTGAGTGTTGATAAATTTATCTACTCCTAACATTTCAGTCAACTCTTTAATCCGGTCTTGGTAATTTCCATCGCTAATCCGATAGATTTTTTTAATTAACTGAAAACTTTGAGCTGGAGTTAAATCCCAATCCAAACCTGTTTTATTCCCCATCACCAATCCTATTTTCATTAAAAATTCTCTTTTCCTCTCAAAGGGAGAAAAACCTAAAACTTCTATTTTCCCTCCAGTAGGATACACCAAACCGGAAAGCATCTTCATGGTAGTAGTTTTACCTGCACCATTGGGACCAAGTAAAGCTACCGACTCTCCTTTTTCAATTGAAAAAGAGATATTATCAACCGCCTTTACCACCTTAAAGTTAGGCCAAAATAGGTCCTTAAAAAATCCAGATTTTTTCTTGGTTTTATATTCTTTTGTTAAATTTTCAACTTTTATAATCATATTCATTAAGTGTACTACGATGACGCCGAACTGTAATTTCTAAGCGCCCACTGCCAAACCAAATTCCGAATGTACAAGGCTACCACAGTCACAATCAAGGCCCAGAGAAACATATAAATACCATCAATTTTACCTAACATTACCGAAGCTGCAAATCCTCCAGCAATTAAGACTGGAGCTACGGTACCTAAAATAAATCTTAAAGGATTATTGGCAAAACCTTCCAGAGGAGTCATTTTACCTCCTGACTCTATAGCCTGACTGACTTTGAGAATATTTTTACTTTCTCCCAACCAAAAAACCGCTAAAGATGGCAATAGATGAAAAACATGCAAGCAAATCATACCCAAGGCTATTATCAATATTCCCCAAAAGATATTGACCGGCAAAAGGGGCAGGGTTGACCAATTTATCGAAAAAATAATGGCCAATATCGGAGGTAATCCATCTCTTAAGGTAGAAAAAATCTTAATCCGCCTCAAAGTAATATAAAACAAGGCTGGTAGTGGTTTGGTTAATATCAAATCTAAGTCTCCATTATTTACTCCAATAATCATCTCCCGCATAGCTGTTAACCAGATTCCCCAACTGCCATAAAATGTTACCTGAGTAATTAGAAAGAAAAAGAGCATCTCATTTTTAGAATATCCAGCCACCAGTTTGGTATTAGCATAAATTACATTTAAAAAAAGTAACATGGTTAGAGTATAGAGAGTCGTGGAAAGTAAGCTGGTCCAATTATTGGTCCAATAAGCAGTTTCCTTTTGAAAGGTAAAAATAATACTAGCCCGAATTAGGCTTAGTCTGTCAATAATTTCCTCTTTAAATTCCTGTGGCTTCATATTTTTTAGCTGATTGTTGCCAAAAATAATAGATTACAAAATTTAAAAGAATACCCCACATCACCGCCACAGAAAGATCAAAGATTACCTGGGAAGAAAAATTATTTATCCGTAGGGCATTGACCGGACCAAAGACTAAAGCGGGAAACGGAGTCAGTTGAACAACCATTCTTACAGCATCTGGAAAAAGATAGATTGGCACCATCGCTCCTGAAAGAACCTGAATGACATGATTTAAGGCATTACGGAAACCTGAAGCGTCTGGAGAATGAAAGTATAAGACACCTTCCATCAGGTTGAAAGTAAATCCAATCAGAATAGCATTAAGTAAAAAAATTAGGAAAAATACAATTGCTATCCAGCTAGTAGGGGGATTAATCCACATTCCTGCTACAATATTCGCTATAGATACTAAAACAGATATTCCTACTCTTCCTAGAGAAAAAGCATAGATAGAAGGGACAGCTTCGGCTGGCCTGAGCAAGTAATTGCTGATTTTACCGGATTTAATTAGTTCTCCCAAAACTCCTCCAAATTCTCCATAGTCAGCCATTACCAAATCTTTTACCCCGGAAGCAATTAAGAAATAGGAGATGATTGAAGATATAGTAAACTGTTGATCCATACTTCTGGCCACTACAGACCAGAAAAAAATTAAGAAAAACATCACAATGAGCGAGCGGACAATTTCTGCCAAGATCTCATAGGGGTAGGCAAAAAACCTTAGAAAGCTAAATTTTAAAATATTTAAATAAATCATAATTTATCTTACCAATTTTTTATATTTTACAAGCAACATTTCTCCTAGCCTCGTAAGTGGACGTCTTACGAGGCTAGTTTTTATTCTAAAGCCAGACCGGCGGCAATGCTGGTAAAAGTTTCAAACAGGGTAATCTTTTCCTTGCCGAAAATTTTGATGAGCATTTGTTCAAAAATTGGAATCAAAGACGATCCGCCGGTGCGCACCACCTTATCAATTTGCTCCGGCTCAAGCTTGGCCTTTTCCAAAGTCTGCCAAACCACCCTTTCAACCTCCTCAACTCGGGACCGGATGATCTTTTCAAATTCCTCCCTGGTAATTTTCATCTCCAAATCAATCGGCCCGTCATGGTAGCTGATGACAGCCTCTTTATCTTGAGATAAAGCTTTTTTGGCCTTTTCAATGGCCTCATAAACCTCAAAGCCGACATTGGCCTTAATCAGATAAACAAGCCTTGATAGAGCCTCTGGATCAGAATTTTTATAACCTGCCCGGTCCAGTAAATTCATCATGTCCGGATTATTGAGGTTGGGGATACTGTACCAGGAGTTAAGGGCCTCGTAGATATGAGTCGGCATTTGCATCTGGTGTTCTCCCCAGCTGGCTTGACTCCCAAAATATTGCCATAGTTTGGCCTGCATAATATCGGCATTGAGCAAATCCCCGCCAATATAGACTCCATCAGTGGCCAGGACTTCAGTCTTTTCTCCAAATCTCACAATGGCCGTATCCAAAGTGCCTCCCCCAAAATCAAACACCAAAATAGTTTGTTTTTTATCCGAGCCGGATAAAAACTGTTTGGCTGCCGCTACCGGCTCAAACTGAAACTTCAGCTTTTTAAACCCGGCAGATTTCATGGCTACTGCCAGCCGGTTTTGAGCTCTTTGGTCAACTTCCTGGTCATCTGAAAAATGCACCGGCCGACCCACGGTAATCTCCTCAATCTCCTGGCCGCTTTCTCTTTCTGCTACCTCCTTAAAATTTTTAATAAATAAACCCACCAGCTCTTCGACTGTAAAATACTTACCGAAGATACTGGTTCCTCTAAAGGATGTCCGCAGGCTGGATTTAAGTGCCTGAAGAAGTCTTCCGGTACCATAATCAACCTCTTCGTAATGTTCTGGCTCAGCCACTGTTTTCGGCTGGTCAGGATTATCCCTCATTCTAATCCACCTGCCTGTAAAGATAATCCTCCTTATTCCTGGTTTGCGGTTTTTATTTTCTACCAGATACTGGTTCACAGCTCCTTGACCAATTAGAGTTTTAAATTCACCTTCATATTGAATATCCCCTTCCATAAAAGCCTGGCGGGTAATCCTCATCTGGGGAATGTTCTTTTTATAGACCAGCTCTCGCCGGAAAAAATAAAGCATTGAGCGCACCACCCGCGGGTCTGTGGCCATCATATCCACCGGCAAGACCACTACCTTATCACCCTGGGCCATAGAAATCGAACTATTAGTTGTCCCAAAATCTAAACCAAATTTTATATTTTTCATGTTGTCACCTCCTTTCATAATAATGTTTAGTAATTTGATATATTCGAATTACTCAAAGTTTTGGGTACAACTAATAGT
>JAMDBX010000075.1 GCA_023487645.1 Patescibacteria group bacterium | reverse complement strand
TCGGGCATAAGTTCCAAAATTATGGAAATAATCAAGAATTATGGGGGTGATTAAAATAAAAAATGCCCCTAAACCAAAGAAGAACCGTTTACTGTTTTTCGCTGCCTTCCAATTAGTAACTAATAAACAGCCAATAACAATTGGCGTAAATCCCCATTCGGTATGGTAACCATAAATAGAAAGTGTAAACAACAAAAAACTTATTACCGTCAACCAGGGTTTAAATTTGTGAAGTCCTAAATAGAAAGTATAGATGCCGCTAACAAGAAAAAACAAAGCTATATTCGATTCCAAAGCCATTCTGGAAGTATGGACATGCCAGGGAGTAATTGCCAAGGTAAAACTTGTTAATAATGATAAATTGATATTTGCAGTAAGCTCCCAAACCAATAAACCCAGTATAAGTACTGTCAGTGTTCCTAAAATTGCTGACGGCAACCTCACCGTATACTCATTATTGCCAAACAAAATGGTTCCCGGAACTAATAAATAGGCGGTTAGCGGAGCTTTGTAAGTATTATACGACTGAAAAGACAATGGAAGATAATGATTGTGTTCATCCCTTCCTGTTTGAGACACGGAATAAGCATCATAAGCAATTGATATTTCGTCATTAGATAGGTGCGGAGGAGAGTGGTCTAGACCAACCATTCTTAATATGGCTGCCAATAAAATTATTAATCCAAAAATGACAATATTTTTTCTACTCATAGTTTGGATTTAAAAACAAGCAAGAAACTAATCAACAAGAGAGATAAATAATATTTGGCTTTAATTTTTGGCAAACCATTAAAAATAAAAATTAACAATAACGGGGCGGATAGATAAAGTATATCTAAAGGATCCTGTGACTTTCTCAATCCAATAATCACCAAAGTAACTACTATCCAACTTCCGATTATTAGTTTATGCGAACGCTTATTTTTAAGATAATCATAAACTCCCAAGAGGAAAGGATATATATTAATGAGTGTCAGGGATATGTATAAATTTTCTAAAGTGATAAATCTGGCTATGTTTTCAAAAAAATCGTAAGCCATAAAAATTGGCTTATTATAAAGAACACCGCTAACCAATAAAGGCACCTTCAGCTCCCCTCGTTGTTTACTAATAATATCCTGATCAAAAAGTAGAGCACTGGAAGAGAAAATAAATCTGTTATTATCAAATCCAAACTTAAATCCTCCATGATATTCCACCATTTTTGAGGTTAGAATACTGGCCAAAAACAAAAAAATCATTGTTAATATAATTAAAGGATAATAAGAAAAATTCAACTTTAATCCAAATACCAGTACAAGCAAACAAATGATAAGGATAATACTCGGAAGGATTTGTTCAGGGCGATAAGATAATATTGGGACAGCTCCTAAAACTAAGGCAGCCAAAAAATACAGAAGATGATTACTATCATCCTGAGGTACAAAAATATTTTTATATAACATCCATGACAATAATAGAATTAATACATTAATAAAGGCTGTTAAAGGATTGCCATTAAATAAGATATTAAGGATAAAGCACAATAATGATGCGGCAACGATCCATAGGGGTATCTTGTAAAAGCTATATTTTTTCATTCATATATTTTTGCAAAATCAGATAGTTTTAAAAATTTTTACCTCATTATTTTCAAAAATCTTTTTTATCCCCATTCTGCCTTCATCCTCCTGAAAATTCTGGGTTTTTAACACATAGATATAGGCAATATTATTTTTCTTTAAAATATCTTTTACTTTATCCGGCATCTTTATAAAATCGTTTAACGAATTTAGCCGACCCTTATAGTCTACCCCTAAGATATCTAAATTAACAGTATCTTCTAAAAAAGTAGGATGGTTAGAAAAAGCCGAAACATAAGCTGTCGAGGTGTAAGCAAAAAGGGGTATCGGCTCTGTAAACTTTTCTTTTGATTTTGGATCAAAAGGCAAAACCAAGACTGTACCCTGACAGGTTGTTCTTTTAAAAACTGCAAGGATTGATACTCAGCAATAGATAATTCAGCCGGAGGCCTTGAAGGTAAATACTGATCCAAGGTAATAACGGTTGTTGGTAAGGTTAAAACTACAATAATAATAAGTGGTATTATAAATTTCCTGCCCCATTTATCCCACAAAAAAGCCAGAGAAAGCGCTGCAAATATATTAAATACAAAAACTGCATAATAAAAGAATTGGACGATATTCCAATTTGTTCCCTTTTGAATAAAAAATAATGATAATAAAAATCCAAGTATCGATATATACAAAAAGAAACGCTGTTTTATTAATATTTTAGATTGGAATAGAGCTGTTATTCTAAGTCCCATGTTTCCTAAAATAAAAATGCCCACACCAACAAACAAACTTATCATTTCTTTGGATAAACTTGCCGAGTGAAGGGCTAAAGATAACCTCTCCCACCCCAACCTGTCAGAAAAATCAATCATTGAATAAACCAACCAGAAAGGAGAATAGATAAAAAGCCCCTCGCTTTTTAAGTTATTTGGTAAAAATACCGCCGCTGCAAAAACCCCGCATAAAATAGTCAGTAAAAATAATCTAAAATCCCTCTTTAAAACTATCTTTTCCACAGCCAAGATGCCCAAGCTTCCCAAAACCAAAACGCCGGCATAAGCTTTAAATTCGATAAGTGACCCCCAACAAAAAATTATTGGTAATACCCATTTATAATTTTTTGTTTCCCAAAAATCTAGGAAAAACCAGTAACCGGTAAGCAATAAAACCAAAGAAATAGCAAAGGGAGGATTAAGTAGAGTTGATATGGCTTGTTGCACCCAAAAAAGTGTTTCCCCACCCAAGGTTTTAGTTTGCAAAAAAGTTATAATCCATCCCCAACTTCCTCCAAAATATAAGAAAAAGAGTCCTAATATTCCTGCCCGACAGGCCAACACCGGATTATCTTTTTTTAGCTGAAGGCTAATCCTTTGAATAACTTTAAACAAAATCAATCCTAAAAACAATGAAATACATAAAGGAAATAACCTAAAAAGTAGTTCCTGATTATCAATACCTAGAATCTTTCCCGATTGGGCTAAAAGCAGGTCAAAAAAGTAGTGATAATTATTTAAACTTTCACCGGCAAAAACAGGATTTTGCGGAGGAATGTTTCTCTGCAACTCTGATATCAAACTTAAGTGCCAAATACCATCATGACCGTTAGGGCCCCAATAACCTAGGCCGTAACCATAAAACAATCCGTTCTTAATAGTCGTTAACAGCCAAGATAAAGAGCCTAAAATAATCAAAACGGTAACTGTTAAATTTTTCGTTGTTAATTTAGGCGGGGCAAACTTAGGTAGTCCTAATTTAAAAGTTAATAATATAGCAATAGCCGGAATAGTCCATAGTAAAAATTCAACCTTTAAATAACCTAAAATATAGGCTGATAAAGTGAAAACGGTCCAGCCCACGGGAATAGCAAATATTAACTTTTTGGTAATTAACCACCCCGGAAGAAAAAAGAATAAGATTGAAAGGAACAAAAATTTTAAAAAATTAACCAGGATTTTTGGTATATTTTTGTTAAAATCAAACTGCAGATTGCTGTTTCGATCTATTTTTACTTGATTTACTGTTTGGGAATTTGTCTTAGCGCTTGCGATAGCCGAGGCGATTGTTTGAACTTTGCCGTTAACATCTATATCGTTGGGCAAAAATTTAATTTTCCTTGCATCTCCAGCTTGATTTATATATGAAATTTCCGGCCCGCTACTATCGTTTGCAACTTGCAGCTGAGTTATTTTACCTTCATCAATAATCCACCGATCACCAAAAGTTACATCATCCAAAGCGTTTATTGCTCCCGCCGCCATATTTAAACTCTGGCAAGGAATATCAAAGCAGTCTTCCTTCGATCCTTCATCATAAACCCTCAAATCACGAATTTGCGAGCCTACACCAGGCTGATAAAACCATCCTACCCTATATTTAGAATTTTGATACCAAACAACTTTACCATCACCTCCTAAAGGATCGTTGGCACTGATTAATACTGAGGGAGAAATCCCCGGATAACTATTTTTATAATCTTTGGCAAAACCTTCCATGGAGGTAACAACCAACTTTCCGTCATGTTGTTTTTGCGACAAAAGTTGCACCTGTTTTGTATATTCTCCACCGTATGTTTGCCAATCAAAATCATTCTCCAGGCCAACAGTGACTTGAGGGTAAATATCTATAATCTTCGAGAAATAATTGATGTCTAAATTATGTAAGAGATAATCGTTGGCCTGGACACTATAAGTGCTGTCGCTTACACCATTGCCGTAACTATTATAAGGATCCCTGGCTGCCCATTGGATTGTTACTACTCCATTTTTTTTATCAACAGAGCCGGCAGGAAGTAAAGCATTGGTCTTAGAAGGGTAGAAGGGTGTGGAAAAATACTGCCCCCAGACTTGATACTGGTCTGTTGAATACTGGTCCGCCACATCAAGGTTTGTCTCTACATCGTAATGTTGATGAAGATAATCTAGAGAATAAGCATCGATCCACCAAGCTCCAACTGACTTAGGATATCTGCCAAAGATATCTTGATAAGTTTTGATTGCCTGATCAATCAATTTTTCCCGATCAGAGGGCTGATAGCCTGTTAGCAAAATCGATTGAGCATAATGCCAATTAGGACTTTGGTTATAATGGACACCAGCGTCTTTGGCCAAACTCGGTGTTATTTCTAAAAATAAACCAATTTCCTGATTGGCACCTAAGGATTTTAAAAATTGGATTACCTGGGGATCCAGCAAGGCATCATAACGCACCAGCCAAGTAGCAGGTAAATTATTTGTAGTAATAATATTGTATTGTTTTTTTGGAGTTGCCAAAATATCAAAATTATGTTCCCAAAAATCGTGTCCTCTGATGGGATTAACAATAGTGACAAAGGAGTTGCCAGCGGCATAAACTTTAGGAACAGGAAAGAAAAATGCGCACAGTACTATAAACAGTATTGCTGGCCCTAGAAATTTTAAATAATTCATGTACTAACTTCTTCCTCTAATATCAATGGCTATTCTTTTGACATCCTCCATCAAAGAGGAACCAATGAGAATAAACATTGAGATTGCATAGACTAAAACGGCGATAGCTAAAAGTAATATTACGGCAACCCACGAAATGGGAAGTATACGGCTACTCAAAAGAAGAACCAAACCCATAAATATCGAGGCTACTCCCGGTTTGCCCACACTCTGCCAAAAATTAATCGGAATAAAACGCACAGCAATTAAAATAGCTATAATAGAGCTGAAACCAACCAGACTATAACCCAGTGCCGCCCCGTTAAGTCCGTAAAGATATGCCAAGCCGGGAATAAAAATCCAGGTCAGTACCGTCCACATAACCATTAATCGGAAAGTGATATTAATTCTACCGGTAGCATTTAAGACATTCGTCAGCGGGGTTGTTACCGCGGCCCATGCCGAATTGATAGCAATTAAGCTCAAAGCAAACAAAGCCGGCTGCCATTTACCATATTTCGGGATGATTTGGACTAAAACCGGCGACAGGAATATTAGTACTACCAGTGATGGAAAAACTAAGGCACAAATAAAGAATATTGATTTGGAAACAGCCTTAGAAAGTTCTTCCTGATGATTCTGCATCCGGGAAAAAGCGGGAAATGTGACTTTAATAACCTGATCCATAAAAAAACGCAAAGGAGCGGTAGCCCATTTTTGAGCCCAACCCAAAAGACCGATATTTCCAGGCCCTAAAATCCCCCCTAAAAATGCAGTCATCCCATCATCTTTGGCAACAGCTAGAAAAGTATTGACCTGATATGGCAACCCGAAGCGAAGCAACTCTTTTAAAACTCCAGCATCAAATGCCAAACCAGGCTTCCATGGTTGTAACCAATACATTAATACCAAACCTGACACTCCCCGGACCAAAACAGCAAAAGTAAAACTAGTTATCCCAAAACCGCGCCATGCTAAAACAACGGCTACTACCTGATAGAGAACAGACTCGATAATCTGAGGAATAACTAATTTATTAAAATCCAGTTTTCTTTCTAAAAGTACCGAGGGAATACTTTTCAAAGAAGCAAGTAGTAGGGAAAAAGCTAATGCCCAAAGCAAATAAACAGACTCTTGGTTTAAGTGATACCATTGGCGGTAAAGAGGTGTAGCAAGAAAAATGATTGCTACTACTATTAACACCAAAGTGTTTTGAACAGTAAAGGTAGTTTCCAGCTCCTTACGACTGTGAAGATCTTTTTTTTGAATCAGAGCTGCCGCCAAGCCGATATCCGAAAAATAGGCAAAAAAATTAACTACAGCCGAGACGACAAAAAAAACACCAAACTGATTAGGGCTTAAAAAGATCGTTAAAAAAAAGGTTGCCAACAAACCCAGCAGTTGTAAAAATACAGTCCGCCCAGTTAAAGCAGCCACCCCCTTGATAGCCTTATTTTTGACAACATCCAGAGTTATTTCTGACGTGGCATCAAAATGTTCCCCGATTTCCATATTTTCTGTTTCCATTGTAGTTTTCACTTTGCAAAACCGTTTATCACTGCCAGTATAAATAAGCGGACCCTTTTCAACTGCCATACTCCCAGGAAAATAAACAATATCGAGGATATTAATGTTACCAAATTACCGATTTGTCTAATCGGGGTATCGTACAATACAGCCTCTACCTTATGCATTCCCGGATCTATTGTAAAAGTGATCAGGCCAAGATTATTTTGATAATTTATATCTACGTTTTTCCCGTCAACAAAAACCTTCCATAGCGGAAAATAATATTGTGATAATTCAACTCGGGCAAGGTCATTCACAAATACCTTAAAATGTATCTGGGTATCCTTTTCTTGAAAATCAGTAACCTCTGCATCTCCCGAGACAATTTCATAACGAGAGGTTGCCGGCGCGACCGGCGGAGCTTTAGCGTAGATTGGCAAAAAATCATAAATTGACCGTCCAAGTTCATTCTCCCAATTCTTGCCGGTCAAAAGATCCTGGTCATTTATGTATCTAAATTTCTCCGGTCTGAAATAAAAAAAATTAGATGCTACCACCAAAAGCACCAATCCTATTATTAAGGCTTGATATTTTCTTCCGTTTAGTAATTGAAAAATGCTTCCCACTACCATAGAAATAAAAAAAATGATAACCATTAAAAATCTCCAGGGAAATTGCAGATACTTTAAAGGATCAATCATTTTCCAGACGCCAAGAAACGAAGATCGGGGGATGAATCATAAAAATACTTCCTAAAATTACCAAAACAGCGAATAAAATAGTTAAACTTTTTAATTTTTGTCTTTTCCAAAACGAAAATGCCGCAAAAACTGCAAATCCTAAAGCTAAAAGATGAGCCCACCCAATCTGAAATGACATGCCGTCTTTGGGCCCTCCAGGTACCTCTCTGACCGAATCTCCCCAACCCCAAAACCTGTCTAAAATTAATTTCCTCAAACCTTTAAAATGCTCTGTATAAGAAAAATAACCCATGGTAGTAGTATCTACATGGACTAAATTTTTTTCAAAGATAACCGGCAGTAGGTAAAAAGCCGGCAGTAGTAAGCCGCCCACAACAGCAATAACAAATGTCGCCAAGAAACGAAGATCTTTTTTGAAGAAAAATAACACAAAAGAAAATAAAACCACCGTGGGTAAAAAGATCATCGCTGAGAGATTATGCGACAAAATTAAACCGGCAATGGATACACTCAATAGTAAAATATTGGCAATTTTGGGGCTGTCTTTAAGCCGTAAGGTAGCCCAGAAGATGGCCGGAAAAAACATCAGGGCCCAAAGTTCCCCCATCGCTCCCCGGACATAAAAGTCAACAGCATGATAGGGAGCAAAGCTATAGAATACTCCTGAAACCATTCCCCCGGCGCTGCCCCACAGTTTTTTTCCTAAAAGAAACATAAAGATATAAGAACCAATAAAAGATATTGCAAACATAGTTTTTGCGGAAAAAATTAAATTATGAGTTATTAAATAAAAAATTTCTCCAACATAATACGGTAATGGCGCGTAGTAGTTAAACAACGGATAACCATATAAATCCCCCAAATCCGGTACCCAACGGCAAGGAATTTGCCCGTCTTGAAAACATTTATCCATTTCAAATAAACGGATAGTTTGAACATCATCATGATGGGTAAAATAAGGGGCAACAACAAGTGGCCAGAGCAAGCTTACAGTTAATAATAGTCCTAAAATAAAAAATTTTTTATCCTTTATTATCGGTATAATTTTTTTTATCATAATTTTATTTAGTTGGTTACACGCCTCAGAATCTTAAGCTTAATCGAAAAAAGTATTGCAGTCAAAAGACTTACAAGAGAAATTATATCAAGAACTCTCTTAAATAGAGTCTCATTAAAACTAATATCCAGCAGATGCTCTCCAGCAGGAACACTAACACTGATTTGTCCAAAAGGAATACCTGGCTTGATTACTGTTTTTTTACCATCAATTTTAGCCTCCCATCCCGGGAAAAAGTATTTATTATAATTTATAATAGCCTCCTTATTCGTCGAGACCTCTGCTGAAATATCTAAGGAATTAATTACCATAATTTTATCAGTGACTTCATCTGTAGAAAAAATCATTGGATAATTTTGGGTCGGTCTCTTTTGGGTAGTAAGCGGAAGTCTTAAATACTCCTCAGTGGTCTGTAAATAAGCAGAGCTGGCTTTAGGAATCGGAACATAACGGTTTATATAGTAGTCATCCATCCGTCCCAAAAAATCATGTGGCCTAAAGAAACCGTAGTTTAGAAAAATTACCAAAAATACTGCTGTAGCGGCAACAAGGAAGTTATATTTTACTTTAGTCAAGCCAATTATAAAAATCGGAGTGACAAATGTTGTCATGGTCAGAAACCTCCAGGGAAATTGGAAATACGGCAGGAGCGGAACATTATTCCATATAAAAATCGAACGGTAGTTCATCATTAAAAAAGAGATTAAAAAAGAAACTAATGCCCACAACAACAAAATTCTTTGACTTCGCGAATATCTTCTCCAAAATAAAATCATAAAAATCATCCCTAAAATTAGTAAAACCAGATTTACAGTACCGATAAAAAAGGACATCCCGTCTCCAGGTCCGGGGACTGATGCTCCGTACCCCCAGTAGGGAAGCAGTAATTGCTTGAGGGTGGGAAAATGATCTGCAAAATTAAAAACCGTATCGTATTTCATCAAAGGGCTATCACCAAGAGCGGGTAACCAAAAATAAATACTAATCAAAAGTCCGATTAAAGCACTAATTATAAGTTGTAAAGCTGCAATCAGCTTATTAATACTGATAAAACTAATTCTTAAAGCGGCTAATAACAGAACAAACGGAATAAACATATATGCCGTGATGTTATGGCTAAGAATCAGAGCTGCCAAGGATAACCCCCCAATCCCCAACCAGCGTTTATTAAAAGTTAAATGTGTTGTCCGGAAAGTTTCGGTCAATTTAGCAACTGATAAGGCAATCAGCGGCAAAAAGACGAAAGATAAAGCCTCACCAAAAGCTCCCCTAACATAAACATCTGTAGAGCGGTAAGGGGTAAAGCCATAAACAACAGCTCCCGCCACACCTAACCAGTTACCAGTAAATTCTTTTAGAAATTTATACATAAAGAACATTGAAAACAACAAACTTAAGAAAAATACTGCTTTAATACTATCCACCAGGCTAAAATTTATTAGATGAAATATTTCGGCTATATAAAAAGGCAACGGGAAAACAAAATTAAAAAGTGGATAACCAAAACCAAAACTTAAATCCGGTACATATCTTGGAGGAAATTGTCCCGCTTTAAACGCCCGGTCCATCTCAAACAACCAGGCGATATGCATATCATCAGATGCACCAAAAAAACCGGGAACAAAAAGTGCCCAAACAGCAGGCAGAGATAAAACAAAAATCAAGACAAAACTGTACTTATATAAAAACTTTTTTAAATTTTCATAAAGATAAATGAATACTAGAACAATAAAAGAGAATATAGATATTATATTGGAAAACCGGCGCCAAGAGGTATCAGCAAATACCCCACCAACCAGATAGTGACCCGGTTCTAAGTTTAAACTTATCCTCCCCAACTGGTTTTGGTGGGAATGAGGAACTTCAATACCGTTTACCTTAACCTGCCAGTTAGGAAAGTCAAAAACCGGAACCTCAATATCGGTTGGCTGGTCTGCGGTTACCTGAAATTGCCATTGGTTAGATTTATTAATAAAGTCACTAATTTCAGCTCTTCCTGAAACTACTAAAGGTTTATCAGCGGCAATCTCTTTTGGTTTATGGGCGGTCTCGGGTAAATAATCCATAACCGATGCTTTCTGTTGTGTAGCCCACTGCATTCCGGATAATTTTTCCTGATCCGTCATTAAAGGATAAAATTTTTCCGGCCTAAAAAAATTCCAGTTAAGAATAGCCGTCAAAAAAATAATTGAAATTGCAATTAAATAACGTAACTTTCCTTTAAAAACTAAAATCAGAAATCCACCTAAAATACTTGAGGAAAAAATTGCTACCGATAAAAACCTCCAGGGAAATTGGACATAACTTAAGATGGAAATTTTTTCCCAAATAAAAGCTGACTTATTGTGGGTCATAAATAACGATCCGGCAAATAAAGAAAATAAAAGCATGATTAAAATTACCTGGTTTCGGTTAACAGACGCTATTATTTTTTTGTTAAGTAATGAAAGTAGTCTTAAAATAATAGCCACCAGGGAACCGGCTGCCACCCACCATTGAGGCCATCCAACTTGAAAAGAAATTGTGTCATTCGGACCGAGAACGGAGGCCCCGTAGCCCCAAAACCTACTAAAAAACAGTTGGTTAAGAGTAATAAAATGAGCACGATAATTTAAGTCTCCCTGGGTTAACGTATCTATTTGAACTAAGGACTTTTCCACAAAAGCAGGGATCAAAAAAAAGGCTGCCAAACCGAATCCTAAAATTAAAGATAAACTAACAGCCGGAAGATTTCGTAATCTATTAATGGCAAGCCAATAGACAATCCATATCAGTAAAGGAGGAATAAAAAGCAGTACCATGATATTATGGCTGATTAAAAAAGTACTCCAAAAAATAACTGTCCCTAAAAAATTAAATGTGGTTTTCTGACGGATTAATCTGAGGATGAAATAAAAAACCATCGGAATCAAGGCTAGGGCGAAGCCTTCAGCGATATCTCCCCGAACATAAAAATCTAAAGCCCTATATGGAGCAAAAGAATAGAGAAGTGCCGCAACAAGTCCGGAAAGGTTTCCGGATAACTCCCTGACCAGTAAATACATGGAAATCCCCCCTAATACCAGAGGTATAAAAAAAAGGGTTTTAGATGCCCCGATAAACCCTAAGGCAAAACTTAAAACCCCTCCAATGTAATATGCCAGAGGATTGTAATAATTAAAAAGCGGAAAACCATTTCCATAACCCATATCAGGTACCCACCGGCAGGGCAGTTGTAAATCAGCAAAACACCTTCTCATTTCAAAAATCCGCATGACTTGCAAATCATCATGATGGGAAAAATATCCGGGCAAAAATAGAGGCCAAATAATTAAAGAAAACAAGAGGCACAACACAAAAACAGTCCAGTTTTTAGCGATTAATTCTTTCATATATTTTTGCTTTAAAAATTAGCCCTGTTAATACCAAAAAGCTGACAATAGTTAGAATATTGCCCACTGTCCTTATTGGAGTATTTTCTAAACTTGCTTTAATTATATGATTTCCAGTTGGGACATTAAAACTAATAAGCCCTAGGCAATATTCTTCTTCTGAGCAGTTATTGTGATTATGATCCACAACTTTTCCGTCAATAGTGACTGTCATCCCGGGAAAATCAAACAAAGGTAACCTAATTAAAGCATCCTGAGTTACATGAACCCCACCAATTTGAAAGTCACTGCCCTTTTTATAATTTTGAAAATCAACTTTACCCTTAAGTACTTCTGGATAGGCAGGAGCCTTGTTATTAGGGGGTAATTTAGCATAAACTGGGAGGTAATCAAAGATACTGCTTGTTAGCTGTTTCTCCCAAAAATCGCCACTAAATTGTTGTTGATCAGAAAAATTAAACCACTTAAGGGGACGAAAGAAACTTCCATATAAAACAAACACTCCGATAATCAAGATAATCCCTAGGGCGGTAGAAAATTTTCTTCCCTTTAACTTTTCCGTTAAAAAAACCGCCAAACCCCCTAAAAAGGAAAGTAAAAATATACTATCGGCAAGCAGTCTCCAGGGAAATTGTAACCAGGCCAAAAACGGAATCCTTTCCCAAATAAAACTTGATTTTTGATGGGTTAAAAACAGTACGCTAATATCAACAAGCACAAGAATAAAAGTAATCATAGCGACCTTTTGAAATCTCTTAAAACTTAAAATTGCCACAAATAAGGCTATAACTCCAGCTATCCACTGCACTATTCCGGTGGATAAAGACAAGTCATCATTCGGTCCCAAAACCGAGGAACCATAACCCCAATAGTTAGAAAAAAACAGTTGGCCAAAGGTAACAAAATGCTGTCTATAATCAAAATACCCTCCAAGCATCGTCTCGATATGTACATACTGTCTTTCAAAAATTAGCGGTAAAATAAAAAATGCAGCAAGGCCTGCTCCTAATATTCCTCCTGTTATTAATTTAGGCAAAACTTTCCAATCCTTTTCCAAATAAACCCAGGCAAGCGACCAAATGGCAACTAAAGGCAAAAAGATCAAAGACATTAAATTATGAGTCAACAAAAGTGCCCCTGCTGATAGTGCAAGCCAAACCAAATATCTTACCTTTTCGGTCTTAATTAATTGATAAGAGGACCAAAAAACCAGCGGAAAAATTGCTAAAGCCCAAAATTCACTCATCGCTCCCCTTACATAAACATCAACCGCCTTAAAAGGGACATACGTATATAGCACTGCCCCAACTAGCGCTGGCCAATCGCCAAATAACGTGCGTATAAAAATAAACATGGTCAAGGTACCTGTCACAAATCCTAAAATGAAAAGAATTTTTATGGAATCAATAAATTGAAAACCGGCAAAATGGAATAAATTACCAAGATAGTAAACACTGGGGGAATAAAATTCAAATTGCGGATAACCATATTGATAACCCATATCTGGCACCCAACGGCAAGGGATCTGTCCGTCTTGTAAACATTTGTCCATTTGCTCAATTCTAAAAGCCTGCATATTATCTTGAATAGGAAAATATCCCGAACGAACAAGGGAATAAAAAGTAGGGACTGTCAAAATAATTAATAACGGCCAAATATAGACTTTTTTAAAAAAAGACTTCATTTTATGTAGTTTTACTGATTAAGCGGAAAAACTCGGTAAAAGACAATTGCATCCTTCAAATTCCCCACGGAAAAGGCTTTAAAATATTCCTGTAAAAGCTTCATCGCATCGCCTGATTGAGGGTAACGTGACCTATTTGCAATAAAGAAAGTTGGGTGGTCTAAAGCAGCCTGGCGCAACTGTCCCGAGACTGTAGGACCACCGCCAATGACTACAACCTGGCGGTCTGCAGGCGCCTGATGTGAGTGGGTATCCAAATATATCTCTAACCCATCAGGTAAAGTACCAAAACTGCCTTCTGTTCCGACAACCACTAATCCATGATTCGACTCGTTAATTAAAAATTGGGCAATTTCTTTTAGCCCATATCCGGCGGTCCAATCTTCCAAATAACCCCTTCTTTCTTCCTGTGGCAAAGGTGCTAAAGACGGGTTGGTAAGTAACCGGAAATCAAAAAATAAAGATAAAGGTAAAATAACTGCTAAAGTGCCTATGACAAAAACTGAAAGGTTTTTTTTAAATTTTTGAGAAATCAAAAATATTCCCCATCCCCCAAGGAAAAGTAAAGGTGGAACAGAAAAAAGTATATATCGGGCAGTAAAAGTCTTCAATAAAACCATTTGGGCAAACAGCGGCAGTAAACTCCAAAGGAGTACTACTACCCCATATTTATTTTTTTTAATAAATACAGATACCGATCCACAAACAATCAACGCCAGCACCGGGAGAGTTAACAGCTTAGGCAACCAGTCAACTAAATTTGCCAAATGTGGAAGAAATGGATCCCAAGGACGGTTAATAATATCTATGGGAGAAAAAATATAATCTTCATTACGTCCAGCCAGACCGGAATACCCGGGACCTAATTTTAAAATACTATAAATTCCACCCATCACCACAATTGCTATTATCCACAAGCCAAAGATTTTTAAAAATTTCCATTGCCTATTTTTTGACTTCCAGTTAAATATGACTAAACTTACCGGCAGAACCAAGATATTAAAAAATCCCGGAGGCTTGGTTAAAAGTCCTCCTCCCAGCACATAACCCAGTGTCATGGAGATATCAATTCTGGGATATTTAATTAATAATAACGCCAGGTTTAAAGACCAAATGGAAAAAGCGGCAAGCATAGAATCTACTAATGCCATCCGATCAAAAAAAACCATAAAAGGAACTATTGTTACAAGCACGGCTGCCCAAATTCCGCTTTGTTTATTAAAAAATTTCCATCCCAAAAACAGAACCCCCGATAGTGTTACAAAACCAGAAAGTACTGACAAAAATCTCCCTGCCAAAAGCGGGTCGCTAAAAACCTTAAAAAGCGGGGTCATAAGCCACATAAACAGCGGCGTTTTACCATCAGTTAGGGAAATAAACCTTAAGGTAGGTTCGGCCTTCATCAGCTGGGCCCAACGAATATAAATTGCCTCATCTGCAAAAATCGGCTGCAAAGTTAAGTTAGGAATGCGCAGGATAAAATATCCCACCGCAATTAAAACAAAAACCAGGATTTCCATCCTATAAAGTTTTAAAAATTTAAACATATTTTCCCCGAAGGTCGTTCAACCTCACCCTAAACATACCCTTTAATGCATCTAAGGAATTGGCAATTAAATGCGCATTCTGAGGATTTTCATCATGCCAATCTACTTTTACCTCGGCGATTTGTAAATTTTTCTTTTTTGCCAAGAAAAGCATTTCAACATCAAAATCGGCATTTAAGGCTCTGCCCGAAGTATTAATATTTCGGTATCTTTCAAGAAGCTTAGGGAAAATCATTTCAATCGACTTACGGTCAAAGGCCTTAAAACCGCACTGGGTATCAACCAAAGGTAATCCCAATATTATCCTTCGGAGGATAGAAAATACCACAGAGGCCAACTTCCGAATTAAAGGCGATCCCGACCTGCCGCTTCTTGAGCCGATAACAATATTAAACCCTTGTTCAAATTTTGGAAAAAATTTTTCAATTTCCAGTAGAGGGGTTGATTGGTCAATATCTGTAAAAACAACTACCTCTCCCCGACTTTCAATAAGACCTGTCATCACAGTCACAGCCTTACCTTTATGAGGGTTTTTGATTAATCTAAAATTCTTTTTATTTTTAGCCAAACCTTCAACAATAACAGCGGTATTATCCGTTGATCCGTCGTCAACAATAACAACTTCGTAACCATAATCCTGCTTTTCCAAGTAACGGTCAATTTCTTCCAAAACACCCTTTCTCAAATCTTCCTCTCCATTGTAAGCAGGAATCACCACAGATAATTTAATAATGTCTTTTTGTTGCATATGGCTTAGTTATAATTAACTCTGTTTCTCCTTTCTACAACCACCCCGCCAAATTTGACAGTCTTTATTATTTTACCAATACTATCCTGTCTTTTTAACCAAGTATTCTCCCGTTCAGGATGAGACGTGTCTGTCTCATGAATAGTATAGTCTGTCTCATGAATAGTATATAGGTTACTTGCTAACTGAGAAACAGCCTGCTTGTGCAATTTTTTACTATAGTACTGAAATAAGTAAGTATATGTATAAGGTATAATCGGAGGAACATAAGCATCCCAATTATAAGGCGTATTTGAAGCGTCATTAATAACGTACTTGACCGCTTCTACTTGATTACCTAATGCAATAGTAGTGTCACCGTCAACCCCGCTGCTTAAATAGTTAAAAGAAAGTGGTAGCTGGTCATATAGAAACAACGCCAGCAGTAAAACGACTATCGGTTTTAAAACATTTATCTTCCACAAACCTTCCAAAAAAAGTGCAGCAAAGATAAAAAAAATTGGAAAGACAGTTACAAAATAATAAGTATTAATTTGTCCATAATTTCCGTTGTAGAAAAGGAAGCACAACAGCAACCCCAAAAACCAAAAAGCCATGACCTTGACGACGGGTTTGGACCAATTTTTCAGGATGAACAATAAACAAAAAATCAGGAAAGCTACAAAAAGCATACTAAATTTAGGATCAAAATTTAGTTTCAATTTTTCCAGAAAAGTTACCGAATAAAAATTTAACCTGTCCTCAATCACGCGCATAGTCGGTATCTGAAAAGTAGCTCGACTCTCTGTTTGGACCTTGCCCCCAGCAAACCCAAAGAGTGTTTTTGTAAGCAAAAAATTATGCCGCAGTTCAAATAAAATTTGAGGCAGTAGTGTCAAGCCAAATGTCAAAACAGAAATGACAATAACTTTTAAGTTAAATCTCTTTTTAAAAACGATAATTAACAGAAATGTCACTACAGTTAAGAAAAAACCACTCGATGCTTCAAGCTGCAATAGAATCCCCAAGGACAATGCAGCCAATGGCAAAAACGGCAGAGGTGACGAAAAACTTAAACTTAAAAAAAGTACGGCCAAAGGAGCAAAAAAAAGAGCCGGCGTGGGGTTTGATAACCAACGGTCTAGTTTGATTTCAGAGAAAGAAAATGTCATTAAAAATAAAGAAAAAATTCCGGTCACAAACGAAAAATAAATTCTGCTGATAAAAAAGGTAACCAACAAACCACCCATAATAACTAACGTTTGCCAATAAGAAGCTACTACCGGGTTACCTTGACCTAGAAAATACCCAGGAGCAAGGAAATAATAATAAAACGGTCCCAAAAATACTCCCTCAATCCCGGTAGTCGGACCAATCAATGTTAGGTTTCCGTCAAGTATTTTGCTTATGGCTATAGCGTCTCTTCCCTGATCATAATAAAATCCCAATAGCTGATCTATCCTCCAAACCCTTAAAACCGTAGCACAAATTAAAATTACCAAAACTAACCCATAATACAATTTGTGTGCGTGAACATCTTTTTTGAGACCGGCAATGATTTTGTTAAGATGTTTTTCCATTTTGTTTCTCAGGCGACGGTTTAGTATTTTCTGCCGGATTATGGATTAATTTAAATACTTTAACACCGGCAAAATCCTTCTCGCTAGCAACAGTAGTCCAGCCAAAAGCGGCAATTTCATATTTAGGATGACCCACAGGCAAACAAATCGTATCTTCGCAAACTACAAATAATTGGTCTGTTACTTCAAAAGGAACTTGTCTCGGTTTGTGCCCATAAATATCTAAATAAAACTGATAGGCGGCGTCATAATTATGCGCAGAGATTAAGGCAAAATTAAAAGGTTGACCCTGCGACTGACCAATAACAAATTTCGCGATTTGCTGAGTTCTTTCTAATTGGTTATTCGGAGGGAGCAAAAGCGGACTATGCTGTAGATTTATAACTGCCAAAAGAATTACTAATATACCCCCTATCAGCCACTGCCACTTTTTTCTGAAAAAATTTACAAAAGACCCTATGAGTAAAAATAATACCGGAGACAAAAACCCCAGATAATGATCGTAGATCGTCTGTTTATAAAGGGCCAACCCTCCCATTCCTCCCAGTAACCAAATTGCCAACACCAAATTAACCCATCTTATTTTTTTTACCCTTACAGCCTGCCAAAGAGCCACAAGAATAGGTAATAAAACAAAGACAGCTATAGCAAAAACCAACAAATAATTGTCCCCGGCGATATACCGATCGATCAGATCATGGGAATAAATCGGCCAAATCCTTTCTAAGGTATTGACAGGATTTAGATTAACAGTAGTCTGCCTATTGAGGAAAAAGGTACTGATAGCTTTGTAGTTCATAAAATTATGCCTTAAATCAAACAGTACTAAGGGTGATAATAACAATAGAAAAAGGACTATCCCTACCACCGATCCAACCTTAAAATAACGAAATTTGAGTCCGATAAACCGTTGCCTAAAAAGTTCATAAACCCAAAGCACTGCTAAAATAGGCAGCATGATTAAGGCTAGATAATGCATCTGGACCACAGCCGCAGCGGCTGCGCCTGTTAAAATGAGCCATCTAAAATCCAGTGTTTTATGACTTTTGTATAATCCTAAAATAGCCAATAAGGTAAAGAAGGGAGCCGGATTAGGATTCCAGGAAGAGCGGGAATAAACAATTACCACCGGAGAAATAGCATATAAAAATGCAGCAATAGCTGCCGGTAACTTACCAAACCACTCTCTACTTAAATAATAAATCAATCCTACGGTGGCCAGTCCCAATAGCGCTACCATTCCAGCTGCCGCTGCAGGATTAAGCCAAAAAATGGCCATGGAAATTGCCATCATATAATAATACAGTGGCCCCAAATAAATATTACCCACAGAGGTTGGTGGCCCAAGAAGAGGAAAGTGGTGGTTGATTAAAATTCCTTTAACTACCAAAGCATCCCGTCCTTCATCCCCCAAAAAGGTCATATATTCAGGAAGGTGGTAAAAACGCAAAAAAGAAGCCACTATTATAATGGATGCTATCAATAAAGACTCAGTTCGATTTCGCTTAACCCATTTAATCATCGGAGTTTCCACCAAAGTTTAAAGAGGTCGATATACGATTGAAGTATCACCTGTGGTTTAACCCCGGTTGGTGCCCCGGCAAGCCGGGGATAGTGATGGACCGGAACTTGGGTGATTTTAAACCCTGCCTTTTTAGCTTTTATCACCAGTTCAGCATTAATCATGCCGCCGATAGTTGATTGGAGAGGCGGGATTTTTTCCAAAACCTTTTTATTGACCATTTTAAAACCGGTATCCACGTCCTTAATACGCAGGCCAAAAAAAAGGAACAGTGACAAAGCCCACCCCTTAGCAGCTAAAGTTCTAAAATGATTGTCGCTTCTTTTTATTTTATAACCGTAAATAACATCAGCCTGGTCAGTCTTTTCTAAAAACTTAGTTACTTCCGAAAAATCAAACTGTCCGTCGGCATCGGTATAAACAACCCACTCATACTGGGCATTGGCAAAACCAGCTCGCAGGGCATAACCATAACCTCCGGGGTTTTGATGGACGGCACGGACATTTTTATACTCTTCTGCCAGCCGGTCGACAACTTCAGGACTTTTATCCTTGGAACCATTTTCCACCAAAATAATTTCGTATTTTTGCAGAGGCAGTCGTTTTAAAACCTCGACAGCCTTTTGGACTGTCACTAAAATATTTTCCTCCTCGTTGTGCACCGGGAAAAAAACTGACAGCCCCTCAACTTTCATCATATTATTAGTTCATAGTGTAGCATAGAATTAAGATTCTATGCTAACATAAAGTTGTGAAGGCAACATTAAAAGATTTAGCAATTTTGGCAGGCATCAACCTACTCATCGCTTTTTTGATTTGGATGCCCTATCTGTTACATCTTACTTCTTTTTACGGGCTAAATTTTAGCCAGGGTTTTCCCATAATTTACCGTAATTTTGACGGATTGGAATATGTGGTGATTGCTAAAAGTTTTTACAATCCGGCTATTATTTCCCATCTCCCCCAACCATTACCTGCAACTTATTTTCCTTCCCACTTTCCCGGATTTCCGATTTTGATAGCCCTTTTTGCACCACTTTTAGGATTTTTAAAATCCATGCTTTTTGTCAGTATTTTATTTACTATTCTTTCCAGTTTTGCTTTTTATTTTTTAGTTAAAGACTTCAAACTTACCTCTCGTCCGCTATGGCTGTCTGTAGTTTTTCTGGTTTTGCCCGCTCGGTGGTTGATTGTCCATACTATCGGCTCACCTGAGCCAGTATTTATCTTCTTTACAATCTTGGCAATTTATTATTTTCAAAAATATTTAACCTCTTCCCGCTCTTTATTTCTTTGGTTAACAGCTGCATTTGCCGGCTTTGCCCAACTAACCCGCCCGCCGGGAATTCTTTTATTTGCCGCCCTAATGCTTTATCCACTTTATAAAAACCTGAAGGGAGGGAAAATTAACCAGGCCATCAAGGATTTACTTAGTTATTATCCCCTGTTGTTGGTACCCTTAACTTTGCTGGCCATTTTTGTCATCTTTAAAATCCAGCTGGGGGATTTTTTTGCTTATTTTCACTCCGGGGACAATATTCACCTAACTTTCCCTCCTTTTCAGGTATTTAACAAAAACCAGTTTTGGGTAGGGGATATCTGGCTGGAAGATATTGTCTATATTTTTATTTTAGGATTTCTAGGAGGATTCCTACTTCTAAAAAATTCACTTATATCTGAAGGGCTATTTGTCCTGATTTATCTTTTTGCCTCTACTTTAGTAGCCCATCGGGATATTGCCCGTTATACCCTACCAATTGCCCCCTTTATCCTGATTGCCTTTGAAAAAATTTTAGTTTCCAAGGAGTTTAAAATTGTCCTGGCAATTGTAGCCTTAGGAATCTATCTTTATGCCCAAAATTTTATTATTAACAATGTAGCCCCAATCCCCAACCTTTCTGTTTTTAATTAATTTGTTATACTCCATCTATGGCACATAAAAATCCTCAAATTTTAGAAGATGAACTAAAACAGGCCAAAAGGTTAATCAAAGTTGGAGGTTTTTACACTCATTACAAAAATCCACTAAATACTTATAAGGTTATTGAGTTAGCCATCCAGGAGGCTAGTGATAAAATTTGTGTCATCTACCAGGCAGAATATAACAAAAATCTAATTTTTGTCCGGGATTTGGATAGCTGGTTAGAAAACCCCGAGGTAAACGGCCAAAAAGTAATAAGGTTTAAGCTGGTTGAAAAATAATTTGCTATGGCTTTATTAGATTTCTTTCAAAAAAATTACCATATAAAAAATATCGGAGATATAAATTGGGCCCACCGGGTAAATACAAGATCAAAATTAGAAGAAACCTTAAAAAACCCTGAGTCTTTGTTTATTGAATCGGATATAAATATCTCTTCTCAAAAAACTCCGGTTTTGGCGCATAACCCTAGAGATTATACAGATTTAACCTATGACGAGTTGATTTTAAAAATAAGCCAATCCAATAAAGGAATTAAACTGGATTTTAAAGATCCGGAGATTGTTATCCCTTGTTTAAAACTTTTATTACAAGTAAATCTCAAACAGCCGGTTATTTTAAATGCAGATGTTTTCAGAGGCCTTAACACTAAATTCGATGCTAAAAATTTCATTGAGACATGCCAAAAACTTTACCCAGCCGGAGTCCTATCCCTGGGTTTTACCGGACGTTTTTTCTCATATTCAAAAAAGGACATTGACCGGACACTTGAGATCTGCCAAGGTTTAAAAGAGGTTACCTTTCCAGTTAGGGCTAGACTCTTACCTAAATCATGGATTCAAATACAACGTTTGTTGAATACTCCTGGGTGGACTATTACTATCTGGAATGAATACCATCAACATTTTTATAAGGAATTAGTCAGTGACAATTTAAAAGCTTGGATTAAAGAGAATACTGATCCGGAAAAAACTTTTTATGATATGGTTGACTCCCACGGCCACCCCTTAAAATTAAATTAAAAAGCCTTAAATTACTCTCATACCCTTCAGGTGTTTTTTGCTTATAGCTTATATTTTTGCTAAAATCCAAATTAACAAAATGACAATAGAAGGAAGAGCTTATTTTCTTAATAAATTACCTTTAGGATCAAGCTTCGACATTCCCAAGGATACTGAATTTGCTGGCAAATTAAAAGTTGATTGGGGAGGGCTTTTAGGAGCTCTTATTTCAGCTTGTATATGGGATACGGGTTTTACTCCTTTTTTAAATAGATTTGACGAAGAAAGGAGAATTTCTATACTGAGTTCAAATGAGGTAGAGATTACAAAAAATGATAAAAGAGTAACGCTAAGCGATGATGAAATTAACAGAGAACATATTACTGCTGCAAGTTTTCTTCCTGGAGTTGTATTAAGAATACGTCATAAAACAACACCCGAAGTGATAACTTTTTCTTCCTCTGATTATAAAATACTTCCTTAAAAAAGTTAATTTTTTGCTTTTTGTTTAAATCTCGTTTTTCCTATAATCTAGAAAGAGGCACAATAGCGCTATCCTTTCTTGTATACATAATCATATGATATTTTTAGTCCCAGAAATCTAGGGACATAACCCCGTCCTCTGCTAAGAGTTCATATACACATCTACCTCTCGCGTCTGAAGTAGGAACACAAATATAGACTAATTGGAAACTAAGGATTTTTTTGATAATATAAGTTAATCATGTTAACCCTAGATGATATTAAAAAATTGACCGAGGTTTTTACTACTAGACAAGATTTAGAAAAACTTCAGGAAGAAATGGCTACCAAAAATGATTGGAGGGAGGTAATGACTATGGTTGATAACGTTTTAGGAGAGGTTAAAGCCATGAGAGAGGAACAAACAGCTCATTACCAACAACACGAAGATATTGACCAAGAAATTACCGGTATCAAAAGACGTCTAGATAAAGTTGAAAATGATCGTGCTATCTCACCAACTGAATAAATAAGATTACTCTTCTTTGTGTCTCCAGGTGACATAGTGGTTGACTGTAAAATTCCACACCATCACCGGAGGAACAGTAGCAAAGAAATAAATATTATAATAGGCAAATTTTAAACCCAAAAAATTCGCAAAACCGTCACCGTACATTGAATGTAAAAACTTCACTATCACCACTCCGATGGCCAGTCCTCCTAAACTCACTAAGTTAAAGATTCCCAATTTTTGCCAAATACTGGTAGAAGTTTTACGATGTTTAAAAGTCCAAACATTATTCAAGGTAAAGTTATTTAAAATTGCCACTTCCGTAGAAAATCCTTTAGAGGTAGCCGGAGCCATAGCTAAAAAGGAGATGAAAAAATTATAGAAGACAAAATCAATCAAGGTGCCGGACAAACCCACCGCGCTAAATTTAAAAATTGTTTTAGCCCTTCTTGTCAGATTAAAAAACGGGATATTAACCCCCCATTTGTGCAACCTTGCATCAATGGAGTACGTAACAACATCGTAAGTATAGTTAACCACTTTATTTTTGGAATAACCTTCTGCCCGGTTTTTAAAGATCAAGGGAACTTCTTTATATTTTGCCCCGGCCAATATAGCCTCATTTAAAAAAGCCGGCTGGATGATAAAAGTTTTTTCCCTCCAGGGAAGCCGCTGGAGGTTAATTTTTTTGAAAAGTTGGGGAGTAAAAGCCCGGGCCGAGTTGGTAAATTCCTGGATAGCCCAAGGCCCCATGATGATCCGGCAAAGCCAAGATGAACCGGCACTAAAAAATCTCCTGGAAAAAGACAGCCGATTTTCCCCTTCTTTGACAAATCGAGACCCCAGGGCCAAATCATAGCCCTGTTCGATAGCCTCAACCAGCCGGGGCAACACATCAACCTCTACCTGTCCGTCGGCATCCAGTTGGGCCATTACATCCGGTTTAAAGTGTTCCAAAGAATATTGGTGGCCTTTAATAATCCCCACACCCAATCCTCTTTCTACATTAATATAATGAACTCGGGGATTTTTTAACGAAAGTGCCTTCGCTAATTCTCCGGTACCATCGGGTGATGAACTGTCAGATATAAGGACTTCAATACTCCACCCCGGAAGTTTCTGCTGCTGGTCTAAAACATTTTTAACAAAACCTTCCAGATTTTTCTTCTCATTATATGTTGGCAAAACTACCACAACTTTTTTCATTTTTAAAAAGTCACTCAAGCAAAACGGGCTAAATCTGCATAGACCATAATTTTTATAAGTTCTTTAAAGTTTGTTTTGGGTTTCCAGCCTAAAACTTTTTTAGCCTTAGTGTAATCACCGCACAAAGGGCCTGTCTCAACAGGAGGAATAAAATGCGGATCAGTAACTACATAATCTTTCCAATTAAAGTCTACAACAGTGAATGCTTCCTCGCAAAGTTCTTGGACAGTATGTACCTCTCCTGTGCCAATCACAAAATCATCAGGTTTGTCTTGTTGAAGCATTAGCCACATCGCTTCTACATAATCCGGTGAGTAACCCCAATCCCTTTTTGATCCCAAATATCCTAATTTTAATTTACCATTTTGCACAATTGGCTCACCCATTTCATTTAGAGGAATCCCTTCTTTCCGGTTATTTTTAATACAGGCTACAGCCACAGTTACTTTTCTGGTAACGAAATTTAAACCCCGCCTCGGGCTTTCATGATTAAAAAGAATTCCGCAAGAAATAAACTGGGAGCCATTTTTGCTCTCCCGGGCGATGTGGGCCATGCGGTGAGCATATTCTTTGGCGGCGGCGTAAGGGTTAGCCGGAACCAATGCTGTGGACTCGGTTTGCGGAACTTCTTTAGGAGCTCCAAACAGCTCCGAAGTTGAGGCTTGATAAATACGCGCTTTCGGGACAATGGCCTTTGCTCTTTCAAAAACATTGACCGCCCCGATTCCGGTAATCATCATCGTGCCGATCTTATCATTAAAAGAAGCCAGGGGCGAAGACTGGGCGGCTAAATTATAAATTTCATCCGGTTGAAAATCATAAAGGGCTAAAGCTACAGAATCCGGGGATTGTAAATCCCCATGGTAAATTTTTACCTCATCCTTTAAATGTTTAATATTTCCCAAATCATGGCAGGCGTTGCGTCTGATTAAACCACCAACCCTGTAACCTTTATCCAACAAAAATTCTGTTAAATACGATCCGTCCTGACCTGTTATACCTGTAATAAATGCTTTTTTCTTTGCCATAATAATTAATTTAATTTTTTCTTTTCTTGGGCATACCTTTCCATTGTTGCCCGAGCTGCTTCTTTGGCCGGACGCATCCAGATGCCGATTTTTTCCAAATTTGCTGATTGTAAAATATTAGTCGAACGAACCTTTTTTGCCAAGCCCATTCTTACTAAATCCTCCTCACTAACCCATTCTCTCACCCTAGTCGGACCGACAAGCTTTTCATACAAAGCGACAATTTCTTTATGCTTAATCGTTCCTGGATTAGTAACATGAAAAATGCCGCAAGCTTTTTTTTGAAGCAACTGGTAAAAAACTTCCACCATATCTTCAACGACAGTCAAACTATTTTCCACATCAATAATTTTTTCATAGGTTGCCAGTTTGTCAATGATATTATAGGGGGAGGGAAGATAATCCATCGGCATTCTGATCCGAGCAATCCCAACGTGTGGCAATGTCGACAGGGTTAAATCCGCCGCCAATTTACACCGGGAATAAACTGCCACAGGATTTCCAAAGTCGTCTTCCTTCCATCCTTTCGGATCAGGAGAAGGCCCATAAAAAACACATCCCGAACCGATATGTAAAAGATAAGTACCCCTCGTCTGGCAGGCCTGAGCAAGTATAATCGGAAGTTGGGTATTGCCTAAAATCGTTTCCATTTGATGAGTTTCACACCAATCAACATTTGGTTTACCCCTGACTCCGGCAGCATTTAAAACGGCATCCGGTTTGTATTCATCCAAAATTTCCAAAGCATCCTCAACCTTATCAATATGCTTTGAGGAAAGTTGACTATCCTTCCACTCGTGGGCACATCTATTGCCGACAAATCCATTACCAACAATTAAAATTTTCATAGACTAATTATAGACTGTAACTTTTTTGGGCTATCCGGTCAACCACCGGCCTGTCCGCCAATAACGGTTGCCACCACCACTTGTTTTCCTGATACCATTTAACTGTTTGTTCCAGCCAACCGTCAAAATCATGCAAAGGTTTCCAGCCCAAACTTTCAATTTTTGCCGGGTTTATGGCATAACGAAAATCATGTCCTAACCTCTCAGGAACATATTCTATGAAAGAGTTGTCTTTTCCCAAAACCTGAAGTATTTTTAAAGTCACCTCCAGATTTGTTTTTTCCTCTCCTCCAATACAATAAGTCTCTCCAATGTTACCTTTTTGTAAAACCTTATCAATGGCCCGGCAATGATCCTCTACAAAAAGCCAGTCGCGGACATTTTCTCCTTTACCCATCAGGGGAACTTTTTTATCTAAAATTAAATTAGTAATAAATCTGGGGATTAATTTTTCCGGGTCTTGAAAAGGACCATAGTTGTTTGAACAGTTTGTAATTGTTACCGGTAAACCGTAAGTTTCAAAATAAGCCCGAACTAAATGGTCTGATCCGGCCTTGGAAGCAGAATAAGGTGTCCTAGGAGCATAAGGAGTGTTTTCACTGAAAGCAAGATCATCTTTTATTAGTTGGCCAAAAACTTCATCAGTTGAAACATGATGGAATTTTTGCACTTTATTTTTTAAAGCTGCATCAAGCAAAACAGCCGTCCCGATAAAATTTGTTTTAGCAAAAATTAGAGGATCAAGTACTGAACGGTCTACATGGGATTCAGCTGCAAAGTGGACCACAATATCTACTCCGTCCATGGCCATCTCTACAACTTTCGGGTCACAGATATCACCTTCTAAAAATTTATAGTTTGAATTGTCGGCAAAATCTTTGGTCGATAAAGGATGCCCTGCATAAGTTAATTTATCCAAATTAGCAATCTTATTCTCAGGATGATTTTTAAACCAATACCGGATAAAGTTAGATCCGATAAATCCACAACCGCCGGTAATAAGCAATTTCATTATTTAAACATCCACTATGCACTTTTCACCAATAAAAAATCTTGAATGGGAAGTTGGACCGTCATAACTTTTAATCTCACTCTCTGTTCCAATCAAACTGGTATCTATCGGCTGTCTGATATTGAAAACTTTTACCTTGGACATCAGGACACTATTTTCTACATGTGACTGTTTAATTTCACACCCGTCCCCAATAGAGGTAAACGGGCCGATATAGGAATCTTCTATTGTTACGTTATCCCCAATAGCTACCGGGCCCCGAATATTAGAATTTTGAATTTGACAATTTTTCCCAACCCAAACCCTTCCTTCTAAAATGACATCTTCATCTAAATCACTTTCTAACTTTGTTTGGGTTTTAGTGTCCAAAAGATACCTATTAGCTTCAATCCAATCATCAAACTTTCCCGGGTCAAGCCATTTGCCTTGGTATTCAATCACCTCAACATTAAACCCATGATCGATCATCCATTGAAAGGCTACCGGAATTTCATATTCTCCCCTAGCAGAGGGCTGAATCCGATCTTTCCCTTTAAAACATTTAAAAAAATTATTGTCGGCAAAATAAATACCCGGAACAGCAAAATCATGCGGAGGATTTTCCGGTTTTTCCACATACTTTGTCATTTTTCCACCTTTATCAAAGTATGGAACACCCATTCTTTTATTTTCCTTATGATGCATCATCGTTACTAAACCATTTGGCTTCTTTTTCTCAAAGTGGTCCATTGCTTCCTGAAGTCCATCAACAAAAATGTTATCTCCTAAATGGAAAACAAAAGAATCTCCATGAAGATATTCCTCGCATACCTCTACAATGTTAGCCAACCCTGCAGGTTTTTCCTGTAGAACATAAGTAAATTTTAATCCCCATCTGTTGCCATCTCCTAAAATATTTTGTGCTTCCTCCAATCCTCCAGGATTGTAAGTAATACCAAATTCTTTTATTCCTAAGCTAGCAATGGTTTCAATTGGATAAAAAATTAAGGGTTTGTTGGCAACCGGAATAAAATGTTTATTGGAAGAAAAGGTCAGCGGACGCATCCTTGTCCCCCTTCCACCTGTAGGAATAATTGCTTTCATAAAAAATTTAAATGAATAAGCCTTGAAGAATAATCAGGGCTAGAGCAGCTATTAAAATATATTCTATCGCAATCTCCAATGTCAAAGTCCGGTCTTTGTAATGGTGCAATAAGGCCGCACCTAAATAAACTACAGCTGCCAACCCCAGTATCCTCATCTGTAAAACCCGGGAAAAACGATAAACAAACAAACTGATTATAAACAACGGCGTACTTGCCGCCAATATCCAGATTAGGTTTATTTTTTTAATTTTTATCGTTTTTGAAAAATAGTCCATAATTTAAAGGATACTACCTGCTGAACTGGTAAAAACAGCACTGCCGGTAATGGCCAACAGACTTAAATGAGCCAGGTGGTGGGAAGAGATCCTAAAAACCCCTCTCCTTCGTAGGACAATAAAGTCTGCCATCAAAAGCAGGGAAATAATCAGCATCAAGGAAATACCTGCAAACCTTATAACCAAAGCGGGATCAACAGCCGCAGGAGCTATAGCTTCGGGGTTATATATACTGGCCACTAATACCGGGGATGTAGATTGGGCGACCTCCTTAGCCGGAATTTCAATCTTTTTACCCCCGACATTAACCTGGGGGGTGGGTAAAGCCGCCTGCTGGCTAAGCGACCTACCAAACTCCTGAACCACCAGGGTAGTTTTTTGGCCTTGAAGCACACCGTCAACCACGGCAATACCAATATCCTGATAATGGGAGTTGAGGAGATTATCTCTGTGGGAGGGAGAATTCATCCAAGCCTGCACCACATCTTCCGAGGTATAAAAGTTACGGGCCAGATTTTCTCCGGCATAGGAAAACTTATACCCGGCGCCTAAGATAAACCCCCATGGATCTTTGCCAGAGGGGGAAAAATGGGCCCAATAGTTTTCTTCAAACATGTTTTGGGCTTTGCGCGAAGCAGCCTCATCCAACAAGGAATTTTCCATCAAAGGAGGCAAACCATCTTTTTGTCGTTCGATGTTGGTATCTTCAATAATCTGTTGAATAGTAATCTGGGAATTAACTCCCAACACTCCCGGTTTGTAGACACTAACTACATCCAAACCTGTCCGCAGTAAAACAAAAAGAAGCAGGTAAATTAGAAGGGCATGCCAGGAAAGCAAATGGGCTTTTTTGTGGGTTTGGGGATGTGGCAGAAAAAAAGGTGATATTTTTTTCAGATGACGCGCTTTCACTCTTTAAGTATATCTAAGTTTAATATTTTTGCCAACTTCTCTATTGACGGGAATGTCTAAGGCAAACCCTAAAGCCTGGGCTACAGATGCCCCCACCCGAAGGCCGGTAAAAGACCCCGGCCCAGTCTCAACCTCAACTCCTTTTAAATCCTCAAAATCTAAACTATGTTTTTCCAGCAATTTAACAATTAAAGGCAATAAAACCTGGGAACCAAATTGGTTGTAATCGGTTAAACTATCCACCACCTTATTTCCTTCTTTTAAAGCCACCGTAATCTCTTTTGGATCTTTTGTATTGATATACAAACAAAACTTGCAACTCCGTCTTAAAATCATGAATCAATTTTAGCACAATCGTCTGGATACTTTAGATTTTAGCCTGCCACCTCTGAGGTGGAAAGCTAAATTAAAGTAGTTACCAACTCCCCGCCGTAAACTCTCAAACCTGGTATAATTTGACCATGGAAGAGATTCGAAATAAAATTGCTAATTTAAAAAATAGGTTTGTCAAAATTTCCGATCAATTTGATCGGGAGGAGTTGCGTCGCCAAATCCGTGAGCTTGAATCCAAGATGAACAAACCTGGGTTTTGGGATAACACCGTGCAGGCTAGAAAAGTTTCTCAGGAGCTTTCCCAAAAACAAAAGTTACTTACGGCCCTGGAAGAGATGGAAGGAAGAATTCAGACATCCCTGGAGTTATCCCATGAACCTTCCATGGAAGAAGATTTAAACAAAGAAGTTAAAGACCTGGAAGATTTGCTTGATGACTTTGAATTGCAACTTTTCCTTTCCGGCCCTCACGACGAATCAGAAGCTATCATGTCTATCCATTCTGGGGCAGGAGGCGTTGAAGCTATGGATTGGGCAGCAATGTTGGCCCGAATGTACCAGCGGTATTTTGAAAGAATGGGCTGGAAATATGAAATTACCGATGAAAGCTTTGGCGAGGAAGCCGGATATAAGTCTATCTCCATGATCATATATGCGCCTTTTGCCTACGGATATCTAAAAGGCGAGGCCGGAACCCACCGATTAGTACGCCAATCACCTTTTAATGCCGATAACCTCCGGCAAACATCATTTGCCCTGGTAGAAGTTCTTCCGGTAATTGAAAGCGATACGGAAGTTCAGATAAATCCTGCCGATATTGAATTTGAAGCTTACCGTTCCGGAGGCCATGGAGGCCAAAATGTCAATAAAGTTTCGACAGCAGTCAGGATAAAGCATATTCCCACAGGCATTGTTGTCACAGCCCAGACCGAAAGGTCGCAGCTGCAAAACCGGGAAAATGCCCTAAGTTTGCTCCGGGCCAAGTTATGGGCTCTCAACCAAGCCCAAGAAAAAAAGGTCCAGGAAGAACTAAAGGGAGAACACAAACAAGCTTCATGGGGTAATCAGATCCGCTCTTATATCCTTCACCCTTACCATATGGTCAAAGACCTTCGGACCCAAGCGGAAACATCCAACACTGAGGCTGTTTTAGATGGAGACCTCCAACAATTTATTGAAACAGAACTTCGATTTTTGTCACCAAAAGTGTAAATGTCCGACTGGACAAAATCAGTCTAAAGTAGTTAAAATAACAAAAGGAGATTAACTTGGAAAAATCAATCCAACCGCCCATTAAAAATTTAAGTTCTCGCAGCTTAAATAAAATCTTTATCAGTATCTTAGTTATTTCTATAATTTTGGGGACTTCTGCCGGTTATATGCTAGCTAAAACCGGTAAAAAGGTCAATGCCGATACTACCACCTCTCCTTCTGCAACAACTGAAGCCCCGAAAACAGCTCAACAAGATGCCAAAACCTTTAGGGATTTTGCCGAAGGAACAATCCAGAAAAAACCTACCTCTTCAAACCCCGATGATTACAGTGAAGGCACCCATTTACTGATCAGAGACGGAGCAGTGCCAGTTGCCCTTACTTCTTCTGTTGTCGATTTAAGTCAATATGAAGGAAAAAAAGTAAAAGTTTTTGGCGAGACACAAAAGGCAGTCAAAGAGGGTTGGCTTATGGATGTTGGTAGGGTTGAAGAAGAATAACAGTGTATAGCTGTACCCGAAACGCTATACCCTAACTAAGATGATTTCCTTTCAAAAAATAAGTAAAAAATTTGGTACTAATATCATTGCCCTTGAAGATATCAATTTAGACATCAAGAAAGGGGAATTCGTTTTTCTGGTCGGACCTTCAGGAGCGGGAAAATCTACTCTGCTTCGGCTTTTATCCCGGGAATGCCTTCCTACAAACGGCAAAGTTTTAGTTGATGAAATCGATGTATCCAAACTAAAATCCTCCCAAATCCCGCTTTACCGGCGTAAAATCGGCTTTGTTTTTCAGGATTTTAAACTTTTAGAAGACCGTACTGTTTGGGAAAATGTCGCCCTTGCCCTACAGGTACGAGGTACAGCGGAAAAAGAAATTAATACTAATGTCGAACGGACTTTAAAACTCTTTGAAATTTGGGAGCGCCGCCATCTTTTTCCCCGGCAACTTTCTGGAGGGGAAGCCCAACGCACGGCAATTGCCCGAGCCATAATTGGTAAACCGGAAGTGCTTTTAGCTGATGAACCGACAGGAGATTTGGATCCACAAACGGCTTGGGCGGTCTTACAACTTCTCGATGAGATTAACTCCTGGGGCACTACCATTATTATGGCCACCCATAATAAGGAAATCGTTGATACCCAAAAACGACGGGTCATCTCCCTAAAGGGCGGACATATTACTAAGGACAAAAATGAAGGGAAATACGAACTACACTAACCATGATTTTTTTTGAATTTGTTAAAAGAAATATTCGCCGTACCCCCTATCAGGCCTTCGCCGCCTCAATGGTTATGTTTTTAACTTTCTTTACCCTTTCCACCTTTCTTATTTTAGCCCTGGGGTCCCAACAAATTTTAGGTTTTTATGAAAGCAAACCTCAGGCAATTGCTTTTTTTAAAGACGGTACCACTGATACGGATATTAAAGCTATCGAAAATGCCCTCACTCAAACCGGCAAAATTACTAAATTCAGATATGTATCTAAAGACGAAGCACTACAAATCTACCGGGACCGGAACAAAGACAACCCTACTTTATTAGAGCTGGTAACTGCCAATATTTTACCTGCTTCTTTAGAAATTTCTACTACCACCCCGGAGGATCTAAAACCTATCGCAGAGATCGTCAAACAAGAGCCTGTAGTTGAAGAGGTGGTTTTCCCTGAAGATGTCGTCGCCTCTTTAACCCAAGCCACCAGGTTAATTCGTATTGTCGGCAGCAGTACCACTGGCTTTTTGGCAGTGTTTTCTACTTTAATTATAGTGATGATTATTGGGTTTAAAATTAGACTAAAGCGTGATGAGATCGAAACCATGAAGCTTCTGGGAGCTTCAACCTGGTTCATTCGTATGCCATTTTTAATTGAAGGGATAATTTATGCTACAGTCGGTGCGTTTTTGGGATGGCTCCTAAGCTTTGCCGTTCTATGGTATTTCCAACCCTTACTTCAAAATAACCTGGGAGAAGTTTCCCAAATTTTATTACCTGTGCCCCCGCTTATCATCACTGAATTTCTT
>JAMDBX010000043.1 GCA_023487645.1 Patescibacteria group bacterium | reverse complement strand
TCCTTAATAGCCTCCAGTGCTACTTTAGCTTTAAATGCCGGTGGATGTTGTCTTCGTAATTTCTGATCCATAAATATTTACTAAATTTAGTCTAACACCACTGTCTAAATTTATGGGTACAGTATACGTTTTTGAGTAACAAAGAAAGAATCTTAGCTGAAAAGGTCAGGGAAAAATTACAAAACGGAGACCCGACTTATAATGAAAACATTTTTTTAGAATTAGAGATGGACGAGGGTGTTCTAGAATATCCTTTTCTAATAGCAGACAGAGCTGATGCGTGGCTAAGGGAACAAAATCCAAGGATTCCTTTAAGTTATAGGGAGGCCAACCTCCAACTTCGCCAAACCTATATCATGTTAACTGCCACCCTGGCCGCCGACCCAAAAGCAAAACATCTTCTTTCTGGTATCGGAAACACAAGTGATTCCTTTTTCCACTCACGGACAATTATTACCTCCAGAGGACTATTATTAGCCAGTCAACAAAAAGCGGAAAACCTCAATTCCTTCTGGATGTCCCTCAACACGGAGGTAAATGAAAACAGTACTTTGTGCAATGTTGTTTGTCTGACAAGCACCGGCTCCTTAAGTGTGAGCAAATTCGAAAAGCCGGATTTAACTATTCCCAGACAATTTAACTTGCCGGAAGAAGGAGACTGGAAAGATAAAGACCAATACCAAGCGTTCCTTTATGCCCAAGGGCTTTTTAAAACTTACCTGACCTGGGACTCACTGCCTCAAAGGATGCTCCGTGCTTTTCGGACCTTTACCTTTCTGGCCGGAAATTTACAATTTCCCTCTTGAATCTATCCAAACTTTTCTGTTAAAAAGGACCATAGTATGATTGAAAACACTCCCGGAGGGTATTCGCCACAAGAACTGGAAAGGCTGTTTAGGCACTTAAAAACAGATTTTCAGAATGGACACAGAAGCGATTTTGTCGGAATCACCCCGCCTGATATTTCCTCCCCGGATCCCTTATCGATGACTGAATGCCTGGAAATATTGCAAACTATGGAAAATTACCGCCAAAAAATCGAAGAAGTAATAAATCCCAGCCGCCCTTGGAGAGCCTCGTGGACTAAAGAAGGTAATTGGGTTTATGATCATGCATTGTCAGTCGCTTTGCCTGTAGAAACTGACCGGGGGAAAATATTGAAGGTAATCTACCAAAAAGATATCTATGGGTATACAGGAAAACTGTTGGGGTGGGTTTGGGATACAACGGATATTTATCCGGGAGGTTTTTTCCAGATCGAACACAATCAATACAGTTTCACAACTTATGAAGATCTTCAGCAAACCCATCTGGTCTTACCTGACCAAATTCAGACAAATCCCGAGACTCCAAAAGCCATCCAAACTTTATGGCAAAGACTAGACTTTTTCCTCCAAGAAGATTAATAAATTACCAAGCAAAATTATTGAACCCCGTATTTATTTAGAATTTGGGTAATCTGCCCGGAGGCACTTTGCAAAGCACTCAACGGTGAACTTCCCCCTAAGGTATCATCCACTGCTTTACCATAAACTTTAATCATCTCATCATTGATCCCACCGTCTTGGGTCCCGGAGTTGAGATACCAGCTTTTATAATAAGGAGCTTGGGAGATAAAAGCTCCCAAAAGTGGATCATTAATTAAAAAACTGCTCATATCAACTCGGGGAAAAGGATAACCGATCTGAGCCTGAGTTTGCTGCTGGTAAGTAAGCTGCAGTCCCGGAGCCGAACTTAAATATTTTAAAAATTCCCAAGCCTGTGCCTGGTTAGTAGAGCGGGATGAAACCCCTTCCGCCCAAAAACCGCCCCAGTCAACATTACTTTGGGGAAGTTGAGGTACGGGAGCTGTTTTAAAAGGTAAATTAGGATTAGCCTCCTTAAGTGCCTGGGCCTGCCGGGCTGGAGCGAAATAAAAAGCCAGCTTACCTTGGGTAAACATCTGTGTTGAGGAAGGCAGGGTAGTATCCCAGGTTTTATCTAAGGGGTTGACTACAAAATCAGTATAAAACTGCAAAACTTGGGCTCCATGGTCATTGGCCGGGGCAGTCAAACTGGTTCCGGGTTGTTGCAAAAAAAGCATTCCCACAATCTCCGGCCAAAAATCAACATTGGAAGTAATACCCAAAGCCGCCCCGGCAGTCTGAATCTGGCCTTGCTGGTTTTTAACGGTCATTTTTTTGGCGCTATCCAAAAACTCCTGCCAGGTTTTTGGAGGTGCTACATTAGCGGCCCTTAAAATATCTTCATTATAATAAAGGGCCAGGCCGTCCACCTCCAAGGGAACAGCATAAATCTTGTTCCCTAAAGCCAGTGTCTCCTTAGCCACCGGATAAAAAGTTTTACTGTAATCTCCCAGGGTAAAAACAGAAGCCGGAGCCGGGGCTAAATCACCCGCAAACATTGGTACCCAGGAACTATGGATCCGGAAAATATCCGGACCCTGTCCCGCACGCAGTTGGGTTTGTACCCGGCTGCGGTAGTTAAGGATTGTTTGTTTAACATAATTAATTTTGACATTCGGGTGGTTTTGCTCATAAGCCTCGATTGCCGGACGCAGTACCGCTTCGTCTTCCCACAACCCCCAATAGTTTAGGGTCACCTGTTGATTTTCCACCTGCGGCTTGTTAAACAACCTCGGGCTATACTTCCAAAACAATAATCCGCAGATTACAGAAAGCGAGACGACTAAAATAATTATTTGCTTCACTAACTTATTATATCGCAATATGGTTAGCTTGATTGAATGGCTTGGACAATTTACAATTAATCCAGCCCAAATTTATGAAAAAAATAAAAATACCTGTTTATTTTTTAATAGGCTTGATTGTAATACTTCTAGGATACCTTTCCTTTTTAGCTTATTACAACCAGCGCATTTACCCGGGAGTAAAAATCGCCGGCATTTTAGTAGGAGGAGTCTCTCCTGATGTAGCGGAAAAAATGCTTTCGGCAAACTTCCAGACCAGACTTAATGAACCTTTAAAGTTTACCTATAAAGACCAGTTTTTTACCCTCATCCCGGCAGATTCCCTGCCGGAAATCGACCTGCAGCAAAAAGTCCAGCAGGCTTACTCTTTGGGTAGGTCACAAAACATCTTTCAGGACTTAAGGGACCAATTTTTGGCAGCCAGGGGAAACATCGATTACCCCCTGAATTTAGATTACGGCAAACAAACACTACTTGAGGCAGAAACTGCTCAAATCAGCCAGGCTGTAAACAAAAACCCGGTCAACGCCCAACTAGTTTCTCAGGATACCATCAATGTTACCTCCTCAGCCGAAGGGATAGAGTTGGACGAAAAAGAGTTGCTTAGACAAATCAACAATTACCTTACCTTTACCGGACCCCAACCTACTACTCTGCCTCTAAAAACCGTCCGGCCGACCTTTACCACCGAAAGTGCCCAGCGCTACCGCCAAGTTTTGGAAGATATTAGGACAAACCCCATTAAACTGCATTACGGAAATAATGTCTGGGTCATTGACCAGACTACACTGCTTTCCATCCTAAATTTTAACGAGACCAAGCCCGATTTAGTCCAGGCCCAGGTCGACAACCATCAAGTCACAATTGGAGAAATTTCCATCGGAGAAACCGGAGTTACTGACAGCCAACCGCTGGTGGATAAAGATAAGCTTGCGGCCTACCTTAGCAACCTTTCCCAACAAATTGACCAGCCGCCTCAGGATGCTAAATTTACCATTGATACTACCGGCGGACAAATCAGGGTCCAAAAGTTTCAGCTGGCCAAAGAGGGTAAGGGTTTGGATATTGACCTGACGGCCGCGCTTATTACCCAAGCTTTGAAAAGCAAAAATAATCGGGATATCAACCTCTCCGTCAAAACTACCCAACCGAAAATCACCACCGCTGACACCAACTCCTTCGGGATTACCAGTCTTTTAGGTGAGGGAATATCCAATTTTGCCGGCTCCATCGATAACAGGATTTACAATATCGGCCTAGCAGCTTCCCGCATCAACGGAACTTTAATTCCACCAGGAGAGACCTTTTCTTTTGTTAAAACCGTGGGCGATATTTCCGGAGCCTCCGGCTATAAACCGGCTTATGTTATTAAATCGGGACGCACAGTTTTAGACGACGGCGGGGGTGTGTGCCAAGTTTCCACTACCCTTTTCCGGGCAATTTTAAACTCAGGTTTGCCGGTGATTGAACGAACAGCCCATGCTTACCGGGTAGGTTATTATGAACAAGGTTTTCCTCCGGGTCTGGATGCCACGATTTTTGCCCCCTCTGTTGATTTAAAATTTAAAAACGATACCCCCTCTTATGCCCTAATCCAAGCTCGCGTTTCCGGCACCACCCTTTATGTTGATATTTACGGGGCCAACGACGGCCGCATCACCACTTTAACTACCCCAAAAATCTCCAGCCAAACTCCGCCGCCTCCGGAGCTGCGCCAGGATGATCCGACACTACCCAAAGGCACAGTCAAACAAGTAGACTGGGCAGCTTGGGGAGCCAATGTTTCCTTCAGCCGCACTGTCACTAGAAATGGGGAAACTTTAATTTCGGAAACCTTTAAATCCAATTACCGTCCCTGGCAAGCAGTGTATTTGGTTGGCACTAAGGAGTAAAATACTTTTATGCGTTTTTTTATCGCTTTGGAAATTCCGGAAAATAGTCAAAAACAGTTGGAGGTTGTTCAACAACAGTTACAACAGGTAATACCCGGAGTGCGTTTAACCGACAGTAATAAACTCCATTTAACTATCGCCTTTATCGGCGAGCAGCCTCCCCGACTGCGAGAAAAAATCACTGAAATTATCCGGGAAGCGGTTCGGGGAATTCCTCCCTTTGCCATCACCCCGGCCTACATTGACGGTTTCCCTAATCTCCACCATGCCCATATTCTGTGGATCGGTGCTAAAGGTGATATTGATAAATTAATGATTATCCGAGAAAGGATTAAAGACGGATTAGAAAAGCTGGGGTTGGATCCTGACGAACGCCGCTTCATCCCCCATATTGCCATTGCTAAAACCAATAAAGATTTTCATCTGCAGCCGGAGAAAGAAACTGTTTTCCAAGAAATGATGATGGATAATTTTGACCCTATTCAAATTACCTCGATCAAACTTTTCCAGTCAATCCCCGAAGACGGTTTCCACAAACACAATACCTTGGCTGAGATCCAATTAGAAAAGGAAGGGCAAGATTACCAACTTCCAGCCTTAAGTTAACCCCTACTATTTTTTAAGCAAAAAGCTTCTTTTTTTTAAGACAATGCAATTATCGCAAGAAAGATACCTTATTTTTTTAGAAAATAAATCTCTTTCTTATAAGCATGGTCGATAAAAACCAGCTCTCCTTTGCCCTCCAAAATTGCCCCATAATCCCGGCAATCACGGCACAAAGACTCACCCTGGATGCACTGCCAATTATTTTCCTCAATAGCTTTTTTTATCTCTTGACCCCTTTGTGTCAGCCAGTCAATCTTTGCCTCCAAGGAATCTAACACTACCTCTTTGGGGTTATCATCACGGTCTAAATACCAAAAGGAGGCCCGGGAAACTTCCTTCCTGAAATAATTTTCTGCCAAAATTGCATAAATATACAGCTGCATCGGATTATCCTCGTCTTTTGACCCGGTTTTAAAATCAATTACCTGCAAACTTCCATCCGAAAGCTTTCCGATATAATCCATATTGCCGTGCAAAATAACACCTTCAGACAAAGGATATTTTGGGAAAACAGGTAAAGGGATACGGGAACCCAAACAAGCTTGGTTTTGGGTAAAATTTTCCAGCATTTTCAGACCCCTGGTCCCAAAAGCCGCTTCCTCTTCCCGGGAAACAAACCCCCCTCTTTTACCATGATATTTCCACCAGTGGTTACGAAACTGATCCTCGGTTTTAAGCAAAGAAGAATTTTCCCCAATCTCTAAATACCATTTTATAGTGTCATGAATAGTAGCTCCTAAGGCTAAAAAGGGTGAAGTGATCTGGATTTTATAACCGGTTTTGGGGCTACGGTAAACATTTTTTAAAAAAAAGGTTCGGGGACAAATCAAAAAATCATTCAAGCTGGTATGGGATAAAAACAGGGCATCTTTGACAAAAGTATTCGGACGATGGTTGATCATCTATCCAAAGTAGACCAAAACTAAACTTTAGCACAAGATGGACAATATAGAACATTTAATATCAGATCAGCAATGAATTTTTGTTTAATCATTCCTGAAGCGGAATGTCTTACGGTTCATTTTAGAGTACAATACTTCTATGGACCAACCAAAAATTATTCTGGGAATTGAGAGTAGTTGTGATGAAACGGCGGCTGCAGTTATGCAAAAAACCAATAGTGGAGTACAAATATTATCCAATATTGTGGCTTCCTCCGCCCAGTTGCAATCTAAATATGGTGGCATTATTCCCGAGCAAGCTGCCAGAGAACAGCTAAAATCCATCATTCCGGTCATTCAGGAAGCGCTTCTGCAAGCCAACCTACATAGTCATCCTGAACCGATTCGGCCTGAGGGCTCACGGCCTCGAAGGCTCGATTCAGGATCTAAAAAGATTCCGGATCAAGTCCACAATGACAAAGAAAGTATTTCAAGTATTGATGCCATAGCCGTCACCCAAGGGCCCGGTTTGATCGGCTCACTGCTGGTCGGGGTGGAAACTGCCAAAACCTTGGCCCTGGTTTGGAAAAAACCTTTAATCCCTGTCCATCATCTTTTAGGCCATTTTTACGCTAACTGGATAAATAGTCCGTCGTTGCGAGACCACAAAGTGGCGAAGCAATCTATCTCAGAGATTGCCGCGCTCTCCGGCAAAAGCCGGTTCGCTCGCAATGACAACACTATTCCCTCTTTTCCCTGCCTTGGTTTGCTCATCTCCGGGGGCCATACGGATTTAGTGCTCTTAAAAGGCCACGGTAAATATCAATATTTAGGGGGTACCCGGGATGATGCGGCTGGTGAATGTTTTGATAAATGCGCCCGGCTCATGGGACTTGCTTATCCCGGAGGTCCGGAGATTTCTAAACTAGCCCAAAAAGGAAACCCCAAGGCCTTTAAATTACCCCGGCCGATGATTGACTCGGGTGATTTTGATTTCTCTTTTTCCGGACTGAAAACTGCCGTTGCCAACCTCATTCAAAAGGAAGAAGTAAAAGAGTTTAAACAAAACACACAGCTCCTGGCTGATTTGGCCGCTGCTATCGAAGAGGCTATTGCCGATGTATTAATAGAAAAGACTATTGCAGCAGCTCGAAAATATAATGTTGAACAAATTGTTGTAGCAGGAGGAGTTGCGGCTAATAAGACCATTTCTTCCCGCCTTATCAAGGCGGTTGAGCAAAATATCGCACGTGGTGAAATTTTCATTCCCCCGGTCAATTTATGTACTGATAACGCCGCCTACATCGCTGCTGCCGCCTTTTACAACTACCACCCGATCTCGCCTTTTAAACTTCAAGCCAACCCCAACCTTTCTCTTTCCTATTGACAAATAGCCTTAAAAAATTTTATATATGTTGACTAATAAATATATGGAAATTGAGAGGCCTGAACATTTGGGTGGCTACAATATTATTCCTTACAAGGAAAGACTTGTTTATATATTAGCGAGTAGAATCTTTGCTAAAGACCCGGAATGTCAGCCCGCCGGGGACATCTGCTGGGATTATATTCAAAACGAAAATATACAAGGCCACCCGCGCTTACATAGAGAGCAAGTACATCAATTCCTAAATGATTTGGGAACCCATCTGGAAGTTATATTTTCTGCCGAGCAACCAAGCGAAAGAACCCTTTTAATATATCAACTACTAAATAGTAACGGAAAAGATTCTATAATTATGTCCGTTTTCTTGACCGAACCGGCAAAGTTAGAAGTATTCGACACCTTTTT
>JAMDBX010000033.1:7106-8045 GCA_023487645.1 Patescibacteria group bacterium | reverse complement strand
GTTATAAAATTGAGTTTGACCGGACACTACCGGAGCCGGGTTATCAATGTCTATTTGATATCCCTGGCCATTTATGTCTTGAACGGATATCGTTCCGTCTCCAAAACTACCGTGGTAAATTTCTGTCATGAGCGAAGGGTCAAAAAACCCAACATTTTCATTGCTGGCAAAATCAATCTCTTTAGGTTTTATTGTTAAATTTACTTGGGCAGGTAAAAAGTTTACTAAAAATTTTCCTGTATCCCCGTCTAAACTCACGCTTAGCCCTTGGGTCCAGCGGTTATCCACCCCCAAATTTTGGGAAAATTCCTTCACCTTTCCTTCATCCTTGGAGGTAATCTGAAATTTCACCGACACTCTCTGTCCTTCTGTTAAAATCTCTGCCCGGCTTACTGGAAAAACTTTTTCACTAAGCAGGGAAGGCAACATTTTTGCTAAAGAGACCTGATTTTTACCTAACATAAAACCCGGCAAAGCTATCAAAAAAATAACAAGGAATATAAATCCCGGAGGTAATCTTTTGGGTAAATGAAAAACCTTCATCTATCTTCGGTCGCGCTTGCCGCCAAAATCACGTCGGTTACGTCCGTCCGAGCCATGTCCCGACCGGTCGTGGAATCCACCCGTACGGCCAAAACCGCCTCTTTGGGGCCTTTCTTCCAGCCCCTTTTTTCTGTCTTCTCCAAAAAGCATAGAAAGACCAATCTTACCGTCAGCTCCAACCTCAGTTACCCGGACATGAACCTCTTGACCTACCTGAACAATATCCTCAGGTTTTTCCACCCGGTAAGGAGCCATCTGGGAAATATGCAACAGTCCGTCACGACCGGGTAAAATCTCCACAAATGCGCCAAAGGGAGCAATGCGCACTACCTTACCGTCATATTCCTCATCTACCTGGACGGTTTTAAACATTCCTTCAACCATATTAAGCCGGAA
>JAMDBX010000033.1:0-7096 GCA_023487645.1 Patescibacteria group bacterium | reverse complement strand
GATTCTTCGTCTGTTGACGAGATCATCACCGTACCGTCATCTTCAATATCAATTTGGGCACCGGTTTTGGCAATAATCCCGTTAATGGTTTTACCGCCCGAACCGATTAAAATACCAATATCTTCCGGCTTAATATGGGTGATTTCAATCTTGGGGGCATATTTAGAGATCTCTTCCGCTTGAGGAATAGCCTGGTTGATCTTATCGATAATAAACTCCCGTGCCTTTTTACCTTGCCTTAAGGCTTCTTCAATAATTGCAAAAGTTAGACCGTCCAATTTAGTGTCCATTTGAATGGCGGTAATCCCTTTTAAAGTCCCGGCCACTTTAAAATCCATTTGGCCGTAAAAATCTTCCACTGCCTGCATATCAGTAATAACTTGAAATTTATCTTCATTAGAAAAAAGTCCCATGGCAATACCGGCAACCGGGCTTTTAATTGGTACCCCGGCATCCAAAAGGGATAAAGTCGAAGCACAAACCGAAGCCATGGAAGTTGAAGCGTTAGCCGCCAAAATCTCCGACACCACCCGGATCGCGTACGGAAACTCTTCCTCTGGGGGTAAAACGTTGACTAAAGCTTTCTCTGATAATGCTCCGTGGCCGATGTCCCGCCTTGAAGGGCTGCCGATTCTTTTAACCTCACCTGTCGCAAAGGGATTAATACCCATATTGTAATGGTGCATATATCTTTTAGTAGATTCTCCGGTCATTCCCTCTAAAATTTGGGAGGCAGAGAGAGGGCCTAATGTGGTAATCGCCATTACTTGGGTGGCACCCCTTTGGAAAACGGCTGAACCGTGGGCTCTGGGTAACAAATCAAGCATAATGGTAATCGGCCTGATCTCATCCATCTGCCGACCGTCAACCCGTTTACCCTTGTTAAGCACCGAATCCACCATGATCTCTTTGGCTACTTTATCAAAGATAGCCACTACCATCTGGGGGGTGAGGGTTTCAGCATATTTGATAGTTAGCTCTTCTTTGATCATGTCCCCAGTAGCTTCATGCCAGGGGTGGTCGGTACTAAATAAGGCCTCTTCAATCCGCTTTTTCACTTCAGCTTTAGCTTCGGCTAAAACCGTCTCATCCACCGCCTCAGCCATCGGGACAAATGGCTGTTTTTCCCGACCCACTTCTTGGGCAAAACCGGTAATAAAATCTACAACCCTTTGGGCTTGCTGGTGACCTTCTTTGATAGCATTAAACACGGTTTCATCAGTAGCTTCTTTAGCTTCAGTTTCAATCATCGTCACTTTATCTTTTGTTGAAACTACTGTTAAGTTCATATTTAGATATTCAACATCTGAAAGCAGAGGATTAATAACAAGCTTTCCGTCCCTTTCCCCAACCTGAGTCACTCCTAAAGGTCCGGCCCAGGGGACGGAAGAAATAGATAGTGCTGCTGAAGTACCAATAAAACCTAAAATTGTCGGGTCGTTAATTCCATCAAAAGAAAGGACGGTCACAATTACCTGAACCTCATTATGAAAATCCTTAGGAAAAAGCGGGCGGATAGAACGGTCAATAGCCCGTCCGGCTAAGATTGCCGCCTCGGGAGGGCGTGTTTCTCTTTTAATAAATTTTTGGGCGGTGATCCTGCCTCCGGCATAATATTTTTCTACATATTCTATTGAAAGAGGAAAAAAACCTTGGGCTACTGTTGTCGGTTTGGTTGTCACCGTACAAAGCACGACCGTTTCTCCCCAGCTTGCAAGCACGGCAGCGTCCGCTTGCTGGGCAAGTTTTCCGGTTTCTAACTTTAATTTTCGACCATCAAGATCGATCTCGTGAGTTACTACTTTAGACATATAAATTCTTACTGGGGATTGGAAACTGTGGAAGAGGCAACTAGGTCAACTCATCGACCTAACCAACTCTTTGCAATCTCCAACTTACCCCGACTTTTTATATTATACTATTTTTTTCCTATTTGCTCAATCCCAATTTTCCAATTAACTCTTTGTATCTTTCATTATCCTTTTTTAAAAGGTATTGCAATAGTCTTCTCCGACGGTTAACCATGGATAAAAGTCCCCGCCTGGAATGGACATCATGGGGATGTTCTTTCAAATGGTTGGTCAAATTTTTAACCTGTTCCGTTAAAAGAGCTGCTTGAACTTCAGGGGAACCAGTGTCGCCTTTATGGGTAGCGAACTCTTCAATTATTTGTTGTTTTGACTTTACAGTAAGTGGCATATATTTCCAAACTTAACTCCCCAGAACCGTAATTTACCTGTTCCAAAGAGTAAGGCTTTTTTTTAAATTACCTGCCGCATCTTAACAAAATTTTCTTGAAATATCAAGGATAAGTTTGCCCTTATCCCAAAGACGACCCCTTATAAATCTTCGGGGTCAACCAATCAGATTCGGGAGTTTCCGATTCCACCCTTTCTCCGGATGGAGTTTCTTCCGGCGAAGGTTGCGCCGGAGATGGAGATGCTGGAGCTGTCGCCTCTTGAGAGACTGCAGCCTCTCCCATAGGCTGAGACAAAGGTTGGTTAAAAACTTTGCTTAAATCAAAGCTGGGTGCCGAATTTTGAATAGGTTGTTCGGTCTGAACAGGTTGAGGTGAAACCATGGGAGCTGCCGGCTTTTGGCCGCCAACACGCAAAGCATTAGAAACTACATCATAGGTGTCAGCCGTCACCCTCGGACCTTGGAGATTGGACGTAGCAGTAAAGATACCGCTTAAAATATTAGTCGCAATATCGGTTTCAAAGGGAAGCTTTAATGACACTATCACTTGAGCCACGATCTCGGAAACTGAAGAGGCTACTCCATCAATAATATTGGTTGAGCCAAAATTACTATTAGATTGCTTATTATCAATATTTATAATCTGAGTTCCGGTCCACATTTGCTGACGGGCGGTATAAATCGACCCCAGCAAATTCAAATTAGAAGCTCCAACGGTAAAAATCAGGTCAAAACTGCCACCTTCATAGCGAGAAGTGATCTGAGCGGGCTCGAATTTTTTACCCGGGACAACCCGAAAAATCAGATTTAAATCATTACCTTGGGTAAAATAATCCATCTTTTCAACCGAGGTGACCACTCCTTTGCCATCAGCTCCCGGTGTGGCCACTCCGCTTAAAACTAAAACAAAATCTCCTGAAGACATCTGGGGTAACTGGTCCTTGATATCACCCACACCAAAAAGGTTGGTGTGCTCAACCCGAATAACCCCTTCGGTAACTATGGAGACTGTCTTACCTGCCTGCTTGAGGGAAAGAAAAAGGGCCAAACCAGCAGCTAATTCATCTACTGTCGGCTCTTTGGATAACGCTACCAAAATATTTTTGGCATTTGGGAGGCTATTTTGCACCCCGGCAAGTTGGGCATCATATTTCATGGCCCGATTTTACCATGTTTGACCCATAGAAACAAATCCAGTGGCGAAATAGGCTTATTTAGAGAATAGAAGAGAGGTTTGGCAAATTTTTCTTTGCCCTGTCAACAATCGTCTGTCTGTTTTCGGCAGGTATTTGATATTCCTGATTAACCATTTGCTGGGGTGTAACTTCGACTCCTTTAACTAAAACTTTATTCAGAATAAACAAAAACCTGTGCCTTATTTAGAGAATGTTTTAAACCTACTAACTTCCACAGCTAATATTATTCAACACAACTTTCTAGAGCTGTTATTGTCTTATTGGTTGTATCTAGCTCCACATTTATTCCCATTGGCCAAGTATAATTTTTGGCACTATGGCCTAATTCATTTACTTGAAGAATAGGAAAATCTTTATCTTTGGTAATTTCCAAAACAATATCACCAATCTCACGGTAATACTTCTCGTTATTCTTGATGTCAGGAAAATATCCCAAGATCAGACCATTGATCCGGTCAAATACCCCCATTAACTTCAAATACTGCAACCGCATATGAATAGTACTTGATGTTTCCATACTTTCTAAAAATAAAATAGTTTCATCAATGTTGTTCAAATAGTTAGTTCCCATGAGGGCCATTATAATTTCTAAATATCCACCAATAAGTCTTCCTTTGGCTTGACCTCCTCGAATGGTTTTCCAACCATCTGGCATTTTATGTCCATTATCATCAATTAGACCGTTTAATGGTTGAAAATCTGCCTTGCCCTCCATTAAGCATTTAAACATCTGTCGCTCAAATTCCTGCATATCTTTTTGGATTCCAAAGCTATAGATTAAATCAGGACCATAAAAAGTCACCAAACCTGTCTTATCAGTAATAGGAGCCAATAGATTTGTTCCATCACTCATGCCAAGCATTATTTTGGGGTTATTCTTAATTAAATTAAAATCCAATAAAGGGAGAACTTCATTGGCTGTTTCTCCCCCAAGCGACATCAAGAGAGCTTTCACCTCTTTATCAGTAAACATTTTGTGCAGATCATCAACTCTCTGCTTCGGAGTACCAGATGAATAATAATATTTACCTTTAACGTTATCTGAAAGTTTAATTTTAAATCCCAACTCCTCTAGCCTTTTGATGCCTGTATAAAAACCCTCCAGATGTTCTTTTTCCATACTAATAGACTGAGATGGTGAGAATATACCAATAGTATCTCCATTTGCTAATTTAGGTGGTTTGATAATCCCTACAGACATCCTGAAATGATTATAGCAATAAATTAATCTGGTTGACTATATCGGAACTTTTTATAGCATCGAAAGTAATCGCTGTTTAGCTTTTTTATAAAGATCCAAATCCTCATGTTGGAAGTAATGAGTTGCCAGAGAACCATACGCTGTCAGAATTTGCAATATTTTTACTACTTCCAAAAAATCCGGATCTTGAAAATCTACCTCCGGATAAACTTCTCTATATGCTTTCCTGATTAACCTATTTCTTTCTTCTTCGCTACTGTATTGCCACATATATGCACCTTTATAGGTGAGCCCTGCATACTCTGACTGCCATGCTCCTGAACCAGCATTATCCCAATCAATCAATATTAAATTTCCTTCGAGTGTACACATAACATTATGCGGAGTAGCATCACCATGGAGCAAGACAGGTTTCATTAAATATTCATATTGTTTTAATTTTTCAACCTCTTGTAAAACTAAATCATGTAATTCTGGTCTTAAATCTTTTAAGCCTTTAAGCCGCTGTCGCAACTTTTTATACCAATTTAATTTTGATTCATAGAAAGTTTTATATTCTCCCTTTCCCTGATGTATAGCCCCATATCCTTCCACTGATATATCATGGACCTTTTTTAATAAAGTAATTAATTTTTTAAACAGTTCTTCAAAACTAACTGTATTATCTATAATTGCATCAAAACCATTTTTCCCCTCAATAAATTCCTGAACCATATATCCGTAGGGAAAAAGTTTTGTCTTAGTAGATATTTTCAATGTTTTAGCAAAGGGAATTTTGTGTAACGACAATTGCCGTTCAATCCAAAACAATTTTTCTTTTTCAGGAACAAAATAATCAAATTTAAAAACCTTAGCAATTAAATTATTTTTTGTAGTTTTAATTTTATAAGCATAACTTACTTCACCAACTTCTATCCTTTGGGCTGATACAACAGAGAGGCCTAAATCTTTCTCTATGGCTTGAACAATATTATTATCTATTTCTTTTGAATATTTAAATGGAGTTTTCACAACCAAAGTATATCAAGAAAAGTTTTAACAAAGTATACTGAACATTCTCTGAAAAAGCTGACAAAGCAGGCTTCTTTAATAAGTTCTGAAGGATTCAACTAGGTCGCCGATGTTAAAATCTACTTGAGGATCAAAAATCATGCCGCATTCCTGGCCCTTTTCCACCTTGGGCACCTCTTCTTTAACCTTTTTCAAAGATTTAATTTTAGTTTCTCCAACAACCTCTCCATCCCGGACAATCCTCACTTTTGGCCCCTTGGAGATTACCCCTTCAACCACATGACACCCGGCCACCCGTTCATTTTTACCAAAAGGAAACTCGGCAATAATTTGAGCCCGGCCAAAAACCTCCTCCACCTTGCCCGGTTTGAGCATCCCCTCAACTACCTCTTCCATCTCCTCTGTCAGTTCATAAATGATATTATAAGTCCGGACGAGCACATGTTCGGTGTCGGCAATCCGTTGGGCCGTGAGGACAACTTTGACATTAAAACCAATGACAATGCCTGAGGAAGCATTGGCCAGCTCGACATCAGAGTCAACAATGTTGCCGGTACCGGAGCTGATGATTTTAATATGCTGGCCGTCCTGGTTAAATTTATTTAAAGCATCTTCAATGGCTTCCAAAGACCCTTGGCTGTCGGCTTTGACCACCACCGCCAACACTTGAGTTGACGATTCTTTAAGTTTATCAATTAAACTTTTGCCGGAAACTTCAGTTACAGCTTTTTTAACCTCTTCCCCAAGCTTAGCTCCGACTGCAGGAACTGAGGTAAAGCCTAAAACCTCAACCGGAGTCGAAGGTCCGGCTGCCTCCACTGCTTTGCCGGCCCAATCAAACATCCCCCGAACCTTACCCTCTGCACCTCCGGCAAAAAGCGGATCACCCCGGTGTAGACTTCCATCCCGGACTAAAATTGTAGCCAGGGGTCCTTTAAATTTATCTAAACGCGATTCAACTACTACCCCCAACGCCGGTTTTGCCGGATCGCCCTTAGGCTCATGGATTTCCGCCACTAAATTAATAGTTTCCAGAAGATCAGGGACTCCTTGTCCGGTTTTGGCACTTAAAGGCACAATCGGCACATCGCCGCCGTATTCTTCTACCAAGACATTGTTATCCGAAAGCTGCCTTTTGATCTTTTCTAACTGGACTTTCACATCGATCCCTGCAATATCTACCTTATTTACTGCCACAATCATCGGTATTCCTGCACTTTGGATATGCTTGATAGCCTCAACTGTTTGAGGCATGACCCCATCATCAACAGCTACAACCAAAACTGCAATATCGGCAACTTGGGCTCCTCGGGAGCGCATTTTTTCAAAAGCTGCATGTCCGGGAGTATCGATAAAAGTAATCGCTTTACCATCAGTTTGAGCTTGATAAGCACCAATAGCTTGGGTAATACCGCCATGTTCTCTGGCAGCAACTGATGTTTTACGGATAAAGTAATTAATTTTTTAAACAGTTCTTCAAAACTAACTG
>JAMDBX010000046.1:33658-34046 GCA_023487645.1 Patescibacteria group bacterium | reverse complement strand
TAAAAAACCCAAAGATCAATCATTCTTTATTTTTGAATTTAAACCAAACTGCTAGAGCCACGGAAAATGATAACAGGTTTAACAAAGCCAGAGTGGTCAGGTGGTTTTGCCAGCCATCAATGACCAAAAATAAAACTCCCAGGGCGTAAGTTAAAACAAAAGAAGATTGAAGCTTGGGTTTTTTAGAAAGCAGTTGGAGGATCCAGCCGATGATAATGATTATCAGACCTAAATTTGCCATCTAAATTTATCTTAGGTCTTTTTGCGGTCTTTGTAAATGACTGTACCACCTGACCCACCTGCACTTATTCCAGGAAATTAACTAATTTGCATTTAAGGGGTAGCTTATGGGCAAAATTAATGGACAGGACCTCCTGTTGAGAGAAGG
>JAMDBX010000046.1:0-33648 GCA_023487645.1 Patescibacteria group bacterium | reverse complement strand
CCTTCTGGAGTCGCAAACCCTGCGATTTTTTAACGCCCTCTGCATCAATTGCAGAATACATTAAGAGACATTGTTTTAGGTTTACCAAAGGGGTAAAATCTGGTTATGAAGACAAAAGTAGAAACCCTAAACGCTCCAAAAGCGACTGGGCCTTTTTCGCAGGCTGTAATTTCTGGTAACCTAGTTTTTACTTCAGAACAGGTTTATTTAACTCCAGAAGGAAAACTTTTAGAAGGAAGTATTGAGGAGCAAACTCACCAGGTCATGAAAAATTTAAAAGGCATTTTGGAAAGTGCCGGAGTAACTTTTGCTGATGTAGTTAAAACTACCATTTATGTTACTGATATGGGAAATTACGGAAAAATTAATGAAGTTTATGGAAGCTATTTTTCTGATCCCTATCCTGCCAGGGAAACGGTTTGCGTGGCAGCGCTTCCTCTAGGTGCAGTGTTGGAAATCAGCATGATGGCTGTAAAGCCATAGAAATTTAACCTGTTTTTAAAATTTTAGTTAATTTCTAGAACTCATACCACTCAAAATAGATCAGCCTACACAACATCTGGTATATTGACAGTTTACGATATCAATATGTTAAGGTAAGCGTAATTTCTGCCCAAGTAGGGCAGCACTGGTTTAAGAGAAAATGGAATGGCGAGGGAGAGATGATCCCTACTCTGATTCAATACAAACATTGTTACAAAGGCGTATTGTTGAATTTTTACGCAGATATCTTGGCCTTAAAAAAGCAGTAACCGCTATTTTATTAGTTTTTATTCTGTGGCTTGTCGTCATTGGTATTTCAGAAATATTTAATATTGCAACAGGCTACAAAGCTCTCTTCTTGTCCAAAAGTTCAGCAGAACAAGAAGAGTATCTTCCAAAGAGTAGCCCTTTGTCTACTCCTATTGAGAAGAGAACGCCGATGAGTGACGTAAGAGGGTTGAAGAGTGTAGATAGGCCATGTCAAGGAGAGTCGTTTGATGTGATTCAGCAACTTGATGATGTTTGGGGTAAGGAGCGGCCATTTCCAGCAGATCCTGATGATCCTGATGTTATTTCTGCTAGTGGTTCGGCAAACTTTCAAGTAGCTAAAAAATATTCCTTCCCTTGTAAAGCGCCTTTTACAGCGAAACTTTCATTTATTCCATTAAAAGAGCGATCGATAGGGGTATTTGTTGAATTTGAGGATGTTTTTAAAGTTTTGGTAGGAGATGGAGATAGATTAACTTGGAAAATTGAAGAAAATTCCGGTAATAGGAAACAGCCTTGGTTAATCAGATTGCGGGAAAAAATGAAGAATGGTCCAATATCTCTCAATAAAGAAGCAACTTTAATTTTGGATGCAAAGCCTTCATTAAATGGGTTAGATTTAAAGATAACTTTTAGTTATATCCCAGAGGGAAAAAGTGATCGGGTATTTGAGTATGAAACTTCGGCCGTTAAAGCAAGTGTTACTGATTTGATTAATTCTCCAGCTAGAACATTCCGTATAGGCTTAAATGATTTTAGATATAAAGGTAGCGGTTCAGAGATACGATTTGGTGCTTTTAGTGTGAAAGGCCTTTAGAAAAAGAATGCCAAAAGTTATTAATATTTTGAAAGGAGGTGAAGAAAATGGCAAAGAAAGTAACAGGTAAGAAGGCAGCAAGCGCTGCTTCAGATGTATTAAGTAATAAAAGACAGGATAAAAAGTCTAAAACAGCTGCTGCAAGTGCCTTCACAAAGAGAAAAAGGGCGTAAAATCTCTAAAAAGAAGTAATTCCTGATATAATCCTCAAGTATGAGTTTAAAAGTTGGAATTATAGGAATGCCCAATGTGGGGAAAAGTACCCTTTTTAATGCCCTTTTGAAAAAGAGGGTGGCTTTAAGTGCTAATTACCCGTTTGCTACCATTGAGCCGAATGTGGGGGTGGTGGCGGTGCCTGATTCTAGGTTAAATGAGCTGGCGGAATTGGTAGCTGTGGAGGAGGGAATGATCCCGCAGGAGATCCTGAAACAAGTTCAGGATGACACCCCTGGGGTGGAGGCACAAAAATATTTTCCCCCGATTGTGCCGGCAGTGGTAGAGTTTGTAGATATTGCCGGTTTAGTTAAAGGTGCGGCAACTGGGGCAGGATTAGGGAATAAATTTTTATCTCATATCCGGGAAGTGGATGCAATTGTGCATGTTTTACGGGATTTTGAAGATGCCAATATTATCAGGGAAGGCTCAGAAAACCCAAAATCAGATAAAGAGATCATAGAAACAGAGTTAATCCTGGCAGATATTGAAACAATAGATAAATTAATTTCTTTTGCAGAAAAAGAATTAAAGTTCTCTAAGGATCCTTTAGACCCTAAAAAATTAGAGATTTTAAAAAAGATTAAAGAAGATTTAGATAAGGGAACTTGTATAGGGGATAAATTAATAAAAACCGCTGAAGGTATGGATCAGAGAATGCGGGGCTGGATTACTACGTTACCTCTTTTATCAATTAAACCGGTTTTATATGTTTACAATGTAGGAGAGGATCAATATAGTCAAATATCCTCCGATCGTGGTACAAATGAAAATGAAATGGCTATTTCAGCCAAAATGGAAGAGGAGTTAGCTGATTTGTCAGATGAGGAGAGGTTGGAATACTTAAAAGAGTTAGGGGTTGAGGAAACTGGTTTGGAAAGGCTGATTAAAAAGGCTTATGTTTTACTCGGATTAATTTCCTTTTTGACAGCCGGCAAAAAAGAAGTCCGGGCCTGGACTATAAAAAAAGGAACTTTGGCTCCCCAGGCTGCTGGGGTAATCCATACTGATTTTGAAAAAGGTTTTATTAGAGCTCAAGTTGTTAGCTTTGAAAAATTAATTGAAGCAGGATCTTTAGCAGTTGCTAAATCAAAAGGCTGGGTGAGGACTGAAGGAAAAGATTATATTATGCAGGATGGAGACGTGGTGGAGTTCTTGATCAGTTCTTAGCCTTGCAAGGCTGGTTCTTTTAAGGCTATCTCGTAATATACCCCTTTAGTATTACCCCGTTTTTTAATTAAGTCCTGGTCCTGTAATTTTTTTAAATCGTATCGTAAAGTTCGTTCATTAATTGCTACGAACCTTCTTCTGATTATGTCAAAGCTAACTGATTTATGGTCTTTAATGATATTTAAAATCTCAGCGCGTCTGGGTAACAGTAAGTCTTCAATATCTACTTTTTGTTTTTCTAAGACTAATTTTTTAGCATTTTCAGCAGTTTCAGCTATAGCTTCTAACATAAATTCCAAATAATCTGTCACATCTTTTTCCGGTTCATTTAAAACCTGATAATATTCACTACGGTGGTTATCTAAATATTCCTCCAGTGCTACTAATCCTTTCATTCCGTAATTGCCTTTTACTAAAACTGCCTGCAGCAGCAATCTGCCTACTCGGCCATTTCCATCTAAAAAAGGATGGATTTTTTCAAAAATGAAATGGGCCAGGCAAGCTCTAACAGGAGTAAATTGCTCTTTTGGACTATTCGCAAATTTTAATAAACGTTGGGTTAAAGGAAGGATTTGGGAGGGTTTGGGAGGTAAATAAATTGCGATCCCCGCCGAATTAAATATCGCTTCCAAACCAGTTCTGAATTTTCCTGAATCCTGCTTATCTGTGAGTCCCTCCATCACCATTTTATGCAGCTCTAAAATATCCTTAATATTTAGATCTTTGTATTTTTTTTGATGGATCCAGTTTAGGGCCTTAAGGATATTAAAAACCTCGGCTTTTTTTTGACTCTTGGAGGGATTTATTTGAATTTCCTTCATGGTGAGAGGGTTACCTTCAATTCGAGCTGAAAACAAGGAGCTTTTTAAAGTTGAATTTCTGCGAATGTTTATTTCTAATTCTGGTGGAATATCTACTGAATTAATTACTTCTTTTGAGGCTTCAATTGATTGAAGGAATTGAGAAATTTTAGCTGTAAGGATATATTTAGGAGGAATTAACATATATTCCTAATATTACCAGATATTACCTAATGTTGTCAGATATTGCTAAATAATTCCTAAAAGGACCGAGAGGAAGGATTATGTGATGGCTGATGGGGATGTGGTGGAATTTTTGGTAAGCAGTTAATTGGGATTTTTATGCTAAATTCCCTTTGGTATTAAGTTTGGGTGATTTTGTTTATTCGTGTTTTAGGCCTGTAAGCTTCAGGGGCTAATTCAAGCATGCTCTCGTAAGCCCATTGGTCAATGTCCCCCTTAATTTTTCCTCTTTTAACAGTTCTGCCTAAAGTAAGAGTATATTTCCTCCATAAGTTAAGACCTTTTAGGTTTGAGTAATCAGTTACTCCTTCAATTTCCAACCCTACCGAGAAAACAGGTATCTTGTCGGGATTTACGCCTTTTTCTCCTGCCCGATCCATCAGTCGGGAAAGAGGGCCTCCTCTAAACGGGCGAAGCGAATCTCTTCTTCCGCCTTGGGGGGCCAGAAAGACTAAGCCGCCTTGTTCTAATTCTTCAATTGAAGTATCCAGATAGTCATTCATTGCTTCGGTTGGATTAATGTTCCGCCAGGGAATAGGTTTACCTTTCGTTTTGAGTTCGTTCTCTTTTAGTCTGGTGTCTCCGGTAATGATGGTTGCCAAACTAACATCGCCAAGTCCGCATAGTATGTCCAGATAAAAAGGTCTCTGGTGTGCTGCAATAGGAATCCTAGTCGGTCGTCTTCTGGCTTCTTTGCTATTAAGATTTAGAGCTACTAAATCTGCCAAAAAATCTCCTTTGGAAAAATGCGGTGTTAAACCAATTGCTCCGTTGCCTTCGGCAAGTGCTTCGTTGAGCGCTGTGAGATTCCCAGCGGCCGCTTCCCTGAATTCAATGGACCACAAGGTTTTTAATCCATAAGCAGTAACTACTCTTCTGACGGGGGTGACTATATTTTTAATTCTTTCTAAATCCGCCATAATTTATGGGATATATTACTTGAGTGATGGGGTGAAATCAAGTCGGTTGGTTGATTTCCGCAGGGGATTAAGTATAATGACTGATTATGCAAATCGAATTAGACTCAAGGTCATTATTTGAAAGATATGTTGCTCCTCGTTTTGACGAGATGGTGCATCTGAATGTAGATCCAGCAGTAGGCGAAGAATATGTAGAATTAATGGCTAAAGGCGGCAGGCCGGTCCTTTATGGGAATCATCAGGGGCACGGGGACGGGTGGCTTTTAGGTAAAGTTGTAGAGTATTTAAGAGAAAAAGCTAAGGAGGCAGGAGTAGAATTTCCCGGTGTTGTTTTACCTCTTGCTCGGTCAATGTTTACTGGAGACCAAGGATGGGTTCTTAAAAAGATAACTGAATTATCGGCTCCTATTCTACAGAGAAGAGGATTGCATATGATTCCGTATACAAGAAATAAAGACGAAATAAATTATGGATTAAAGAAAAACCAAGCCGAGGTAAGAGAGATGGCTAAAGCAGCAAGAGAGGGCTATGGTTTTTGTTACTTACCAGAAGCGAGTATACAAGGGGGCAGACACAAACATTTTTGGGGATTTTTCCTGGGTGGAGAAGTAAATGGTGTAATAGCTGCTGATGATAAAGACGGGTTTGCCGGTTTTTACGATTTGATTAACAGATTTGGTCATGTTAAAGGAGAGACATTCTTTATGGGTGTTGCAATGGAAGGAAGCTATCGGTTTATGGGAGCAGATATTCCTATTCCAACTATGGAATTGTTTCAAAGCTTATTTGCAGATTCATCTCGTCCTGCGCAAGTTACTATAGAAAGCCCCATTACTGTAGCAAGATTGAAGAGTGAGCTCCAAGAAGATTGGCGGGCAGATGGTCATCTCCTTAATAAATTTTTGATGAGATCGGTAGTCAAAGATCTTCCCCTTGCTTCGAGGGGGATTTATCGTAATATGCCAGATTTAGAGTTTGCAGCTAAACCTGCTGTGTTGAGCAGCCGTTAATCTACGGGATTGAATTATAGGCATTATCCTAGTACAATTACACACAATGAATTCATATTATTTAACATTAGTTATAAAACCTGACTTGGAAGAGAAGGACCGGAAGGATCTGTTGGACTCTCTTGTTAAAAAGCTAGTGGGAGAAGACGGCAAAGTGGAAAAGGAAGATTTGTGGGGAGCCCGTTCTTTGGCTTACCCAATCAAAAGGCAAACCTCAGGTTACTATGCCCACTATGAAGTTCAGGCTGATCCTAAAAATGCCAAAATTCTTGACAAAAGTTTAAAAATGGAAGAAGATATTTTACGATACCTGCTTGTGAGAAAGTAAATTGAGATGGCGAGTAGATCTTGGAATAGAGTTGAACTGATCGGTAATTTAACAAGGGATCCTGAACTGCGTTATACCCCCAATGGTGCAGCTGTAGTCACTTTTGGTATAGCCACCAACCGCACTTATGTTACTGAAGGCGAAAGAAAAGAAGAAGTAGATTTCCATAAATTAGTAGCCTGGAATAAATTAGCCGAACTTTGCAATCAGCTTTTAAAAAAGGGTATGCGGGTGTTCGTTTCCGGCAGACTGCAAACCCGGTCATGGGAAGGCCAAGATGGCCAGCAAAGGCAAACTACGGAAATTGTGATAGAAGATATGATTATCCTGTCTCCTAAGAATAACGGTACGGGGACTACGCCTGAAGATGTAGATGTGGGACATGCACCTATTGAGAAGGAAGAACCTAAGGAAAAAGAATCAAAGGCACCGGAGGAAAAAGAAAAACCAGCACCAGACGAAAAAGCCCCTCAAGAAGAAGTAAAAGACGACCTTCCGTTCTGAAAAGTCTCCAATTTTAAATTCATTTAAAAATTTTTATTTTGTATCTATTGATGTAGAAGTAGATTTAATATATAATCTCCAAAATATGGCTGAAAAGAAAGTAACCAGAAAAGTAATTTCTAAAGGTAAAGTAACTGCAAAAGAGGCTGTGAAAGAGCCGGTTGAAGTTACCCAACAAGCTGAAGAGATGCAAAAAGAAAAACCTAAAAAGGCTTGTTTGTTTTGCCAGGGCAAAAATTGTCCCTCTTATACAGATGTAGCTACCTTGCGCCGTTATATGTCAGACCGGGCTAAAATTGTCGCCCGCGCCAAAAGCAACTTATGCAGTAAGCACCAAAGACGGGTGGCTAAACAAATTAAATATGCCAGACATTTAGCTTTGCTTCCTTTCACCCCAAAGGTATAATTTAGTGGTACACTAGATAGATATGCCCACGCCGATCGGACTGTTTGACAGCTTCGATAACCTGGATCAGCTTTCTCTAGAGGCTATAGCCGCATGGCTGAAGCCGGTTCCTCAGCTCGATTATTTAGAGGATTATTTGGCAAATAGAATTTTATATCCTCAAACTATTCCCCAAACGGAGCGTGATATGCAGATTGACTTGGCAATTCTGCGGGAAGCCTTGAAAGCCAGCAGCCCCAAGCCGGGGGAAAATCCCTTTTTGAATGTGGCGTTAAGAAAGCTGCTTATACCTGCCAAGCTTTTAAACTTTGTTCCTGATCTTGCCTCTTTGACTTGGGCCTTTATTGATGCTTTTTTCCTGGATCATCAAAGAAAGGAATGGGTTGAAGACCTTTGGACGATAGTTTTAATGGATGATATTGATGAGGTAGTGGGTTCTGTTATGCTTCCGCATTTTGACAACACCGGCGGGGTGATGAGAGTGATACTAATGAATAAAAATTACGAAATCCGAAAAGGCAACTTAATGTTAATACCTTGCCCCAGAGAAAGATGCGAAATAGCGTATAAACTTATGGCGGGTAAGGTTTTAGGCAAGACCGAGAATGCAATTGAAGTTTACGGCGGAAAATTAGGATTAGTCGTGGATGGGAGGGGGGCGTGAAACAGCGGGTTTTTACCAGGTTGCGTATAGAAAAGAATATAGTGACTAGGGTAGTAAGAACCCTGAAGGGAAAAGGTGATTTTATCGTCAGGGTAGGACAAGAGGTTATGCCGGCAGAGATTATAGGCAGCGCAACTTTTTCTTCTGGTTTTAGGACTTTAAACTTATCTTCTTTACTTTCCGTTCCTCCGGCTCAGGCGGAGAAATACCTGAAAAGAAGAATCGGCGAAAAGATTTACAAGGGGGAATTGTTGGCTTTAAAACAAGGCTGGCTGGCCGGGAAAATGGTTATAACTTCTCCGACAGACGGTGTGTTGGAGTTAGTAAATAACCGGACCGGGGAGCTAAAAATTTCCTTCCTGCCGAAAAAAGTTGACTTGCCGGCCGGGGTGTATGGGGTTGTTGAAGGGATTAATCCTGAAAAGGGACAGGTGATAATCCGGACTGAAGTCAGCCGGGTTCACGGTGTATGCGGTTCCGGCAGATCCCGCGACGGCTCGCTCCATGTTTTAGGGGAGAAAGATGATTTAATATCGGAAAATAAACTGGAAGCAAATTATGACGGGCAGGTATTGGTGGGGGGCAGTTTTATTTATAAAGACGGGATTTCTGCTGCTATTTCAAGCGAAGTCAGCGGTATAATTACCGGGGGGATTAGTGCCGAGGATTATAAAGGAATAGCAGGCGGGTATTTGGCTTTTCCCAAGAAATTCCCCAATGATATTGGTGTTTCAATTGTAGTTTGCGAAGGTTTTGGCTCGATCCCGATGGGCCAGGATATTTTTGGATTTTTGGCGGAATATGAAGGAAAATTTGTTTTTATTGACGGGGATAAAGCTACAATTACTCTTCCTTCATTAATTTCCTCCAGTCTAACAAAAGTAAAAAATACTAAACTACCCCCATTTCAGGCTGATGATTTATCAGCAGGTTTAGATCAGGTTCTGGCGGCTTCAGAACTTGGAGTGGGTTTTAATGTTAGGGTGGTGGGAAGTTCTTACTGCGGGGAGCAGGGGAAGGTTTTGGCGATTGATGATTCTTTGACGCTTTTGCCTTCCCGGGTTAGGGCATATCTCGCTACGGTTGAGACAAAAACCAGGAAAATCAGGGTGCCGGTTGCGAATCTTGAAATAATAATGTAAGCTATCCAACAGTTTGAATTCATGAAAGACTTCTTTCGAAATATTAATGCCAGGACAGTATTAGTCATTATCCTTTCGTTTCTGTTAGGTTGGCAGTTAGGCCATCAGGACGTACAGGTAAAACTAGTAAACTACCGTCCCTCAATTTCCGTCATCAATAAAGAGCCACCCAAAAATGTTAATGTTGACTTCAAGTTGTTCTGGGATACTTGGGATCTTGTATCTCGTTCCTATTTAGATAAAAGCGCTATAGATCCGAATAAGTTATTTTACGGGGCTATCTCCGGTATGGTTTCTGCGCTGGGGGATCCTTACACTGTCTTTCTACCGCCTGAGCAACAGAAATTCTCCAAGGAGGAATTGAATGGTAGCTTTGAAGGAGTCGGCATCCAGTTGGGCTTTAATAAAGATAAAAGGTTAGTGGTGATTGCTCCTTTGGAAGGTACACCCGCTCAAAAAGCAGGCATTAAGCCGCAGGATCTGATTGTTAAGATTGATGATAAGGATACAACCAATATGACTTTGCCGGAGGCGGTTAACCTGATCAGGGGTCCAAAAGGCACAAAGATCAACTTGACTATTTTTAGGGAAGGAGATTCGGATACCAGAGCCGTTGCCATGACCAGGGATGACATTATTGTTAAGAGTGTAGAAGTCTCTTACAAAGAAACTCCTGCAGGTAAAAAAGTAGCGGTTATTAAGCTGTCGCGTTTTGGAGAAAGAACTAAAGATGAATGGAATGAGGCGGTAACCAATTTGCTCTCAGCGAATTCTCAGGCTGTTGTTTTAGACTTAAGAAATAATCCAGGGGGATTTCTGGATGGGGCAGTGTTTATAGGTTCGGAATTTTTGGACGGTGGGGATGTAGTTTTACAGGAAAACAGCCAAGGTCAGCAGACGGCCTTTAAAGTGACCAGAGTCGGAAAGTTAACCCAAATCCCTATGGATGTTTTGATTAACAAAGGATCGGCGTCGGCTTCGGAGATTGTGGCAGGTGCCATCCAGGACAGGAAAAGAGGTAAGCTGGTGGGGGAGAAGTCATTTGGTAAAGGAACGATTCAGGAAGCGCAGGATATGGAGGGCGGAACAGGTATTCATATCACTGTGGCCAAATGGTTGACGCCAAACGCCAGGTGGGTCAATAGTACTCAAGGCCTTGATCCTGATGTTAAAATTGATATGGATAAAGAAGATATGACAAAAGATCCGCAACTGGACAAAGCAATAGAATTACTCGATCAATGATTTAAGATGGAATATCCAAAACTGCCAAAACTCAATTTATTTGGAATAACGATAGCCGTGATACTGGGGGTAGTAACGGCAGTGGTTTTTTATCAGGCTCAAATCAGAGGTTTTATTCCCGGATTAAATATTAAACTACCGGTTCAAAGTAATTCAGAAACCAGGACTATTGTCCAGGAAGAAAATGCGGTTATTTCGGTGGTGGATAAGACCTCGCCTTCAGTGGTGGCAATCGGTGCTACACAAAAAGTTTTTAACCCTTTTGATCCTTTTTCCGTTCCCAAAAGCCAAAATAGCACCATCGGCACCGGTTTTGTGGTTTCCGACAAAGGTATTATTGTCACCAATAAACACGTGGTCTCAGATGCTGATCTTCACTACACCGTGGTTACAAAAGACGGCAAAAAGTTTGAAATTAAGAAAATTTACCGTGACCCGATCCTGGATTTAGCAGTAGTCCAGGTGGATGGCGATAAGATGCAGGCTTTGGAATTCGGAGATTCTTCTAAATTAAAAGTCGGTCAGACAGTAATTGCTATCGGTAATGCCTTGGGGAAATTTACCAATACGGTTACCACCGGCGTAGTGTCCGGTTTGGGCAGGAAGGTGACGGCAGGGGATCCTTTTTCCGGTTCGGCAGAATCTTTGGATGATCTGATTCAAACAGATGCCGCGATTAATCCGGGTAATTCCGGAGGGCCACTTCTTAATTCAGCTGGTCAGGTGATTGGAGTAAATGTGGCAACCACTGAGGGGGCGCAAAATATCGGGTTTGCCGTGCCCAGTAATGCAGTCAAAAAGATTGCTGATGAATTTGTTCAAAATGGGTCTGTTTCCCGGCCCTTCTTAGGTATCAGTTACCGGTTTATTTCTAAAGATGTGGCAATTATGAATGAAGTCCCCCAGGGGGCCTATATCCAGGATGTGGTACCAAATTCTTCCGCTGATAAGGCTGGTATCAGGCAAGGGGATATCATTACTAAAGTGGATGGTCAGTCAGTAGACTCTGAATCAAAGATCTCCCAAATTATTGCTAATAAGAAAATAGGTGATAGTTTGGGTTTGACTGTCTGGAATGACAGTAAGGAAAGATTGGCAACAGCTACCTTACAAGATATGCCTAATCAGTAATCTGTTTTGATGGCTAATATTCTTTGTAAGTGGGCCAGGTCTTTCTTAACTTCAATTTCAGCTTTAGGAAAATATTTTTGCGCTTCAATTGCTGCCAGCTCGCCGTGAGTATAATCAATTTCTCCTATAATTAAGTTAGGTTTTAAACCTTTGTTTTTAATTTGCTGAAATAATTTTCGATAAAGTTCAAAGCCGTCTTCACCGCCATCCAAAGCTACGTGTGGTTCAAAATCTTTGACCGAAGAATCAAGGTAAGGAATCCTTGGAGTAGGAATATAAGGCAGGTTGGCAACAATAATTAGTATTTCGTATTTAGTATTTAGTATTAAGAGATTTTCAAGTAAATTACTTTGACCGAATTTTATTCTTTTTGTTACTCCGTGTAGCCTGGAATTGTCTTTAGCTGCCTTTAATGCAGAAGGAGATATGTCAGTTGCAATTATTTTTACTTGAGAAGTATTTTTAGCAATGCTTATGGCTATATTTCCTGCTCCAGTTCCAACATCTATGACTAATATAGCTTTTTCCTTAATGCCCTTAATACTCTTCAGTACTTCGTCTACTAAGAGTTCTGTCTCCGGGCGTGGAATGAGAACATCAGGAGTAACTTTGAACTTGAGCTTGTAGAATTCAACCCAGCCTTTAATGTATTGAGAGGGCTTCAATGATGTCATTTAAGTCTCCTTCTAAGATTTTATCCAAATTATGCCAGGATTTGCCGATCCGGTGGTCAGTTACCCGGTTTTGGGGAAAATTGTAAGTCCTGATTTTTTCTGCCCTTTCACCGGTTCCCACCTGAAGGGCTCTTTGTTCCTCAATATTGCCAACCTTTTTTTGCTGTTCTATTTCCCAGATTTTGGAACGTAACAAGCTTAAGGCGTTTTCCCGGTTTTGCAGTTGCGATCTTTCAGTTTGACAGGTAACGACAATCCCGGTGGGAATATGTTTTAGCCTGACGGCTGTTGAGACTTTATTAACATTTTGCCCGCCGGCTCCGCCTGAGCGGAAAGCTTCAAATTCAATCTCAGCCGGATTGATGGTAACTTGAGCTGGAGTAACTTGTGGCAAAACGGCCACCGTGGCGGTAGAAGTGTGAATTCGGCCTCCGGATTCAGTAGCGGGTACTCTTTGTACCCGATGAACACCGGATTCAAATTTTAGCTTATTGTATGCATCTTTTCCGGCAATTTTGAGTACAATTTCTTTGATCTGTCCCAGCTTGCCTTCTGACCTGTCTAGCTCTTCTGTTTTCCAGCCTTGGTTTTGAGCAAATCTGGTGTACATCCGAAGCAAATCTCCGGCAAAAAGCCCGGCTTCATCTCCACCGGCAGCTGACCGGATTTCCAAAATTGCCACATTGGGATTGACCCCGGATTCCGGGTCGGTTTCATCTTCTTGCGGTTGGGTATCCGAAGCAGAGGACTCTAAAACTTGCTTTTGGCTCTCCAGTTCTTTAATCTCTTCTGCTGCCAGTTCCGCCATTTCCGGATCCTCAAGTAACGGCCGAATATCCTTAATCCGCTGGCTCAATTCATCTATTTGTTGCTTTAAGTAATCGTTGTTCATAAGAAAATCTTGCGAGCTAATCGCTCTTAGGATTATTATACCTTTTATGTCATTGCGAGGTCGAGACTTCGACCCGTGGCAATCTTCCATGGGCGTGGAAGATTCCTCACTACGTTCGGAATGACAAAGTAGCTAACTTGGGATTTGTTTGCGAGCCTGCATGAGCAGGTCTTTGAGGGATGGCCGTTCTTTCTTTTTCTCTGCAACCTTAGATTTTCTAGCTTCCAAAATTCTCTTTCTCTCTTCCTGTTTAGCTTTGGAGGTTTCAGTTTTCTTAATAAATCTGTCTACTTGACCCAAAGTATCAACAAATTTTTGCTGGCCCGTAAAAAGCGGGTGACACTGGCTGCAAATTTCCACGCGGATGGCCGGCAGGGTTGACCCTGTCGTAAAAGTTGCGCCACAAGCGCAGGTTACTTTTGCTTCCGGATACCACTGAGGGTGTGTGTTTGCTTTCATGATAGTGGGATTATATCAAAGATAGGTTCAAATCGCAAAGCCTCATTTTAAAAATTAATCTAATTACTAATTAATCTAATTTCTAAAGAATAACTAATGAGTAAATTACTATAGAGCGATTAGCTCTCAAGCTTTGCTTATTTAGACATTAGGACATTTAGTCATTAATTAGAAATTAGTAATTAAAAATTAGAAATTTTCTAAACTCTATGCGCTTTGTGGTGTCGGTGATGAGCCTCTTTAGCCAGAGTTCCCAGATAGGCGCCAACCGCAATTAAAGCTCCGCCGATTAAAAATTGGTGGGAGACTTTTTCCGCCAAAAGCAGGATAGCTAAGGCTGTAGCTATAAAAGGCTCAATATATTGAAAAAGGTCGGCAACCATAATGGAGGTTTTGGATAAACCCCATTCAAAAAGAAAATAGGCTGAAATTGAGGCCAGTAGGGCCATAAACACCAGGCCTGTGATGCCTAATATGGTAACCTGGTTTATCCAGCCGGGATTTTGGATATATTCCAAAGCGGCCGGAATAAAAAAGGCCACCGTCCCCACTAAAAAAGCTATAGCGGTGATGATCAAAGAGGAATATTTGCCGACAAGATTTTTGGAAATGGTGGCACCTAATACCCAGGAAACTGAGGCCAAAACTATTAGGATATTGCCGGTCAGCATCTGCGGGGAGATGGTACCGGTGATAAGCTGGGGCAGGCCGATGATTACTAATGTCCCTACTAGCCCTAAAGCTATCCCAAAAAGATTAACCAAATAAATCTTTTCTTTTAAAAACCACCAGCCTAAAAGTACAGATAACATAGGAATAAGTAAGGATAAAAATGAGGCATCAATAGCAGTAGTTCTTTTGATTCCTTCAAAGAAAAAGGTAATGTTTAAAACAATAATTAAAACTCCGACGGCAATCAGCTTGGGCAAATCTTGTTTTTCAATTTTGACCTTTTTGGTTTCTGCCAAAAAAAACGGGACCAGCAGAAGTGAGGCGATGGCAAAGCGAAGCAGGGCTAAACTCATGGGCGGAAACTCCTGTAGAGTAATTTTTGCGACAACATAGTTGGCACCCCAGAAAATGTGAGCCAGGATCAGGGCTATGTAAGGAATGGGCCTTTTAATGATTGGCGATGACACCTATTTATAATGTCAGTTTTTGGATAGCTTCGTCAAGTGAAATGGTTTGCTGAGATTTATTTTTTAAGTCTTTCAAAGTAACTTTGTTTTCTTGGACTTCGTTTGGACCAATGATGACAACAAATGGAATACCTTTTTGGTTGGCGTATTTTAATTGCTTATCTAATTTTGACTGAGGATCCAGCCATAGTTCAGTGTTGATGTTATTGGAACGTAAACAAGAAGCAACTTCTGCAGATTTCTGTTCCAGATCTTTGGAAAAAATAGTTACTAAAACTTGACTGGTGGTTAAATCAGCCGGAAAAAGACCTAATTGATCCATGACTTCTATCAGCCGGTCAAAGCCAAAGGCAAAACCAACAGCCGGAACAGTTTGTTTGGAAAATAAGCCAATTAAATTATCATACCTGCCTCCGCCGCCCACCGAGCCGGCAGTGTATCCTTCAATCTCAACTTCAAATATCAAGCCCGTGTAATAATCCAAGCCGCGGGCCAGTGTGGGAGAGAATTCATATTTTTCTTTTGATATGCCCAGTTCTTCTTCCAGAGCTTTGAATATGTCTTTCAAGTTTTGTGTTGGTTTACTGTCTTCTAAAGTACATAGAATTGATGTAGCCGAACTTTCATCGCCTGAAGTAATTTTTTCTGTTAATTCATCAATGACTTCCTCATACCCAATTTTATTCAATTTATCAACTATGCGAATAATAGAGAAAAGATTGTAATCTTTGAAAATTGCATTATTGACCAAATCTGAAAAGATAGTTCTATCATTTATTATGGCTTTAAAGTTTTTAAAGCCTAAAGTTTCAAGGCTTTTAATAGTGCACGCAATTACTTCTGCATCAGACAGGGGAGAGTTTAAACCAACAGTATCGATATCACACTGCAGAAATTCCCTAAACCGGCCTCTTTGGGGGTTTTCCGCCCGCCAGACGGGTTGGATTTGGTATCTTTTGAAAGGAATAGGCAACTGATTTTGGTACTGGGCCACCACACGGGCTAAAGGCACGGTCTGGTCATACCTTAAAGCTACTCTGCGGCCCCCCTGATCAGTAAAACGGTACATTAATTTATCACCCTCATCCCCATATTTGCCCAGGAGTATTTCCTCATACTCCAAAGCTGGAGTCTCCAAAGGTTCAAATCCAAAGGATTCAAACACCTGTTTGAGCAAATTTTGCACATACTGTCTCTTCCCCGATTCTCGGGGCAAAAAATCCCTAAAACCTTTCAATGTCTGTGCCGTTATGTTACCCATATATTTTCTCCATTAGATCTATGATAGCACGATCGTTTCTATTTGGAATTATTTGTTTAGGTGATAATTCCAAAATATCCTTTGCTCCGGCTTCTTGTAACTCAGAAATTATCATTCTAAAATTACGACGAGGTATCAAGGAACTTATAGCCCACCACCCGCTTTCGTTTAATGGGGACATCGTTGGTGATTCTCCGCTGGGCAGTAAATCTGTTATTGTTTGTCTGGCAGATTCTGGTGCGTTCATAACAATATAGGTAAAGTTTCTAACTCTCAAAGCTGATTCGATACCCATTAAGAATTCTTTGACAAAGCGTTCGCTGCCTCTTTTTTCCCGAAGCTTTGGGCTGGCCACTAACATGGCTTCTGATTCAAGTAACACATCATAGGCTGTAATTCCGTTTGCCCTCATTGAATCACCGCTTGAGCTAATATCAACACAAGCTTGAGCTTCTCCTGATTTAACATATTTTTCTATTGAACCAGATCTTACTAACAAATCTACGTTTGTATTGCTTTTCGCAAAAAAATCACGGCTCAAATTTGGGTAAGAAGTGGCAACAGTTAAACCGTTTAAGTCTGAAGGTTTTTCGTAAGGTACGTCTTTTTTAACCCCCAGTTGTAGCCGGCACTTACCAAATCCTAAGGGCATTAATGGAATTACTGCTGACTCTGCTTCAGCTAAAGAGTTTTGCCCGACAATTCCAAAGTCAGCATAACCTCTTTCGACATCATTTGGGATATCTCCAATGCGGACCAGCTCAATGCTTAAAGGAAAATCTTCTACCTCGCAAATATCGACCCTGCCTCCTATCTGAAAGCTAAAATTTGCCGCAGAAAGCAAGGCCGTTGAGTCTTGACCCATTCTGCCATCGGTTTTCTGTATTGCTATTTTTAATTTTGTTTCAAATTCACTCATAATTTCTCACCTTCTTTCTTTTAAAATTCACTCACTTGGTTTTTTCTGCGTGCCTCCTGGTTAATTCCTCCAAAACTTCTTCTAGAGTAATATTTGAGGCAACTAGACTTACTAGAGAGTGAAACCACAGATCAGCTGTTTCTCCGATTACTGCGTCTCTTCCTTGACCAGTAAGGCTGAATCTGCTGACTGCTAGGGCAACTTCCACTCCTTCTTCTCCCACTTTTTGGGCAATACGAGATGGGCCTTTTCTAAAAAGGGAAGCTACATAAGATCCCTCCGGCATTTCTTCCTGCCGTTTCTTAACTATTCCGTATAAACCTTCAAGTGTTATTCTTTCTGTCATATTTTTCACCTCCTTTCAAAATTTGCACAAAAAAACCTTCCGTTCACTGCCCACTACCCAAAAATAGGGTAATGAACAAGGAACGGAAGGCATTAAAAAAGGACCTCCCGCGGTCCCATCCTGTTTTCTGCAATCTATTGCTAAACTACAGCTCTTAGTGGCGACTCCGCTAGGCGACATCGTCTGTTTCATTTTACGGTTAAACTTCCGTAGAGTATTTGGCTCTCAGCTTTTGGATCGTGACTCCAATGCAAACGCTTTTTATCCCGATTTAATCGGGATAAATATTCAATTGTGTAATTAGTATACCACAAAACCTTTCCTTGTCAAATTTACTATCGGTTACCGCAGGTGTCAATATAAATACACCCCTAGGGTGCAAGGTGCACTATATTGTGATAATTGAATATAAATTGTTTGACAACTGCTTAGTTCAATGACGAATTAGGAAGTCTGTGGTATATTATTCTTGTAGACGTGGACTATAATCGCTTGCGATTACATCGCGACGCTTCTTGTAACGCGTTGCGTTATAATCGCTTGCGATTACATCGCGACGCTTCTTGTAACGCGTTGCGTTATAATTCTTCGTTATTACTCGAATTATGAAAATTGTCATCTTTGCTGGCGGAGTTGGAACCAGGTTGTGGCCGCTATCACGTAAGAATACCCCTAAGCAATTTGAAAAGGTAATTGACGATAAATCGATGCTGCAGATTTCCATTTCCAAAGTGTTTCCGGATTTTGACTGGAGTGACATTTATATTTCGACCAATAAGCAATATGAGCAAATACTTAAAAGTCAGTTCCCGGAAATCCCCGAGTCAAATCTGATTTTTGAGCCAGCCATGCGCGATGTAGGTCCGGCAGTGGGCTTGGTTATTGCTAACTTTATGAAGAAAAATCCGGATGAGCAAATAGCCATACTTTGGGGGGATCACCTGATTAAAAAAGACGATGAATTCAGAAAAGCTTTGAAAATTGCGGAGAAACTCAGCCAGGACGATCCGGAGAAGATTATTTTTGTGGGACAAAAACCCCGGTTTGCCAGTGTGAATTTGGGTTATATTGAATTTGGCAGCGAGGTTAAAAAGGAAGGGGAAACTCCGGTTTATGAATTTAAAGGTTTTAAATACCGGCCCGATGAGAATTTAGCCCGAAGTTTTTTAGCAGACGGTCAGCATGCTTGGAACTTAGGTTATTTTGTGACCACCCCCAAATTTTTGTGGAAGTCTTATGAAAAGTTTGCCCCCGGTCTTTTTGAGAAATTAAGGTTAATTTCGGATGCAGTAGGGACGGCGGGCTACGAAAAATTTGTCGATGAAGTTTACCCGGCCATGGAAAAAATTTCTTTTGACAATGCCATTTTGGAAAAGCTGGATCCGGCAAACGGCTTGGTATTATCAGTAGATATTGGCTGGAGCGATATTGGGGCTTGGGAGGCATTAAAAGAGGCTTTGGCCAAATCCGAAGATGAAAATGTGATTAAAGGTAATGTAGAGCTGTTGGATTCAACGGATAATTTGGTATTTAACTATAACGGCCAGCTAATTGTGGGGATTGATTTAAAAGGGATGCTCGTCATCAATACCGGAGACGTTTTGCTGGTTTGTCCAAAGACTTCAGTCCCCAAAATTAAAAAATACGTGGAGAGTTTAGCCGGTACCCCTAACGAGAAGTTGGCTTAGGGGGTGGGTTTGGATTTGGTACCGCCGGTAGCAGGATGAACTGATGGGGTGGAGATTTGGGCAGAAGGAGTGGCTACTTTTTTGGGTTTTATTGTTCCGCCTTGGGGGATGACATAAGCAAATCTGGCATCAAAAATATTATTTTTATCTTCATTGCCGGTAAGGATCACAAAATTATTTAGTTTTACTTCAGATCGATCAGGCAGGGTGGTGGCTATATTTTTAAATTGATTATTCCTGAGTGTTACCAGTTGGTCTGAGATTGAAACAATCTGACCCCATAAATAAGTTTTGGGCTGATCTTTAGGTGCGGGCAGCAGAATAATCTCTTTGGCGGTTAAGACGCCGGTTTCATCGCTGTCTCCTAAGGCAGCAATGTAGTCTTCCAGAGCCATAGTTTTTTGGGAAAATTTGGTTTTAGACTTGACGTTACTGTCAAAAACAGTGTCCTGGTTAATACTGACTATTTTTGGTCCGGAGTCGGTTGCTACAGTTATAGAGGTATCTGACTTGGATTTAATCTTTCCTACATAAGCTTTGTCTTTTAATTTGCGGTCAATAATTTGTTTTAATTTTGCTGCCTTTGAGGCAATTTCTTCTTTTAGCTCCTCAAGTTTAGCTCGGATATCGGCAGAAGGACTACTCTCAGCAGCATATGCTATATACGGTGCATTAAGTAATATTATTGCCAGTAAAATAACTGTAACCTTTTTTATCATAGTTTTTCTTTGGAATAGTAGACTGTTCGTTTAATGGATTTGGAATCGCCGGTTGGGTCAAAAACTACCACCGTAATTTGATTAACTCCTTCATCCAAATCTAACACAGTGGAAAAGGAGCCGTCCGGCTTTGATTGGATGATTGTATCGTTGATGTCGGTTGAGATTAATACATTAAGTTTGGGGGCGGTTTGACCGGAAACAACTATTGAGGATTGGAATGTTAGGGAATTGTCATCAGGTTGATCTAAGTCCAGTTGAAGAGTTTTGGGTAGAGCGGTCACCGGTCCGTTTTCAAAAACTTTTGGAGGTTTTTGATACTGGATGTTGACGATGTAATAAAGCCCAGCCAGAAATGAAAGGCTGACGATTAATATCAATAACTGGGACAAAATAAACTGTTTGGTGGATAATTTCTTCCGGAGTTGCATGGCTAGAATCAATTTTAACATACCTGTCCCGATTTGAGGGATTGTTCGGTAATGAAGTTTTTGCTAATATCTTTTGGCGATGGATATTTACTGGTATGGACAAGCATGTTTTAAAATAAAAGGTAAAACTGCTACTGTCGTGATAGATCCACACGATCCTCAATTTACCGGTCTCAAACTTCCCAAAGAAAAAGAGTTACAAGCAGATGTGGCATTGGTGACACATGATCATCAGGATCATAATTTTATTTCAGCGGTTACTATGCCGGATGGCAGTAAACCAATGGTTTTTGGTAAACCCGGAGAATACGAAGTAGCGGGGGCGGTTATTACCGGTATACGTTCTTTCCATGATAATTCTGAAGGGTCCGAAAGAGGGCTAAATACTATTTTCCATTTATTTATGGATAATTTGGATATTGTGCATTTGGGGGATTTGGGGCAAGGCAAACTAACCGAGGAGCAAGTTGCCGAAATTGGCCCAACTGATATTTTGCTTATTCCGGTGGGGGGCACATACACCATAAACTCTGAAATAGCTTCAAATATTGTTTCCCAGTTGGAACCAAAAATTATTATCCCAATGCATTACAAAATAGAAGGATTAAAGTTTGAACTTGATAGTGTTGACGGGTTTTTGAAGGAAATGGGAGCAGAAGGAGCCATCCTGCAACCCAAGCTTTCGATAACCAAAGAAAAACTGCCCGAAGAGCCACAGGTGGTGGTGTTAAGTAAGAGCTAGCTCGTCGGTGCGCAAAAAACCGCTCGCGCGTCCAAGTCGCTCGCTTGGAGTTTGTTTCGCGCCGGGTGGTGACTGGATCAGGAATTCTGCGGTGCGCTCAACTGCACTGCATTTTTTGACTGCACTCGACTTCGCTGCTCTTTTAATAAAGATATGTCTAATGCAGTTAAACTTCCTCCGCAAAATATAGATGCAGAGCAGTCCCTTTTGGGCTCTCTTTTAATTGATAAAGATGCGATTGTCCGGATTTCCGAAATTTTGCACCCCCAAAACTTTTACCGTACTGACCAGCATGGTCCTATTTATGAAGCGATTCAGGCCTTGTTTGAGAGGCGTGAACCGATAGATTTGGTAACTGTTACCGAAGAGCTGAAAAGAAAAAATGCTTATGATAGAGTTGGCGGGTCTGCATATTTGGCTTCCCTGATCAATATTGTTCCCACCTCAGCCCACATCGAACATTATGCCAAGATTATTAAGGATCATGCTATAAGGAGAAGCTTAATTGCCCAAGCTACCTTACTTGTTCAGCATGCTTATGATGAAGGGGAGCCGGTAGAGGAGCTATTGGAAAAGGCGGAAGCGGCGATATTTTCTTTATCCCAGGATCATGTCAGCCGGGATTTCCGGCCGATCAAAGATGCCTTAACCGAGAGTTTTGATAGATTAGATGAACTGCAAAAATCTTCCGGAAAATTACGGGGGGTGCCTACCGGTTTTCGGGATTTGGATTCCAAGCTGGCCGGTATGCAGAATTCGAATTTGATCATTTTAGCCTCCCGGCCAGGCCAGGGTAAAACTTCCATGGCTTTAAATATTGCCCAATATGTGGCCGTTACTGCCGGACTGCCAGTAGGGATGTTTTCTTTGGAAATGAGCCAGGAAGAGTTAGTGGACAGGTTGTTGGTTGGTCAGGCGGATATTGAAGCCTGGAAGCTAAAAACCGGCAGATTGGATGAGAAAGATTTTGACAAGTTGTCTTTGGCTATGGGGGAGCTGGCCGAGGCGCCAATTTATATTGATGATACTCCGGGTATTAATATTTCCGAGATGCGGACAAAAGCCAGGAGGTTGCAAATTGAGCATGGTTTGAAACTCCTGATTGTGGATTACTTGCAGCTTGTTCATGGCCGGAGTTTAGACAACAGGGTGCAGGAAGTTTCGGAAATTTCCCAAAGCTTGAAAAATATCGCCCGGGAGTTAAAGATTCCAGTGTTGGCAATTTCCCAATTGTCCCGGGCAGTTGAACAGCGGGGAACCAGAAAGCCGCAGTTGGCAGATCTACGGGAATCAGGGGCGATTGAACAGGATGCGGATGTGGTGATGTTTATTTACCGGGAAGACCCGGAGCATATTGAGCAGGTGACTTTGGATATCCAAAAACACCGGAACGGTCCGGTGGGAGAAATACCGCTAATGTTTCGGGCTGACCGGACCAAGTTTTACGGCATGGAAAAAACCAGAGGCAGACCGGTGGAAAAAACTGGTAAAGAATCCGCCGCAGCTGCATGATGTTTTGATGCATCATTAATTATAGATATTAGCTCGGTGGCCAGCGGCGAGAATATGTATTATTTTGTCTTCCTTGTTAACTTTGTAGATGATCCTATAAATTCCGATTCGATAAGAATATCTATTGGTTAATTCTCTGGATAAGGATTTTCCAACTAAGGGATTTTCCTTAATTTCTTCTAAAGCCAGTCCGATTGCTGATTGATGAAGCTTTTTAATTTTTCCGAGCTCTTTTTTGGCCTTAGCGGTTAATTTAATCTTATACATTTATTCCGAGCTCTTTTTTAACCTCTTCCCAGTCATATACTTTACCTTCTTCAATATCTTTCTCTCCTTGTCTGATAGCTTTCATCAACTTCTCGTCAGCTAAGATCTCATTGGTTTCTTTCCATGACTCATATTCATCCACAGACATCAAAACGGCGGCAGGCTTGCCGTTAACAGTAATAATATATTCATCCCAGATTTTATTGGCTTTATCAACTAGATTGGTTAATTTCTCTCTTGCTTCAGTAATAGGTAAAGTTTTAACCATAATACGCTTATCTTACAGAATTATGTACAGATTGTCAATCCTGAATTAGTTTATACAATTTATCCCCAAGCTCAAAAAATTGTTCTGATCTTCTGTTTCTAGGTCTTTGTAAATTAACCTCCGTTACCTCTTTCAGGTTGCCATCTTTCATGATCCCAATTCTGTCTGCCAATAATATGGCTTCTTCCAACAGGTGGGAAACCATGATGATAGTAATCTTGGTATCCTGCCAGATTTTCAAAAGGTCTTGGTGAAGCTCTTCAGTGGTTAGAGGATCCAGGGCGGAGAAGGGTTCGTCAAGAAGTAGCACTTCCGGTTTGACAGCCAAAGCCCGGGCAATTCCCACCCGTTGTCTTTGCCCGCCGGATAACTGCCGGGGATATTTGTAATTAAAGCCAACTAGATTAACCATTCGTAAATATTCTGCAACTTGGCTTTCTATTAAATGTTTGGGGGTGTTGGCCATTTTCAAACCAAAAGTTACATTTTCTTTTACAGTCAGCCAGGGCAGTAAGGCTCCAGATTGGAAAACCATGGAGATATTGCTGGGTTTGGTGATGTTGCCGGAGGTTGGTGTTTCGATACCGGCGATCATTTTTAGCAGAGTTGATTTGCCACAGCCCGAAGGACCAATCAGACAAAAAAATTCTCCCTGGCTAACTTTTAGGTTGACATTTTGCACCACCCATTTGTCTGGAGTGCCGGGATATTTTTTACTGATATTGTCTAAAGTTACAACATGATTCATTTTAGTATTTTTCCGTCATTCCTGCGAAAGCAGGAATCCAATTATCCGAACATAGTGAGGATAATAGTCCACGTCTATTAACCATTTAAGCTTGTGTTTAATTGGATCCCGACATTCGTCGGGATGACACTTTGTGTCAGTCAAATTTGTACCTTTCTACAAAATGCAACAGTTTTTGCCAGATGAAGAAATTTAATAGGGTAATTAAAATCACCATCACTAAAATAGAAGCTAAAAAGATGGAATTTTTGCCTTGGTATGAAGCCTGGACCAACAAACTACCCAGACCAAATAAATCATAAAAGCTGGTGCCGCCGGGAATATAGTTATGCAGCACTTCTGCCACAATGATGACATTCCAGCCCTGGGCCCAGGCTAGCAGCGATCCGGTAATAATATAGGGAAAGATAGCCGGTAAAGTAATGTTAAAAAGCTTCTTCCATCCAGTGGCTTTAAAAACAAATGCTGCTGATTCAATATCCTGCGGAATAGTTTTCAGCCCGCCGATCATACTAAAAACTAAATTCCAAAGCATGGACAAAAAAATGATAAAAACAGCTGCCCCATCAAAGAAGTTAGCCTTGATAAAAACCAAGACAATGATAGGGAAGAAAGCCAAGGCCGGAATGGACTGCAAAATATCAAAAAAAGGCAACAGGACTTTTTCCACTTTAGGCTTGCTGGTGATTAACAAGGCAAGGGGTATAGATGTTACTAATGCCAGGATATACGCCCAAGTTAAGCGGTAAAAAGTGACAAAAGTTGCCTCCAGCAAATCCAGGGCTGAGATTTGGTCTAAATTGATTAAAGGTTTGGTGGGGGTAATAAACCTAAAGGCAAAAAATAGCAGCAAAAACAATACAAACAGAACTACCAAAACAGATAGGAAATGTCTTTTTAAGGAGGTAGTGTAGGAAAAATGATAATGGTGGTGATAATGCCGGACAGCCGCCATGATCTTAGCTTATCATATTTAACTTTTGAATTTTGGCTTTAAATTCCTCCAAGGTGCCGTTGTTTTCGATCTTAATGTCGGCTTTTTTGGAAATTTGGGGAATGTCTTTTTCTGCTTTGGATTTTTCTTCTTTTAAAAATTGCTCAAAGGTCAGCCCAACTTCGCCGACTTTTTCACTTCTGGTCTTTAACCTTTGGTATCTTAATTTTTGGCCGGCGGTAATATAAATTAGAGTACTGTTTTTAAAGCTTCGAACTAATCTGGCTTCAGCTTCACGTCTGACTCCGTCAAAAATCACAATGTCAGCAGTATCGCCTTCAACGGAAAACTTGGCCGCTTTAGCCAAAGCTGTCTGGCCAAAAGTTTCACTCATCATTAAGGCCAACTTTTGTAAATTGGCTCTGGTGATGGGAATATCCCACATAATTAAAGTTTCGGCCAAAATATCGGAAAACCTTACCTGCCTAATTTTTAATACCTCCCCTTTGTCATTGCGAGGACTGTAGGACGAAGCAATCTGTTTTATAAAATTGACAAAGGTTTGCTTGCCGGATCCTTTTTCGCCCACTAAACCAAAAATTTGCATGCATTGTTTTTAACAGATTTTTGGCCGGGGAGTCAATCAGAAGATATTATGAAGAGTTTTTAACCTTTTGATAATGAACATGGCAATAAACAAAGCCCAGACGGTAATGGAGTTAGACCGGATATAAGCCGGCAGCAAAAATATCCTTAATAAATAACGCATGAGAAGTAATTTTAAAAGTTACTTTTAAGAAGCAAGTTAATTTTTGGTAAGAAGTTGGGAAGCAAGAAACTCACTTCATTGCTCAGCTAAGGCCACTGTTGGTTGGAGGGATTCGGCATGCTTTTGCAGGCGGTATTTGTGCAAATAATAAGCTCCGATACCATAAAGGAAAATTAAAACGGTAAATACCCGGATAGCCATTTGCGGGCCAAAAACCGAGGAGATCGAGCCAATTAGAATATTACCGATAGGTGATAGTCCAATAAACATTAAAGAGTAAATACTGGACACCCGGCCCCGGAAATCTTCATGGACCAGTTTTTGAATGGTGGTGTAAACAGATGAAAACTGGATAGTTAGCCCCAGTCCGGCAAAGAAAAGCAAGATGGATGCCAAATAAATGTTGGCGGCAAAAGAGAAGGCAAAGGTGGCCGCCATAAACAGGGCACTGCCGATCATAATAAATTTCTTGGCTTTGGCTTTTTTATACCGGGAGGAAATTATTAAAGAACCCACCAGCGCTCCCACTCCGGTAGAGGAAAGCAAAAATCCCAAAGTTTGAGCGTTGCCTGAGAAAACCTTGGCTACCAGAACCGGCATCATGGTGGCTTGGGAAAAACAAAGAATGGCCCCCATGCCGGCGGTCAAAAGCAATAAACTGATGGAAGGATGAGAGGAGGCATAAGCAATGCCTTCTTTTATGGCCTTGAGAGGTTTGTCCTTTTTGCGGTTGATTAAAGGATTGACTTCAATTAAACATAAGCTGATTAAAATAGCTAGGAAGCTTAAGGCGTTAATTAAAAAGATATTACCCATTCCCGCCAAGGCAATTAAAAATCCAGCTGCAGCCGGGCCGACCACCCGGCCGGTATTGAATATGGCTGAATTCAAGCCAATGGCTGAATGTAAATCGTCTTTCTGGATAATATCTATCAAAAATGCCTGCGAAGCCGGGCCGTCCAAAGAATCGGTGATGCCGGAGAGTAAAGTAATCAACATTAATATAGGCAGAGTAATAGTGTGGGTGATGACTAATATGCCCAGGGTGGCGGCCAATATTAGGGAGCTGGTTTGGGTGCAAATTAAGATTTTCTTTCTGTTTAATTTGTCCACTAAGAATCCGCCAAAAAGGGAGAAAAACAAAACAGGTGAAGCTGACAGGGCAGAAATTGCCCCCAACCAAAAGGCAGAATGGGTCAGTTGATAGACCAGCCAGCCATAGGCTACCCCATGCAGCCAGGAACCGGTATAAGATATAAGTTGCCCCGTGAAATATAACCTGTAGTTTCTATATTTGAACGCGGGAAATGTTTTTTGTAATTTCTCGAGCAGTTTTAGCATCACTAAAGGGGCCGATGTTAGCACAATATGAAGTTGATGTAAAGGCTTTTCTTTCCTTCTTCTTACACTTTTCTAATATTCCTTTTATCCGGGGTGCCTATGATGGATTTAAGCGGTGGAATTTTGAAATTCCATCGTATTATTTATGAAGATTGCAGTTTTTCGGGCACTGAAATTGGGAGATTTACTATGTTGCGTTCCGGCTTTAAGGAGTTTGAGAAGGGCTTATCCTAAGGCGGAAATTACACTGATTGGTTTGCCATGGGCAAAAGATTTTGCCTTAAGGTTTAACCACTTGATTGATAAATTTGTGGAATTTCCAGGCTATCCGGGTTTGAGAGAAAGTGCCGGTAATTTACGGGGGATTGTAAAGTTTGTGACCCAAATGCAGGAAGAAAATTTCGATTTGGTGATACAAATGCACGGTAACGGGAAGGTGACTAATTCCTTAATCAGAAGTTTAAGACCGCAGTTAGAAGCCGGCTATTGGAAAGGAGAGGTCTGTCCGAATCCCCAAACTTTTATGCGGTATGTGGATAACCAGCATGAAATTAAAAGACACTTAATGCTGATGAAATTTTTGGGGATAGAGCCTCAGGGTGCTGATCTGGAATTTCCCATTAAACCTAGTGAAAAACGGCAGTTTCAGGAAAACATTGATCAATGGAAGCTGGAAACCGGAAATTTTGTAGTTATTCATTCCGGTGCTTATGCGAAGCGAAGACGATGGCCGGCCCAAAGGTTTGCCCAAGTGGCTGATTATTTAGCCGGCTTAGGCTACCAAATTGTTTTAACCGGAGTTGAAGAAGAAAAAGAGATTATTTCAGCGGTTTTGAAGGAGATGCTTCATCCGGCAGTTAACCTGGCGGGGAAGACTGATTTGGGGCAATTGGGAATGATTATTAAAAATGCCCGGGTTTTGGTTTCAAACGATACCGGTGTTTCTCACCTGGCCGCAGCTGTTAAAACCCCCAGCGTGATTATTTCCTATTTAAAAAACCCTAACCTTTGGGCTCCGCTTAACCAGGATCTTCACAGAGTTCTGCAGGCTAAGGAAGCAGAAGATATAAGCCAGGTCTTTATGGAGCTCGATTTGCTGCTCAATATCCACTGGAGAAGAGGAATAGCTGGTTTCCCAAGAATACTCAGTGTATGAGGAGAATATTAACCTGGCATGTCCACGGGAATTATTTATATTATTTAACCCGAGTTAAATCCTGCGATTTTTATATCCCGTTTAAAAAAAGCGGTGGATTGGGGTATGAGGCTATCGGATCAGGATTCCCTTGGGGAAAAAATGTTCACCAGGTGCCGGCAGAAGAGATTAAGAGGCTTGGGCTGGATTTAATCCTTTTCCAGTCCAGCTATCCGGAGAATAAAATTTACTTACAGGATCAGTTTGAGATTTTATCAAAGGATCAATTAACTCTGCCAAAAGTTTATCTGGAACATGAGCCTCCCAGGGATTTGCCAACTGATACCAAACATATAACTGCCAGCTCAGATACCTTCTTGGTGCATGTGACTCATTTTAATAATTTGATGTGGGATAGCGGACAAACCGCTACCAGGGTGATTGAGCATGGTGTGGTGGCGCCTGAAATACCTTACATTGGCGACCTGCCAAAAGGGGCGGTGGTAATTAATAATTTGGACAAAAGAGGTAGAAGATTGGGCCGGGATGTTTTTGAAAGGGTGAAGAAGGAAGTGCCTTTGGATTTAATCGGCATTGATTCGGAAAACTTAGGCGGTTTAGGCGAAATACCGCATCAAGAATTACTTAAAGCTTTATCTCGTTACCGGTTTTTGTTTAATCCGGCTCGCTATACCTCGCTGGGGTTGGCAATTTGTGAGGCAATGATGATTGGTCTGCCGGTGGTTGGTTTGGCTACGACGGAAATGGTTACCGTAGTTCAAAGTGGAATCTCAGGCTTTTTGGATACGAATATCGAGGCTTTAATTCCCCAGATGAAACTATTGATTAATGATCAAAATTTGGCCCGGCAAATGGGAAAAGAAAGCCGGCAAATTGCCCAGAAAAGATTCGACATTCAGAGGTTTGTCAAAGACTGGGAGGAGGTACTGGGATGAAGCGCAAAATTGCTTTTATCAGTCATGAATCGCCGCTTGCCACTTTGGGCGGGGTGGATGCCGGCGGCCAGGTGATTTATATCGGCCAGATTGCCAAGAAGTTGAGCCGGTTGGGTTATGAGGTAGATATTTTCACCCGCTGGGATGATGCCAGGCTGCCGCAAGTGGTGGAATGGGATAACGGCGTCAGGGTGATTCAAGTCAAGGCCGGGCCGATTACCTTTATAAATAAGGAAAAATTGTTTCCCCACATGAAAGAGTTTACTGATAACATGATTGATTTTATGAAAACGGAAAAAGATCCTTACCGGCTGATCCATGCTAATTTTTGGCTGGCGGTAATCCCGGCCATGGAAATTAAACAAAGATTTAATATTCCATTTGTGGTGACTTTCCATGCTTTGGGTAAAATCCGACGGATCTTTCAGGGGAAAGATGATAAATTCCCGGATAACCGTTTTGGAATTGAAGAGAAAGCTATGAGAGAGGCAGCCGCCATTATTGCCGAATGTCCCCAAGATCGGGAAGATATGATTAATTACTATAATGCTAACCCGGACAAAATTACTATCATCCCGGCTGGTTTTGACCCCAATGAATTTTATCCGATTGATAAACTGTTGTGCCGGATGGTTTTAGATTTAAACCCCAAAGAGCCAATCATCCTACAGCTAGGTAGGGTTATCAAAAGAAAGGGGATTGATAATGTGATTGCTGTCCTGCCAATTTTGCGGAGAAAGTTTAGAGTTAAAGCCAAGTTGCTGATTGTAGGGGGTGACAGTGATGTGCCTAACGCCAGACTTACTCCGGAAATCAGAAGATTGAGGCGAATTGCCAGACAGGAAAAGGTAGAAGATTGTGTTCGATTTGTTGGCCGGAGAGGCAGAGAAACGCTGAAATATTTTTATAATGCCGCTGATGTGTTTACTACCACTCCCTGGTATGAACCCTTTGGCATTACGCCTTTGGAAGCGATGGCTTGTGGTACGCCGGTAGTGGGGTCAAATGTGGGCGGTATCAAATATACGGTTTTAGACGGAAAAACCGGTTATTTAGTTCCTCCAAATGACGCGGAAAGCTTGGCGCAAAAGTTGGCCGATATATTCAAAAACCGCAAAATTGCCAACTTTTTTAAAGAAAACGGCCTGAAAAGAGTCAATAATGCCTTTACCTGGGAAAAAATTGCCAGCTCTATTTCTCAAGTTTACGAAAAAGTGCTTTTTGGTGACATTCAAATCCCGGAAAAGGAAAAACAGCTTCATATTATTGAAAGCGGTTTTAGGGCTTTATCCCAAACTGTGGAACAATCGCAGTTTGCCTTGCGTATTCCGATGCTGGACGCTGCCCAAGCCATTGCCCGCAGTTTCCAGGAGGGTGGTAAAGTTTTGGTCTGCGGTAACGGCGGATCAGCGGCTGATTCTCAGCATCTGGCAGCGGAGCTAGTCGGCCGCTTCCAAATTTCCTTAAGGCAGGGACTGCCGGTGATTTCCCTGACTAGTGATACTTCGTTTTTGACTGCCTGGGGGAACGACTTTTCCTTTGATGAGATATTCTCAAGACAAGTGAATGCTTTGGGGCAGGCAAATGATATTTTAATCGGCATCTCAACTAGCGGAAATTCCGAAAACGTTAACCTGGCTTTCATTGAAGCTCATAAGAAGGGAATGGTTTGTATAGGGTTGTTAGGGAAAAAGGGAGGCGAAGCAGCTGAGTTGTGTGATGTGGCCTTAATAGTTCCTTCTGATGATACCCAAAGAATTCAGGAAATCCATACTAATGTGATCCACACGATTTGCGAGTTAATAGAAAAACAGTTATTTACCTCAGAAGACCGGCCGGAAACTGTTTTGCCAAAATCTCTGCCGGTTAAACCGAAATTACCTTACGTGTTGAAGGAGCAAATGAAATGAATGCTTTCAAAGGCAAAATTGCTTTAGTAACCGGTGGGGGTCAAGGTTTAGGTCAAGAAATTTGCCGAAGTTTGGCTAAGGAGGGGGCTTTAGTGATTGTGGCTGATGTTAATAAACAGAAAGCGGAAAAAGCTGCCAAATGGATAAAATACCAAAGGGGAAAGGCTCAGGCGATAGAATTGGATGTAAGCGATGAGCTTTCTGTAAAAAAAGTTTTTGATGAGTTGGATAAACAGTTTGGGGTTTTAGATATTTTAATTAATAATGCCGGGATAGATTTTACTAAATCTTTGGACGAAATTTTGACCGATGAGTGGCAGAAGGTGCTAAAAGTTAATCTGATTGGGGCGTTTTTAATGACTAAACATGCCTTCTCCGTTATGGGTAAAAAAGAGCCTGGGCAAGTGATTAATATCTGTTCTACAGCTTCCAAAAGAGCCTGGGCTAATGCTTCAGCTTACCATGCTAGCAAATGGGGTTTGTTGGGTTTTTCCCACGCCGCACATGTAGAAGGCCGGGAGAAAAATATCAAAGTTACAGCTTTGGTTTCCGGCGGGATGAAAACACCCTTTATTTTAGAAAGATTTCCGGAGGCAGAGCCTAATTTGCAGGATCCAAAAAATGTGGCAGAGGTAATTAAGTTTGTTTTATCTTTACCTAAAGAAACAGCTATTCCTGAGGTGATGGTGATTCCAATGAGGGAAACAAGCTGGCCTTAAATACTTACTTGTGCCGAGGGAGGGAGTCGAACCCTCATGATCTTGCGATCAATAGATTTTGAGTCTATCGTGTCTACCATTCCACCACCTCGGCAATTTAACTACTTGAGGCATTATACCAATTTTAGCTTTACGAAGAAAGAATAAAGAGATGCTTTATTTTATGTCTGTACAAATGTCCTCCGGCCGTGGTACATTTGTGATAAATGACTAGGTTTCCTAGCAAGCGAAAGGCTTTAACTGATTTAGTTTTACTCGCTTTGGAGAAATCAGTTGATGGTTATGTGAGTTTTGAAGATTTTATCTATAATCCTTTGCTGGAAAGACCGGTTAAGAAACCAGCTCTTTCCCAAGTAATTAAACGATTAAGAGAAAAAGGTTTTATTGAATTTGTAAAGGATGAAGAATTGATTTTACGATTAACAGATTCCGGTAAAGATAGAGCATTGTGGGCAAAAATGAGAAGTGGAGATGAGAAATGGGATGGTAAATGGAGGTTGGTGGTTTGGGATATTCCAGAGAAAAGAAGACAGGCTCGCGATTTGTTAAGGTTTAAATTGAAACAGCTAGGATTTAAACAATGGCAGCAAAGTATTTGGGCTTCAAAGATAAACTGCACAAAGCTATTAAGAGATTTTATTAAGCAAGTCGGGATAGAGGATTGGGTGATGGTAATTGAATCTGATAATATTGGGAATTGAGACAAATGTCCTCCGGCCGTGGTACAAATGAAATATAAAGGATTTAGATCGGGTAAGACTGGACAAGAGATTGTGATTTAGGTAAAGTACCAAACAGAATTAAGGAAAGGGGTAAACTATGAAAAACAAAGTTAGATTACCGGTACATGTTAAACCCCAGCGCTACAAAATTATGCTCCGGCCGGACCTTGAGCAGTTTACCTTTTACGGCGAAGAAACAATCGAATTGTTGCTGGATAAACCCGCTAAGCAAATCACTCTCCACTCAGCTGAGCTGGAAATAGATTCAGCAGAATTCATCCATCAAGATAAACAGGTCTGGGCAGGTAGGATCTCCTATGATGTTAAAGCTGAAACCGCCACCTTTACTTTTCCCAAAACTCTTCTCAAAGGCAGAGGGCAGCTAAAACTAATGTTTAGGGGAATTTTAAATGATAAAATGCGGGGTTTTTACCGTTCACGCTATGAAGTGGGCGGAGTTTCAAAACATATCGCGACCACCCAATTTGAATCGACTGATGCCAGGCGGGCTTTTCCTTCTTTTGATGAGCCTTCACAAAAAGCTATTTTTGATGTGACTTTAATGGTGCCGGCTAATTTAACCGCTATTTCAAACACTATGGAATCTAATGTGTTGGAGCATGAAAGCGGTTACAAAACTGTTGAATTTGCCCCTACCCCAAAAATGTCTACCTATTTGCTGGCCTTTATTGTGGGAGATTTTGAATATATTGAAAAAGAGACTGAAGATAAAGTCAGGGTCAGGGTTTTTACCACTCCTGGTAAAAAAGCCCAAGCCAAGTTTGCGTTAGATGTGGCAGCCAAATGCTTGGAATTTTACAATGATTATTTTGGAATTAAATACCCGCTGCCCGTACTTGACATGATTGCTATCCCGGATTTTGCAGCCGGAGCCATGGAGAATTGGGGAGCGGTAACTTACCGGGAATCCACTTTGTTGATTGACGAAGCCAGTTCCTCTTCAGCCAATAAACAATGGGTGGCCATGGTGATTGCCCACGAACTGGCCCACCAGTGGTTTGGTGATTTGGTTACTATGGAGTGGTGGACTCATTTGTGGTTAAACGAAGGCTTTGCTTCGTTCATTGAATATTTAGCTGTAGATCATATCTTTCCGGAGTGGGATATCTGGACTCAATTTGTAGCTACCGAGTTGTCTGATGCTTTTGAGCTGGATTCGTTAAAAAATACGCACCCGATTGAGGTGGAAGTAAAAAATCCGGCTGAAATTTCCGAGATTTTTGACCGGGTGTCATATTCCAAGGGAGCTTCGGTTTTAAGAATGTTGTGGAAGTATTTAGGGGAGAAGGATTTCCAAAAAGGTTTGCAGTATTATTTGAAAAAACATGCCTACGGTAATGCCCAAACTGAAGATTTATGGCAAGATTTGGAAGAAAAATCCGGTAAACCCGTCAAAAAGGTAATGAAAAACTGGACCTTGCGGGCGGGACACCCGGCGGTAAGGGTACAGGTAACAGGCAACAGGCTACTGTTAAAACAGAGTAGATTCTTTTCTAGTCCAATCTCTAAGAATCAAACTAAGGATAATACAATTTGGAATATTCCGGTGAGAATAGGAAAGGAGCAGTTTTTGCTGGATAAAAAATCTATGTCCATTCCCAACCAGGGAGAAAAGTTAAATAGCGGGGAAGTATCTTTGGTCCGGGTGGATTACCCCCGAGATTATTTGTATGGATTGGAAGATTCAATAAAAAGCGGTAAATTATCTGCTCCGGACAGGTTGGGCATTACCG